>CAJGCX010000075.1 GCA_904501895.1 Clostridiaceae bacterium
CAAGGCTTTGATTACAATAAAACAACAGAAAATTGGAAAAAGCCAAGCCATGTGTGGCAGATGAATACCCACATAGTTAATATGGCTATGATGCTTAAAACAGAAGCAGTTTCTCATAATTTGTTGGGTGAAAAATATACTGACAACGCTGAAAAGCTTCGTACAATTCTCGATAAATATAACGGTACTGCATTTGAGGGCTTCACAGGTGATGAGGTGCTTTCAGGACTTGACCCTACAAAGGGTACAGAGCTTTGTGCCGTTGTTGAGCAGATGTATTCCTACGAAGAAATTTTTGCTCATTCAGGAGATAATAAGTGGTTAGAGCGTCTTGAGGTGCTTGGCTTTAATGCACTTCCTGCAACACTCAGTGAGGATATGTGGACTCATCAATATGTTCAGCAGGTGAATCAGATTGCCTGTGAAAAAACTATGATTATGGCTCCGTGGAGCACTAATGGTCCTTATGCACACACCTTTGGTCTTGAGCCGAATTACGGTTGTTGTACTGCAAATTTCAGTCAGGGTTGGCCTAAATTTGCACTTTCAACATTTATGCATAATGGTAATAAGATAATAAATTCCATTATGCTTCCTTCTGTGTTGAATGATAATGGAGTTACAATTAACCTTGCTACAAATTACCCATTTGAAAACAAAATGCACTATTCAATTGATAGTGAAAAGGATTTCGATTTTGTAATCCGTATTCCGTCATTTGCAAAGAATCTTAAGGTCAACAGTGAAAATGTCCAGACAAAAGACCTTAAAATGGCAATCAAGCAGGGCAAGACAGAAATAAGCGTTGAATTTGATACTGCACCATATCTTAAGGAAAGACCAAATAACCTTTACGCGTTACAGATGGGCTCATTACTCTTTTCAATTCCAATCAATTATGAAAAGAAAATGCGTGAATATACTAAAAAGGGTGTTGAACGTAAATTCCCATACTGCGATTACGAATTTATTCCGAAAACACCTTGGAATTATGGCTATTCCAATGAGGATTTTTCAGTAAAATTCAACGGAATAGGTGATTTCCCGTTTTCACAGGCAAATCCACCTGTGACTATTAACGCAAATGTACAGCAAATTGATTGGGGACTTAAATTCCCATATAAATCAATTGCACGAACAACACCAAAATCAAGAACACCAATTTCAGGTGTTCAGAAAATTCAGCTTGTACCTTATGGCTGTGCAAGACTTCGTATGACAGAAATGCCAAAGCTTTAATAATTTCAATTTGTGGAGGTGGAATTATGAATAGAAAAATTGACGGAACATTTTTTGAATTTCATCACCATAATACTCCGGAAGGAAAATATTGGAATCCACAGCTTGATGAGTTCAAAGCAGAGGAATGGAGACAAAAGGTTCGTGAAATTTCAGCGGTAGGAATGGATTATATAGTTGTTATGGCAACTGCACTTTATGAAAAATGCTATTTCAAATCCTCTGTTTTTCCATTTGCAGATATTCCATGTACTGACCCTATTGAAGAATTACTTTCCGAGGCAGATAATTGTAATGTTAAGGTCTTTTTAGGTAATGGTTTTTATGGTGATTGGAGAAAAGCCAACTACAACATCACAAGCAAAGAGGTAATTGACCGTTCTTTCAGGGCAATGGAAGAATTAACTGCACTTTATGGTTATCATAAAAGTTTTTACGGTTGGTATTTTCCTGACGAAACATGCATAATCCTTAATTTCTCAAAGGAATTTATGAAATATGTAAACCTCTGCTCTGCAAGATGTCACGAATTGACTCCTGATAAAAAGACGCTTATTGCACCTTATGGCACAAATCTTGTCCTTGCAAGTAACTATTTTATCCGTTCACTTTCCGAATTGGATGTTGATTTTATCGCATATCAGGATGAGGTTGGCGTAAAGAAAACAAAGGTTGACAGAACGAGAAGACTTTTTGAAAAACTTCGTAAAGCCCACGATAAGGCAGGACGTTCTAAGCTTTGGGCAGATATTGAACTGTTCGATTTTGAAGGAATGGTTTATAAAAGTGCATTGATTCCTGCCGATTTTGAAAGAGTGAAAAAGCAGATTGAAAACGTTGCACCTTATGTTGATAAAATCCTTGGTTATCAGTATTTAGGACTTATGAATCCTGCTGATTCAAGTGCTTTCGCAGGTCACGAAAATTCAAAAGAATTTTATGAAAAATATAAAAATTACATCTCACAAAAATAGAATAAAGAAGTTTCTGAAAAACAATTTGTTTTGGCTGTTTTTTACTAATCGCTGTCGTTACTGTGGCGCATTGTTAGAAAAAGGTGAAAGCCTCTGTAAGGATTGTGAAGAAAATCTGCCTGTTATAAAGGGTGAAAAATGCAAATACTGTGGCGCAGAAAAATCAAAATGCATCTGTAAAAAGCACAAGCTTGGCTTTGACGGAATCACATCACCATTTTATTATGACGAGGCAATCAGAAAATGCATAGTCCGTTTTAAATTCAGTAACAAGCTTAATCTCGGGACAACTCTTGCAAGGGATATGGCGTCTGCTGTAAAAGAGGATTTTCAGGATAAAAAATTCGATTTTATCTGCTTTGTGCCTTTCACAAAAGCGCAAATGATGAGCAGAAGTTATAATCAAAGCGAAATCCTTGCAGAAAATCTTGCAAAGGAATTGGATATTCCGATGTATAACGTTCTCACAAAGCTTTTTGAAACAAAAGCACAGCATAAAATGAATGCCCGTGCAAGAAAGGGTAATGTTTTTGGCGTTTACGATGTGAAAAACGGAGTAGACGTTAAGGGCAAAACAATCCTTTTGGTTGATGATGTGAAAACCTCAGGCTCAACACTTGATGATTGCTCATGGATACTTAAAATCCGAGGAGCACACGAGGTGTATTGTGTCACAGCAGCAATAGCAGGCTTTAAAAGAGAAGAAAAAGATGATAATAAACAAGAAAAGACGGAGTCGTAAGTGATTCCGTCTTTTGTCATTTGTAGAATTTTGGATTGTCTGTTCTCTCAAGAAGATAATCAATTGAAACTTGAAAATAATCGGCAAATTTAATCAAAGTTACATAATCGGCTTGTCGCACACCGGTTTCATATCGACTAATGCTATTTTGATTCATATTTAAATCCATAGCTAGTTTCAATTGGGAAATACCTCGTTCTTTTCTTAACTGTTTAAGCCTCATGTTTTCACCTCTTGACAATATTATCCCACTTTGGTATAATCGAAATATCCCGAATTGGGATAAAGGGAGGATAAAATTATGTATTGTCAAAATTGTGGTACAGAAAACACAGGTAATGTTTGCACAAATTGTGGAACACAGCTCCAAAATACAACAACAAAAGATAAAGCTAAAATGCCTATCTTTAAAAAATGGTGGTTTTGGGTAATTATTGTTGTTGCGCTTATTGCTATTGTTGGTATGTTTGGTGGAAATGATTCAGAAGGTTCAGGTGGTTCAAGCTTAAATAACAAAGTTGAAAACATCAAAACAGAAGAACCAAATGTAGTTGAAAACATTGCAGAATATAAAATTGTGGGTGTGTTTACTGCAGATAAGCTTCAGGCTCTTTTGGATGGATTTAGTTCATATGTTCCTGAGGCAGGAAAACAGTATATTGTAGTTGATACTAAGGTTAAGAATTTGACAGCTTCAGCATCAGATGTTAATAATCTTATCACAATGAAGTTGGAAATTGCTGGAACAACTTATGAAGCTGAAAGCTATGTCGTTTCAGATTCGAATATTACATGGTATGGTACAATTGAAGCGTTAGAAGAAGCAAGAGTATATTTTGCAGTACAGGTTCCACAAGGAACAAGTGCAGAAAATATGACACTCACAGCAACTTGTGGTGGTAATGTTTCTTCTTGCACATTATCTATTTCTGATTATGTAGCGAAAAGACAGACTCTTGCAATGGGTCAGGAATATAGTGATAACTCTACATTGAGTGTTAAATTCGAAAAAACATATTTCACAAATGTAGTTGAACCACCAAGACCTGACGGTTATTATACCTATTACGAAGCAGAAAACGGCAAAAAATATCTTACAGTTAAGTTTGAAGTGAAGAATCTTAAAGGTTCAACATTGGATATTGAACATATTGCAGGTGTTAAAGCAATTTATGATGGCAAGTATAAGTATGATAGCTTTGTTATTATTGAAGAAGAACAAGGTGCTGATTTAACAACTTATGCTGATATTGAGCCATTAGATACAGCAATAGGATACTATCTTATTGAAGTGCCTGAAATGGTAGAAAACGGACCTGTTGAATTGGAAGTATATGTTTTAGGTGAAACATATTATTATACAGTAAAATAAAAAGTAATAAACATAAAAAGACGGAGTCGTAAGTGATTCCGTCTTTTGTCATATTTCCTGAAAATCAGTAAATACTATTTGTAAATACTGAATGTAAAGGAGATTTTTTTATGGTTGAACAGGATACAATTAAATTGCTCCGTGAATGTGATGCAGGAGTCAAAATGGGTGTTTCGTCAATCGATGATGTGCTGAAATATGTGAAGGACGAAAAGCTTCGCAAGGATTTAACAGACAACAGAGAAGAACATTGTAAATTGGATAAGGACTTGCAGGTGCTTCTCGATTCCTATCACGATGACGGAAAAGAACCTAATCCTATGGCAAAGGGTATGTCGTGGATGAAAACCAATATGAAGCTCGTTATGAATGAGTCCGACCATACAATTGCGGATTTGATTACCGATGGTTGCAATATGGGTGTGAAATCTCTCAATAAATACCTCAACGAGTACAAAGCAGCCGACGAAAAATCAAAGGACATCTGTAAAAGACTTATCAATCTTGAAGAGGATTTAATCATCCAAATGCGACA
This sequence comes from Clostridiaceae bacterium, assembly GCA_904501895.1. Taxonomy (GTDB): domain Bacteria; phylum Bacillota; class Clostridia; order Oscillospirales; family Acutalibacteraceae; genus Fimenecus. Next base: position 4,863 of record CAJGCX010000075.1, read on the forward strand.
ATTTTTGTAATATAGAATAAAAGGGCTGTAAATCTTTTTGGTTTACAGCCTTTTTACAGTTTACTTGCTATGTATCATATACTGTGATATAATTTTATAAAAATTTTAGTTTACGGAAACGGTTAAGATGAAAATAAAAAATATAAAGGAAAAAATAATAATTTTTATTATGTTACTTGTTGCAACGGGAATGTACAGGCTGCTAAAGATTCCGTGCATAGTTTTACATATTACTGGAATTGAATGTTTAGGCTGTGGTATGACAAGAGCGTTGCTGAGTGCATTACGATTTGATTTCGTTTCTGCTTTTGAGTATCACAGAATGTTCTGGTCTTTACCAATTATAGGACTTTATGTCCTTTTTGATGGAAAACTTTTTAAAAATCGTGTGTTAAATTATGCTGTAATAATTTTAATCGGTGCAGGATTTATATTGAATTGGGCAATGAATTTATTTGGATAATATGTCCAAAGTGCATTGACATTGGGAAAATCAACTAGTATAATGATTTTATAAATCATTTTTAGGAGGATATGAAAATGTATTGTAAAAATTGTGGAAACTCAATTAATGAAAATCAGGCTATTTGCTTAAACTGCGGCGTTAAGGTTGGCGAGGGCGAAACTTTTTGCGATAATTGTGGTCAGCCAGTTCCTGCAGGGGCAGAAGTTTGTATGAGCTGTGGCTTTGCTGTTAAGAAGGCATCAAATTTAGCAGGTAAAGACAAGCTGACAATCATTATTGTTTGTTTGTTCCTTGGTGGTTTAGGTATTCATAACTTTATGATGGGTGAAACAAAGAAGGGTATTGTTAAAATCATAGCATCCTTCTGTTGCTATCTTGGTGGAGTTCTTGCATTGATTGACTTAATCAAGATTTGTACAGATAAGTACGAAGTTGACCCTGAAAAATTCATCTAATAAAAAATGCGACTATCGAAAGATAGTCGCTTTTTTATTTCAATTATTTATATTGATAAACTCTTACGTAATCAACTATAAACTCTGCTGTATTACCAGGCTCCATGCTCATTTCACCAACACCATTACGGTCAGCATTTGCAACGCCGTTTTCACCTGCAACCTCACAGGAGAGTATCAGGTATTCAGGATTCTGGCTTACACCACCTGTTGAGAGTCTGCCGGTTTCAACCCCGTTGATGTAGAAAATATATTCGTTTTCATTCCATTCAACACCATATGTGTTGTATTCCTCATATGGATTATTTGCAAACCATTTACCGATAGAATCACCCTTGTGGTCAGCACCGTATCCGTCATAGTGGATACCTGTCACAACAGCATCACCGGCACCCCACCACATATCCTTATAGTACATTGATTCGAAAACATCAACCTCAGTACCGTCCTTGCCGCTTCCGTCAACATTTGAAACACCGTCATTCATCATCCAGAAAGCAGACCACATACCTGATGATTTCGGAAGAATACATCTGCATTCAAAATATCCATAAGTCTGTTCGAATTTGCCTCGTGTTTCAACACAGCCTGTGTACCAACCTGCCTTATAGTCTTTAAAATCGATACTGTCGTGCCATTTGTCGTAATAATAGTTTTCAAGAGGCTCATCAAAATAAGCAGTTGTGATTACGAGATTACCGTCTTTGACAGCAACCATATCCTCGTGCCAGAAGCCTCCTTTTCTTTCAGTTTCCCACCAAGGATAATACCATTTTGTTGTGTCGAGTTCGTCACCGTCAAATTCGTCTGACCACACAAGCTCAAAACGAGAATCAAGCTCTAAATTCTGACCACTTGGTATTGCGGGAAGACTTAATTTTTGTGGAAGTGCAGGGGAGATAACCATAAGTACAGCTACTAATGCTCTTATAACCTTTGCTAACATATTTATACCTCTCAATCACATAATTTATTTACACTAACAGAGAAAATATATGGAGCATGAGAATCTCTGTCATTGAATTTTACTGAACCGTCGTTTGTGAAAGTGATTGTGTTTTCACCTTTTTCAAGTTTAATGTTCATCGTAGCAGTTTTAACTGTGTCCCAGCTGTATGTATTTCTGCACCAGAGGTTTTGCATTGTGCCGTTTACATCAACAGTAACATATCTTTCAACAAGGTCAACATTGTAGCTGTGAACTCCACCCTCATCATTATTTGAATAAGCAAGAGTAAGACGATAATTTCCATCTTCAGGAGCATTCACCTTAAATGTTGCACTGCCATTTACACAAGAAATGTTTTCAATATGGTCATCTACAAGTGTTGCACCGTCTGAAAGCGTCATCTGGTCAGCAGAAATATTTACATTATAATTCTTGCTGTCAGTTACTTTAACTGTACATTCAACAGGTGTTGTTGCTTCGAAATCGATGTAGTTAAGACCCTTTCTTAAATACACAACACAATCACCGTCTGTGTAAGCCTTTGCACCGTCAACCTTAAAGCTTGTTGCAATATCTGTTGTCATATTATAAAATCCGTCATAAGGAGCAACTGCAAGGAATGACTGTGTGCTTTCATTTGTTCTGTCAGAATCCTTCAAAAGAGTGATTTCGTCAATATCCTCATGATGACGTACAAGCAAACTGTCAACAACGAATGTACCGTCACCGTGAGCAAGTGTAAGTGTATGCTCACCCTTTGTAAGGTGTCGGACAAATGTCATTTTGTCAGTATATTCACTCTTAATTGTGTTAGGAAGATAAATATCCTCTGTTTTATCATCAAGTGTCATAACAACCCTTGTGTCAACTCTGTGTGCAGGTGTAGGACCGTCGTTTGAATTACCGAAAATTACAGATAAATCGTAATAATCGTCTTCTTCCACCTCGAATTTAACAGTAACGCTGTCACCGATATTCTCAAGTCCACCTACCATACCATTCAAATCACCTGTAGTAGCATAAGCGCTGTCATAGGTGTATGTGCCACCCTGACGGATACCGTGCTCAAATTCGTATCTTACAGGAAGATTATCATTGTAAAAATCCTCTTTGCCATCTTCGGCAGGAGTAAGAGTAATGTGATAAACTGAATTTCTGTCAGGATTTTCAAGGTCAACACGAAGCTTTCCTGCAACAACTCTGTCAGTGTATTCAGCCACAAGTGTAGGCTCACTTACAATACCGCTTAATCCCTCAAAGCATACGCTTTCAATCTTAACATTAACCTTTTTACCGAGATTTGTTTTGCCTAAATGCTTGAAATTTACATAACTGTCGTAATCAGCACCACCACATAAAACTGTGATTTCATCCTTATCCTCTGTCATTGAGGAAATACCGTTGAAATACTTGTAATGGAATCTGTCATAACCGTATTTAATAGCATTTTCAAAGTCAGCATGTGTAATGTCGATAATTTTTGCATCAAGGAGATAGCCCTCCATATCAGCATACCAACGGAAAAGCCACCAGTTTGAGTTAGGACTGTTGTTGTCAGCAACTGTGTCATTAAGATTATTTGCAAGTCTCCAATATGCGGCGTTTGCGTAAGCACCTGAATTTTCAATTGCTGTAATGTACTTCATCATATCAGCAGGTGCACCACATTCGTACATTGTGCCGTATTCAGTAACGATAATCGGCATATCCTCAATACCCATATCGTCCTCAAGCTCACGATATTCATCAACGTGGTCTTGCCAATAATATGAAGAGAATTCACCAAGCTCG
>CAJGCX010000076.1 GCA_904501895.1 Clostridiaceae bacterium
AATACAACTGACGATTTATGAAGCATAAAGGCAATAAATGCGACTATTGCAAATTTTACAAACTCTCTTTTTTTAGCTAATTCATAACCTATGAAAACAATCAACGCAGTAGCAAGAGTCTGTCTGTGACCTGTAATACTGTAAAAGGCAAAGAAGAGAATCGAATAAACAAGAAAACTTATGTCGGGCATTGAGGAATATTTATAAAGCCATCTTGCCATAAGTCCTGTAAAGACAATTGCTATAAAAAACAGCCACATACGATAATCTTGTGAAAAAATCTGAAATATTTTTTGCAAAAGGAAATAGCCCGGGTCTTTTGTTGTTACCTCATTAGTGAAGTAACCAAAAAAGTTGGATAATATGGTTGACCAAGGGGTTGAAAGTCCTCTTGTAAAAACAGTTTCATACTGTTTTGTATCAGCTCCGACAGACAGGTCACGCAAACCTGAAAGTAAAATCCATTGGATAGCAACTATGCCACAATATACCTTCTTTTTTGCATCTGATGGACTTGCATGTATAAATGCAAATCCGAGACCAACTATCAATACAATATTTATTAAATATACTGTCATCTTGCTATCCTTTCATAATTGCATTTATAATATTTGCTTTAATAAATTTTATCTTTAAATAACTTATTTTCAGCAAACCATCCATACGAATTATCACTTAAACGATATCGTCTTAATTCTACTGCGTTTTTATCCCCACAAACAACTAAAATTCCACCAGTTTCTGTTACGCCTACAATATCTCCAACTTTATTATTGTTATAACTCTTTCTGGTATTAGTTGAAGATAATACATATATTTTTTCATCATTACGCATAAAGAAAGCGCCAGGATATGGTTCTGTTTGTGCTCTTATAAAATCATGCACCTCTTTGGCACTACAATTAAAATCAATTGCTCCATCATCAGGTGTTCTTCTTTTATAATAAGTTGCTTTACTTTCATCAAGAGTAATTGTATCAAAAACACCATTAGTCCAATTGTCTATATTCTCGAGAACTATATCTCGAGCACACATAGCAACTTTATCATATACAGTCTTCACATTGTCATACTCTTTAATTTCAAATGATTTCTGAGCATACACCTCTCCACGGTCGTATTCGTCAACCATTTTGAAGAAGGAATCTGCCCACTCAGTTTCCCCTGTCAATATAGCCCAGTTTATACATGCTGCTCCTCTTCCCTTTGGCAATGGTGCAGGATGTTCACCAATACAGCCATATGTAGGAATATTTAATAATTCCGGTTTGAATTTTTGTGACCAACCGGTCTGAATTATTATATCAGGCTTCTTCTCTCTAATCCAATCTAAAGTCATCTGGTCATTTACATTATCACAAAAATGTAATGGTATATTATATTTTTCCGATATATCCAAATAAGTATGATAGTTTGCCTTGCTCAAACCACGTTTTGTATTGAGATTGACAATACCAACGATTTCACTTTCTACATTTTTAGAAAAGATTATGCCTTCTATCATAGCTTGTCCTACATTAGTACATGCAACAAATAATACCTTACCCATACATTACCTCACTACAACCTTAATTGCTCTAAATCCCTCAGCATATTCAACCTTGTTTGAATAACCCATCACATGATTTCTCTCAACATTGATTTGAAATAACTTATTGAATCTATTATGTTCTTCACCATATTGTTCTAACGCATTGATTTTCTTATCAATGTAATCACTTATATCAACAAAGTATGTTGGATAAAATGAATTGTTTAACACATATCCGTTGCTTTGATATTGAAAAAGATTATCACAATGTCTTGCTGCTGTTAAACATATTTTTGCTGCTTCAACATGGTCCTGATTCATATCACTATCAAAATGCATAAAAACAGTATCAATATTATACTTGAATATTATATCTTCTACTCTTTGCATGGTTTCAGTACAGTAAACTAACTTTGTGCATTCTATTGGCTCGAATTCTGTAATTTCTTTTACACCTAATATTTCACATGCCTTTGAACTTTGAGAAACACTTGTCTCATACTCCACATTAATATTCATATGGTGAAACTTAGTAACATTATCAGTCAAAGTCAATTTATATACATTATTTCCCTCTGCAACAAGTTTTGCCGCCGTTCCACCAGCACCAAGCTCAGCATCATCATAATGAGCTCCAATGATTAAAACATTTTTCATGATTATTTCATTCCTTTCTCATAAGCAGACCTTAAATCATTACTTATCATATTTTTTAATTTTTTACTATCATAATTTGTTCTACCACAAAGATATGCTTTTTTTGAATATTCATCAAGAATATCTTTGCTGCTAATCAGCCTTTCTAACTTCGGCTTTATTTCTTCCTTTGAAGTAACTATCATTGCGCCATCGTTTCTTCTTAATTCATCTATTGAAGCAACATCGTGCGGAGCAACTGCCAATATTGGTCTAGCCTCCTTACAATAATCAACTATCTTAGTGGAAAATGATTGATGTAGCAAGCATCTATTTTTCAAATCAAAACCTTCAACATGAACTAATATATCTGCCTCTTCTTGTATTCTTTTTATTTCTTTCGCTGGCACAGCACCTCTGATAAATGAAGAATCCTTCACTTCTAATTTTTTCGACATATTTTTTGTAATGGGTGTTGCAGTATAAATGTTAAGCTGTGCCTTTACTTCTTCTCTGTTAAATTCCTTCAAGACATTTGCAATTAATGCAAGTGTTTTCCAACGATTTGAACCAATATTTCCTGTAAACACTAATTGTAATGGTTTATTATATTCAGATTTTATTGGTGGCTCTCCGGTAAAATCTGCACACTTTGTAAGAATTTTGCAAGGCGAAGTAAAAACTGCTTCACACTCTTCCTTTTGAATTTTTGAAATTGTATATAACAATTCACAATGTTCTATAAGTTTTTTTACTGTTTTACGTGTCCAAAGTCGTTCTATCCAATAAAGCGGAGAAAAAGATACCTGCCTAAATGAATAGTTATCATCTACGTTATAACATATCATTGGCGCATCTGTATATTTTTTTAAAAACAATGCAATCTTATTAACATGTGGTGCGTTGAAAACAGGTTGGAATATGATTTCGGGGTTAAAATCATCAACAAATTTTAATAATTCATCAGACTTCCAACGTCCTATTTCCCAAATTATATTCCTTATTAAATACAAAATACTCCATCTGTTTTTTCTTACAAATTCAACTGATTTAGGTTCTTCTGTATATGAATCATTATTCTCATTAGGAAAAATTTCCTTACCCGATGGTATTTTTTTGTTTTTTAAATTTTTAATAAGACCTTTTTCGGTTATCTGAAATGATTTTTTCACAAGATTTGTCCCTGTTTTGCCGTACCGACAATAAACACTTGCAATTTCAATATCATCAATATTACCAAAAATATTTATAAGAGAATTGCCCAAACCATTATCTTTTCTCAACGGTGCATTTGACACAACAAGAATTCGCATACTAGTGTCTCTCCTTAATCACTTTTGCAGGTGAACCTACAGCAATCATATTATCTTCAATATTACGAGTAACAACTGAATTTGCACCTATAATTACACCATTACCGATATGTGTGCCATACATAACTGTTGCCTTTGCACCTAACCATACGTTATTACCAATGACTGTTTTTTTATAATCACATCCCTGGTCCTTTATCGGAACAGTGTTGTCCGAATAATTATGACTTGTAGAAAGAATTGATACCGCATGAGCTATTGAAACATCGTCACCTATTTCAATTCCACCTGTTGCGTCTATATAGCACATAGGATGAATGCTAACATTATCACCGATTTCTAGATTGTTTGCTGCAAATATGTAGCAATTAGGATGAATTGATACATTGTCACCACATTTTTTTGCTATGGATTTAAACAAAATATAACGAATCGCCAAACCAATTTTGCCTTGTCTATTACGGTAATGCTCAAAGAGTATTTTCCTAAATCCTATTGGAAACAAACAAAAAAGTTTTACCATTATATTAAAAACACTTTTGAATTTTTTAAAAAGGAATCTGCCTCTTGCCATATTGTATGTTCCTCTCAAACTAAAATTCTCTCATAATCTCTAACAGTTGAATAGTAGTAACCACCTTGCTTAAAATAATAACCAAATATACAATCACATCTGTAATTTGATGCCAATCTGGAATATAAATTTTTAAATCATCAATATTTCCGTCTTTACAAAGTAAATTTCAAGGTAAATACTCTAAACAAATTAATTTCAATCCAACGGTCAATTAATATAAAACGCCTAAAGAGTGTTAAAAGAAATATAAATAAACAAAATAGACTTTGTCCATTATTACAAATTCTCCTTATACCACTCGATTGCGAGCTTTATGCCGTCTGCGAAGCTGTAGTCAGGGTCATAGCCCAACAAACGCTTTGCTTTTGAAATATCAGCATTACTGTGCTTGATGTCACCCTTACGGTCAGGACCGAAATTAGGCTCAATATCAACACCTAAAGCCTTTGTGAGGCCATAATAAATATCGATTAAGTACTCTCTGCCACCGTAAGCGATATTATAAGCCTCGCCTGCTGCTTCACTTGGAGCAAGACAAGCCTTGAGGTTCGCTTCAATAACATTATCAATATAAGTAAAGTCACGGCTCTGCTTGCCATCACCATTGATTGTTGGTGTTTCACCATTAAGAAGCTGTTTTAAGAATTTTGGAATAACAGCGGCATAAGCACCGTCAGGACTCTGACGACGTCCGAAAACATTGAAATATCTCATTCCGTATGTATCAAGACCATATAATTTAGTATAGAGCTTGCCCCATTCCTCATCACAACGCTTTGTAAGTGCATAAGGTGAAAGGAGATTACCCTCTCTGCCCTCATATTTAGGAAGATTTGGCTCATCGCCATAAACAGATGAGCTTGATGCATAGACAAATTTCTTAACACCATTCTGTCGTGCTGCTTCCATCATATTAAGAGTACCCTCAATATTATTCTTGCAATAGAAAAGTGGCATTTCGATTGAACGAGGCACACTACCCCACGCAGCCTGATTGAGCACGTAGTCAACGCCCTCACAAGCCTTCATACAAGTATCAAGGTCTTTTATGTCCCCTTTTATAAATGTATAGTTGCGATTTTGGAGGAACATATCAATGTTCTCTTGCTTACCTGTTGAAAGGTCATCAAGAGCCTTTACCTTATATCCCATATTGAGTATTGCCTCGCAAAGGTTTGAGCCGATAAAGCCCGCTGCACCTGTAACGAGAAATACAGAATTATCAGGAAATTTCAAATGTTTATATCCCATAAACTTTTACTCCTATTCATCAAAACAATTTGTTTAATAATTTATTGTTAAGCTTTATTACAACAATTGAGAAGATAGTTGCAATAACTGACACCAACAAGAAAATCAATACTGTATTAAAGTTTTGCTCTATAATGTTAAATTTACACAAAATACCACCTAAAGTATTAACACACACCAATATTACCAAGTGTGAAAAGTAAATTCCAGTTGATATTTTTCTTAAAAGAAATGTGTTGACGTTTAAATTGATATTTAATTGTAATAAGAAGCATAACAATGATAATACCACTAAAGGCAGTAAAAAGAAGTATGACCAACCCTCGCTGAATGTATTTGACATATTCTTTACAAAGTTCACTTCAAAAAACAAGACAATCCAAGCAACTATAAAGGTTACAACACAGTTTATTTTGTTTTTTAAAAGCTTTGGAATACCATATTGCCCGATATAGTATCCTATGCTTGTCATAGGGAAACCTATAAACACAAAATTTCTTGTAGAGCCAAACAATTCAATATATTTTAAAGCGTATGGTTCAAAGATTGTTCCTCTTGTTATTTCTGAATAGCTATCTAAAAATAATCCTACAAAATAGAAAATCATTGAAATACATATAGCAATACTTAAAGCTTTCTTATTTTTTATAAGCTTAAGAATGACCATACTTATCATTAATGCTGCCACAAACCACATACTTGCTCCGGGAGAAGCAATAAGATAACCTTTTAAAATTTCTTTAAGGTCAAAATCTCTCGTAACAATAGTAAAAGCTATAGACCAAGCAAAATAAGGTATTATTAAACGTTGCACTTGTTTTGGTAACAATGAATCATCTTTTTGCGGTTTATAAAAGTACCCTGAACACATAAAAAAGAATGGAACAGCAATTCTAAAAATCATGTGTTGAATATAGTACCAACAGTCATAATTAACATCTTGTAATATAACTGTGTGTATTCCAACAATGCAATAAGCAAAAAATAGCTTTACAAAATCAACCGCCTGATTTGTTTTTTGCATATATTATAATCTCCAATAGTTATATCCTGCTGATTCGTATTCTTTACGATTAAGGAGACCCTTAATATCAGCAAGAACCTTTGTATCGTTATCACCTGGTTTGAACATTTTGTCAAAATCAGCCTGTGTAAGAGTCTTGAACTCTTCGTGAGCAACTGCAAGAATTACAGCGTCGCAATCCTTAATTGTTGACATATCAACAAATTCCATACCGTAAAGGTGCTTTGCTTCCTCTGCATCTGCACAAGGGTCAGCAACTGTTGCAGTAATTCCGTACTCCTTAAGCTCGTTATATATATCGATAATTTTTGTGTTTCTTGTGTCAGGACAATTTTCCTTGAATGTAAAGCCAAGAATTGCAACCTTTGCACTCTTGATTGAAACATCTGCCTTAATAAGGTTTTTAACAATACTTTCAGCAACATATTTGCCCATATCGTCATTGATTCGACGACCTGAAAGAATAATCTGACTGTGATAACCTAACTGCTCTGCCTTATATGTAAGATAGTATGGGTCAACACCGATACAGTGTCCACCAACAAGACCAGGGAAGAATTTAAGGAAATTCCACTTTGTTCCTGCTGCTTTAAGAACTGACTGTGTATCAATACCCATTTTATTGAAAATGATTGAAAGCTCGTTCATAAATGCAATATTTATATCACGCTGACTGTTTTCAATAACCTTTGCAGCCTCAGCAACCTTGATACTTTCTGCTCTGTGAACACCTGCTTCAACAACAAGCTCATAAACCTTTGCAATTGTATCAAGTGACTCATCATCCATACCTGAAACGATTTTAACGATTGTTTCAAGACGATGCACCTTATCACCCGGATTGATACGTTCAGGTGAGTAACCGATTTTAAAGTCAACACCACATTTAAGTCCTGATTCCTTTTCAAGAATAGGAATACAGATATCCTCTGTAACTCCCGGATAAACAGTTGACTCGTAAACAACGATTGAGCCCTTTGTAAGATTACGACCAACAATAGTTGATGCACCCTCAACAGGAGATAAGTCAGGTGTGTGGTCAGCGTTTACAGGAGTTGGCACAGCAACAATATGGAATTTTGCTTCACGAAGCTTTGTTTCGTCAGCAGTAAATTCAACTGTACAAGCCTTAATTGCATCATCACCCACTTCATTTGTAGGGTCAATGCCATTTTTGTAAAGCTCGATTTTCTTTGCGTTAAGGTCAAAGCCCACTACCTTTACCTTTTTTGAAAAGGCAACTGCAATCGGCATACCAACATAACCGAGACCTACAAGAGAGATTTTTTCCTCACCATTTACTATTTTTTCATAAAGATTTGAAAACATAAATTCTTCTCACTTTCGATACTGAATTAAATCAGTTATTTATCATATTTATATACTTATTAATAACAATTTTTCTGTTAAATTGCTTTTCCATTTTTTCTCTTCCCTTTTTACCCATTTCGCATTTCTGCGCATCTGAAAGAGAAAGGAATTTATCTACAGTTTCTTTAATGCTTTCCACATCCTTTGCATTAAATCCGAAGCCTGTTACACCCTCGTCAAAGGTTTCTTCACAACCAGGAATACGGGAAGCTAAAATCGGTCTTCCTGAGGAAGCGCCCTCTAACAACACATTTGCCATACCCTCGTGATAAGAAGGAAGAATAACAGCGTGTGCATCCTTGAGGAAAGGTCGTACATCCTTATGGAATCCTACACAATTCACATTCTTAAGGGTTGAAAATGGATTTTCCGAATTATATTCCACTTTACCAACGATAGTAAACTGTACATTTTCATTATTAAGATACTGTTTCGCCACTTCTGCAAGTTCAAAAACGCCTTTATCCTTAATAATTCTTCCTACAAAAACGATATTGGTCTTTTGATTCTGTGGATAATCAAGGTATGAGAATTTTTCGATATTCACACCTGAGCCCGGTAAAAGCTCAACATTATCGCTGACAATCCTCTTATTCCGGAAAAATTCAAGGTTTGATTTATTTTGAAAAAAGACGCACTCTGCTTTTTTACAACCCACCTTGTAAAGGGTGAGCATAAGCTTTTGCAAAGGTCCTTCATCCTCAATAACACCTAAGCCTGTTACATTTGTGGCATATGGCACCTTTAACTGTCCACAGGCAAGTCCACC
>CAJGCX010000077.1 GCA_904501895.1 Clostridiaceae bacterium
GAAAATAAGCTTGCATGGCTTACAACTGCAAATGTTCTCACAAAAGTTACAGGTGCTAATACAGCAGAAGAAAATGCAACTTATGACCAATACCTTAAGTTCGTTGCTTCAAAGAACACAGGTGGTTGGCATGAAAACACAGGCACAACAAAGGCGGGTTTTGGCGGTGCAGACTTTGACCCAACAGAACCAATTATGACAATTACATTTGTTCTTAACTCAGATATTCCAGCTGGTACAGCACTTAATGCAGCAATTACATCAGGTTCTGTAAATTGCTCACCAGTTCAGACATCATGGAAGTACTATAAGAATCCAGGCAATGCTACAACAACTGCATCAGTTGCAGCTGCATCATTTGATGTAACACAAGCAGTTGCAACAGCTACAGTTGGTGAAGTTGTTCACGAGTGTACTCCTGCAGAAGCAGTTCAGGAAAATGTTGTTCCTGCAACATGTGGCGCAGACGGTTCACATGATGATGTAGTTTACTGTTCAGTTTGTGGCGAAGAAATCAGCCGTACACCTGTAGTTGATAAGTCAACTGGTGAACACGTTTACGCAACAGTAGTTAACGAAGTTCCTGCTACATGTACAGCTGACGGTTCAGTAACTAAGGCTTGTGGTTGTGGCGCTCAGAATACAGAAACTCTTCCAGCAACAGGTCACGACGAAGGCAGAGGCGTTATTACAAAGCCAACATGTACAGAAGCAGGTTACACAACATACACATGTAAAGTTTGTCAGAATGTAAGAACAGCTGACGAAGTTCCTGCAAAGGGTCACGATTACAGAGAAAAGGTCACAGCTCCTACATGTACAGAAGCAGGTTACTCAACATTTACTTGCCCATTCTGTAAGGATTCATACACAGGTAATGAAGTTGAAGCTACAGGTCACAACTATAATGCAGTAGTAACAGCTCCTACATGTACAGAAGATGGTTATACTACATACACATGTTCAGCATGTAATGACACATACACATCAGATGTAGTTCCTGCAACAGGTCACACATATGGTGAAGGTGTTCAGACAAAGGCTCCTGGTTGTGCAAAACCTGGTGAAATGAGATATACATGTACAGCTGAAGGCTGTGGATACGTTCTTAAGGAAGAAATTCCTTCTATGAACCACACTAGAACTGATGGCTCATCAGCTCTTGTTGAAATTCCTGCAGTTCCTGCAACATGTAAGGACCATGGTTATACAGCAGGTATGAAGTGCGAACTCTGTAACTCAGTAACAGTTACTCCAGAAAGAATTGAAAAAATCGAACATACTTGGGATGCAGGTGTTGTAACAGAACCAACATATACATCAGAAGGTTACACAACATATACATGTACAGTATGTCAGGAAACTAAGATTGATAACAAGGTTCCAGCACTTACACCAGACGAACCAGATACACCTGACACACCTGACACACCTGATACACCTGATACACCTGATACACCTGATGTTCCTGAAACAGCAGCTAAGTTTGCTATTAAAGAACCAGCAGTTACAAAGCTCAGATTCATGGATGAAATGCTTCTCCATACTGTAATGCCTGCTGATGCTCCAGAAGGTGCTTACGTTGAATGGTCAGTTGTTGAAGGTGATGGATACTTCACAATTATGGAAGACAATGGTGATGGTAAGTTAAGAATCACACCAAAAGAAGAAGGTTGGACAACATTCAGAGCAACTCTTAAGGATGCAAACGGTAACGTTCTTGCAACAGACGAAATCGAAATGTTCTCAAGAGCTCACTTGTTCGACAAGATTGGTGGTATCATCCGTTACATCTTCGGTTCAAACATCAAGTACGAAAAGTAATTTGAATTAAATCATTATGGCAGAGAAGACAGAAATGTCTTCTCTGTTTTTTTATTCAAAATCACAATTACCAAAAATTGCTTATATTTACTGTGTAAATTCTTGACACAGTCCTCTTTTTTGTGTAAAATAATAAAGATAGTATGGGAAAGTTGTATCCTTATACTAACTCATCTTAATTTCATTTCATATTTTTTATATATTTTGTGAAATTAAATATTTATTATTGGGAGGGACAAACCTATGATTACTGTAGGTGTGGCTATCGTTATTGCCGTTGTCTCTGCTGTTGTATTTGGAGCACTTGGCTTTGTAATCGGCGGTGTATATCGCAAAAAGGTTGCAGAGGCAAAAATCGGCTCCGCTAACGAAGAAGCATTAAGAATTGTTAATCAGGCTGTTCAGACAGCAGAAAATAAGAAAAAAGAAGCAATTCTTGAGGCTAAAGACGAAATACACAAGTTAAGAAACGAAGCTGATAAGGAGCTTCGTGAAAGACGCGCAGAGGTTCAAAGACAAGAACGTAGAATCGTACAAAAAGAAGAAAACCTTGACAAGAAAACAGAAAATCTTGAAAAGAAAGAGGAAACACTTGCTGAAAAGATTAAGCTTGCTGACCAGAAGCTTGAAGAAGTTGAAATGATTAAGCGTAGTCAACTCGAAATGCTTGAAAAAGTCAGTGGATTCAGTAAGGAACAGGCAAAAGCAATGCTTATGCAGGAGCTTGATGATTCTCTTACTCACGAAAAGGCTCTTAAAATCCTTGATTTTGAGCAGAGAACACGTGACGAAAGCGACAATCTTGCTCGTGAAATTATTACAGGCGCAATTCAGAGATGTGCTGCTGACCATGTAAGTGAAGCAACAGTTTCTGTTGTTGCACTTCCTAACGATGAGATGAAGGGCAGAATTATCGGTCGTGAAGGTAGAAATATCAGAACACTTGAAACTATAACAGGTGTTGACCTTATTATCGACGACACTCCTGAAGCAATTACTGTTTCAAGCTTTGACCCTGTTCGTCGTGAAATCGCAAGACTCACTCTTGAAAAGCTCATTCAGGACGGTCGTGTACATCCAACACGAATCGAAGAAATGTATGAAAAATCAAAGCGTGAGGTTGAGCAGACAATCAAGCAGACAGGTGAAAGAGCAGTTGTTGATACAGGCGTCAACGGTGTTCATCCTGAACTTGTTAAGCTTCTTGGTAAGCTCAAATACCGTACAAGCTTTGGTCAGAATGTACTTGCACATTCTCTTGAGGTATCATACATAGCAGGTCTTATTGCACAGGAGCTTGGTGCTGATGTTAAGCAGGCAAAGCGTGCAGGTCTTCTTCACGATATTGGTAAAGCACTTGACCGTGAATTTGAAGGCACACATATCGAACTTGGCGTTGAGGCAGCAAAGAAATACAAGGAAAACGACAAGATTATCCATGCTATTCAGGCTCACCACGGTGAAATTGAGGCAAAGACAATCGTTGCAGTGCTTGTTCAGGCAGCAGATGCTATTTCTGCAGCACGTCCGGGTGCTCGTCGTGAAAATGTTCAGAACTATATTAAGCGACTTGAAAAGCTTGAAGAAATTGCAACATCATTTGAAGGTGTTGAAAAGTCATTTGCTATTCAGGCGGGTCGTGAAATCAGAATTATGGTTAATCCTGATAAGGTATCTGATGAAAAGATGGTTATTATTGCTCGTGACATCGCAAAGAAGATTGAGGATGAGCTTGAATATCCAGGTCAGATTAAGGTTAACATAGTACGCGAAAACAGAGTAATCGACTTTGCTAAATAATAAAATCAGCGACTTTTCGCTTTTTCGCCCTTGACTTACACTCGTAAGCCTGCGGTCTTAAAATAAAAAAGAAATGCCCCGATGTCAGCAACGGCTTCGGGGCAAAATAAATTAAATCCATATATAGAAACGGTGTGCAAATGTCACGCAAAATTAAAATTTTATGTGTAGGAGATGTTGTCAGTCAGTCCGGCTGTGATTTCTTACGAAAAAAACTTCCTGAAATAAAAAAACAGAATGATATTGATATCTGTATTGTAAACGGTGAAAACTCAGCTGTGGGAAATGGTATGCTCCCAAATTCCTGTGAGCATATTTTTACAAGTGGCGCTGATATGATTACAGGTGGCAATCATTCACTTAAAAGAAGAGAAATTTACGATTATCTTGACCGTGCAGAAAATGTAATTCGTCCTGCAAATTTTGGCGATGGCGTTTTCGGAAGGGGTTACGGCATAATCGACAAGGGTGCTTATAAGGTTGGCGTTATAAACCTTTTGGGCAGAGTGTGGCTTGAAGGTCATAACGACCCATTTGAAACTGCAGAAAAAATCATTAATGAGCTGAAAAAAGAGACTAAAATTATTTTAGTCGATTTCCATGCAGAGGCAACCGCTGAAAAGAAGGCTTTGGGTTATTTCCTCGATGGAAAAGCAAGCTGTGTGTTTGGTACACATACTCATATTCAGACATCAGATGCAGGAATTATGTCAGGTGGCACAGGTTATATTACCGATTTAGGTATGACAGGACCTGAAGAGTCTGTTTTAGGTGTAAAAAAAGAGATAATTATAGAAAAATTCCGAAAGGGATTTTCAACAATGTTTGAAACAGCAGATACACCATGCTTTTTGCAGGGATGTATTTTTACAATCGACAAGGATAGCGGTAAAACGGTTGAGGTAAATGCGATTACTGTGAGGTGAGCAAATGAAAAATTTAATAAAAATAATTTCATTGCTTTTATGCCTTAATATATTGTTTTCTGCTTGTACGAATGGTAAGGATAAGGAAACAACAGATAATTCCGAGGAAGTATCTGACGTAGAAGGCGTTACAAATGAGTCCGGAAAAATGGGCGACGGAAAAATCGTGCTTCCTTATAATAAGACAGATGGTCTTAATCCTTTTTTCTCAAAGAGTTATGAAAATTTGTATATTATTAAGCTGATGCATGAGCCACTTTACTCAGTTGATAGTGGTTATGCAGTTTCACCTGTCATTGCAGAGTCAATCAATGTTTTTGATAATGTTGCTACTGTACGTCTTCGTCACGGAGTTATTTGCAACGGTATGGGAGAAATAACAGCAGAGGATGTTGTGTATTCATTTAATATGGCAAAGGCTTCTTATGGTTGGAAAAACTCACTCAAGAGCGTTATTTCAGCAGAAGCAGTAGGTCAATATGCAGTTGATTTTACATTAAGTCATAAGGATATTTATGTGGCAGGCAAGCTTGATTTTCCTATCGTTAAGGTTGGTACAGCTGATGCGCAGAGTTCAATTCCTAAGGGTTGCGGAGATTACTATTATTCAAAGGGCACACTTGTTAATGTGCTTAATAAGGAAAAAACAATACTTCTCTCCCCTATCGGTACAAATGAAAGCGCTGAAAATGCCATGAATATTGGCGAAACAGATGTCTTCTTTAACGACTTGTCTGATTGCGAATATTCTTCTATTGCAGGCAAATCACAGGACGTTTTGTTGAACAATATGGTTTATCTTGGTCTTAATAGTGCAAGAGGTGCATTGAATAACTATATCAGAAATGCCATTGCAGCAAAAATAGATAGTGAAAATGTTGTGCTTTCAGCATATCAGGGTCACGCTACTGCTATGAAGTTACCTGTTAATCCTGAAAGCGATTTGTCAGGTCAGATTACGGAAATCAAAACAGAGGGTGATAGTGTTCTTGCCAATAACATTATTGACAGATGTGGCTACACAAGATATTCCGGCAAGGCGAAGACTAACGGTGCATATACATTAACATTAACCCTTATGGTAAATAAGGATAATAAATTCAGAGTTGCAGCGGCATATAATATTGCTGATTCATTGAATGAATGTGGTTTTTTAGTGAAGGTTCAGTCTGTTTCATACTCTGAATATAAACAAAGAATAGAATCCGGCAACTACGATATGTATCTGGGTGAAATAAAACTCGATAACACAATGGATATTGGCGATTTTTTCCGTGAAGGCAGTATGCTCTCTTCGGGAATTGACACAAAGGGGCTTGTTGCAACAGAGTATTTCAGATACCGCGCAGGAGAAATCACTCCTGAGGAATATTATGAAATATTTATTGAATATTATCCGTTTGTGCCTGTGCTTTTCAGAAAAGGATATGTTTCAGTATCAGATGACGTGAAATTAACACTAAAGCAAATGCCATATAGCTTATATGGCGGAATATAAGGTGAAAAATATGAAGTTCTCCGATGACATTAAGAACATCAAGGGTGTGGGCGAAGCCCGTGCAGCGGCGTTTCGTTCTGTTGGTGTGTCAACTGTTGGGGAGCTTCTTCGTTTTTATCCTCGTGCTTATGAGGATTGGAGCAAAATAACACCTATTGCACAGTGCATTGTTGGTGAAAATGTTTGCGTAAAAGGAACAGTGATGTTTCCTGTGAAAAACGACCGCGTCCGTGGTGGTATGCTTATTGCAAAAGCAACGATTACAGACGGTGACGATGTTTTTGCTGCAACATTTTTTAACAACAAATATATTGATAAGATGCTTAAAAGTGGTGAGGAATATCTTTTCTATGGAAAGCTGACTCTCGGTAAGTTTTCAGCTCGTGAAATGATTTCACCTATGTTTATAAAGGCATCACAAAAAATGGAAATCAGACCGATTTATCCGCAGAATAAGAATATAACCTCAAGGGTTATAGAGTCAGCGGTTAAGATAGCGTTAGATAATATTGATGAGATTCCCGAATATCTTCCTCAGGAGATACTTGAGAGATATAAGCTTGTGTCCCTTGATAAGGCTATAAGAGATATTCACTTCCCTGAAAATGACGAAGATTTGCAAAGTGCAAGAGACAGACTCATTTTTGACGAATTGTTTATTTTGCAGTTGAGTCTTCTTTGCTTAAAAAATGAAAATACAGAAATTACAACTGGAAATATAATAAAGGAAAACTATACAGAAAAGTTTTTTGAACTCCTTCCCTTCAATCCTACAAAAGCGCAGAAAAGAGCAGTTGAAGAGGCTGTTTCTGATATGCAGAGTGGCAAGCAGATGAACAGACTTCTGCAGGGTGATGTTGGTAGTGGTAAAACTGCAGTTGCTGCGGCAATTGTTTATACTGCATCAAAAAATGGTATGCAATCAGCACTTATGGCACCGACAGAAGTTTTGGCAACACAGCATTTTGAAACCTTTACAAAGCTTTTTGATGGTACGGGAATCAAGTGTGATTTGCTTGTTGGAAGCACAAAGGCAAAGGATAAAAAGGAAATCAAAGAAAGACTTAAAAACGGTGAAATTGACCTTGTAATCGGTACTCACGCTATTATTCAGGATGATGTGGAGTTTCAGAGATTAGGTCTTGTAATTACAGATGAACAGCACAGATTCGGTGTTAAACAGAGAACCGGTCTTTGCAGTAAGGGTGAAAATCCACACGTTTATGTTATGTCTGCAACACCTATTCCACGAACACTTGCGTTGATTTTCTTCGGTGATTTGAAGGTGTCAGTTCTTGACGAATTACCACCGGGAAGACAAAAGATTGATACCTATGCAGTAAGAACACAAAAAAGAGGCTCAATGTTCCAATTTGTAAGACAGCATCTTGATATGGGTTATCAGGCGTATATCGTCTGCCCTCTTGTTGAAGAAAGTGAATTGATTCAGGGTGTTATTTCTGCAGAGGAATATTTTGAAAAAGCACAAGTACCATTTAACGGATATAAGCTCGATTTACTTCACGGAAAAATGACTCCAAAGAAAAAAGATGAAGTAATGATGAAATTCAAAAATGGTGAAACACAGCTTCTTATTTCAACTGTCGTTATTGAGGTTGGTGTTGACGTTCCAAATGCTGTAATTATGATTATTGAAAATGCAGAACGATTTGGCTTGTCACAGCTTCATCAGTTGAGAGGTCGTGTTGGCAGAGGTCAGGCAAAATCCCATTGTATTCTTGTGACAGATGCTACAGGTGATGAGGCAACTGCAAGAATGAAGATAATGTGTGACACCACCGACGGATTCAAAATCGCCGATGAGGATTTAAAACTTCGTGGTCCCGGCGATTTCTTCGGCACTCGTCAGCACGGACTTCCAAAGCTGAAAATTGCTGATATATTGACGGATACAAAAATTCTTATGCAGACTCAGGAGCTTGCAAAGGAAATGATAGAGGAAAACGGTTTTGCAAAGCCTGAAAACAGACAGATAGCAAAGCTTGTAAATAAAAAAATCAACAGTCTGCAGGTTTCTAATACTGCAAAC
>CAJGCX010000078.1 GCA_904501895.1 Clostridiaceae bacterium
AAATATAAATTATAATTTGTAGGTAACATCGCGTAGGGACAGACGTCCCCGTCTGTCCGTTATAGTTGCGTGTAGAATTGCAGATATTTAAAAATATCCCGACAAACTCCAATTTAATAATCACTCACAAAAAAGCACCCATAATTGGGTGCTTTAATTTGTTGTTTTACTTTTTCTTTGGTGCTTTTACCTTGTTGAGTTTAGCGTTAATTCCAAGGATTTGTTCCTTTGTGAATCCGCCACCAAGCATTGAGAAGCAACGCTTAACAGTAAAGCCCTTAGCCATTGCGTAAACATTTTTGAGCATAGCAGGTGTAAGCTTGAAGCCACCGATAACTCCGCCACCACCATTTTTCTCTTCACCGTCTTCACTCTTCTTGCCACCACTCATAGTGTCCTTGAGCATAAGAACGAATTTGAGCATTACAAGCTTACCACCAAATGTGCTCATAATATCGCCGATTGTGTTGTTAATTGAAAGGTATCCGTCAGGAGTGCTGATTTCAAACCAGTTAATAACCTGACCTTCTTCCTTCATAATATAGCTTTCGTTTGGAGTGTCAACCTTGTTGATTGTGCCTGTATCTGAAAGGTCACCTGCAACAGCCTTAAGCTCTGTTGTACCTTCATTCTTAACTTCAAAGTAGAAGAATGGGTATTTGCCTTTTTTCTGCTTACCAACACTAACGCCGTTGGCAAAAAGCTCGACCTCATCACAGTTTGAATAAACAGTAACCTTTGTTACATCTTCAACTCTGTCAACATATCTCTTTGAGCAGAGGTGAATCATTGGCTTTTCTGAAAGCCATGCCTGATAAGCGTAGAATGAGTCCTTCTTGTACTTTCTGTCGAATGTTACAAGACCCTTGTGGTTCATACCGTTTTCGCCACCTTCAGCACGTGCGTCAGCAGCAAAGTCAAACATATTCCATACATGAGTTGCCCAGAGATAAGGTCTGTCAGCAATCTGTTTGATGAGCTCTTCGTGGTAATATGACTGATATTCTTCAGTATAGTCACCCTGAACAGGGTCTGATGTGTGCCAGTCAAGTGCTTCACAACCGTATTCAGAAATACCGATTGCCTTGTTAGGATATTTCTTGTGGAAATCGTCAAACCAAGGACCATTCATATCGGTTGTACCACCGTACCAACCGAAATAGTGGTTGTATGAAAGCACGTCAGAAATTTGGATATAAGGGTCATCAGGTGAGCACATTGTAACTGATGCAATAGTTGTAGGACGAGTCTTGTCAAGCTTATGACAAAGGTCGTTAAGGTCCTTGTGATTCTTAACAAGGTCAGGTGTTGAGCCTGCAATAGAAATCTCGTTTGAAAGACCCCATACAACGATTGATGGGTGGTTGTAATTCTGAATTACAAGCTCCTTCATCTGTGAAATTGTGTTGTCATAGCCTGTTGGCATATGGCTTGAAATATATGGGATTTCTGCCCAGAGAACAAGACCAGCCTCATCACAAAGGTCATAGAAATACTGTGCGTGCTGATAGTGAGCAAGACGAATTGTGTTTGCGCCCATTTCAAGGATTAAATCAAGGTCTTCCTTGTGCATTTCGTTTGTAAGTGCGTTACCAACGTCAGGTCTGTCCTGATGACGTGAAACACCACGAAGAGGGTATTCACGACCATTAAGAATGAAACCACGGTCAGCAGTAATCTCAAATGTACGACAACCAAAACGAGTTGAAACTGTATCAACCTCTTCACCGTTATAAAGAAGAGTTGCCTTTGCTGTATAAAGATAAGGGTCCTTTAAGCCATCCCAAAGGTGAACATTCTTGATTTCGAATTTTGCGTCGTCATCGTCTTCCTTAGAAACAATAACTTCACCGTCAGCAATGATTTCATAACGAACCTTGCAGTCATCATTCTTAAAGAATGTCTTAATTTCGATTTCAGCATCTGCACCCTTGATTTCAGGAGTAACCATAATAGCAGGTGAGCCATAATAATCAAGGTCAAAGTGATTTTCAGGAACACCGATAACACTTACATCACGGTAAATACCACCGTAGAATGTAAAGTCAGCATTCTGTGGATAAACTCTGTTATTTGCAGAGTTGTCAACTGCAACAACGAGTAAGTTAGTGTCCTTAATTTCCTTAAGCTCAACTCTGAATGTTGAGTAACCACCGTCGTGCTTTGTGATTTCCTTGCCATTCCAGAATACAACGCAAGATGAGTTTACACCGTCAAACTGAAGATATTTAACTGCACCTTCAGGTAATTCCTCTGCCTTAATTTCCTTTGCAAAGTAGCAAGTGCCTCTGTAATAGTCATTGCCACCGTCCTGACCGTCCTTACCATTCCAAGTGAAAGGAAGATTAAGTGCTTCCCAATCAGTAGGAAGAGTAGAAGGAGCAGATTTTGCCTTTTTTGAGAAAAGCCAATTGCTATTGATAACCTTAATATTTCTCATATTAACCTCCAAGTGTATAACACAAATTTTTCATTAATATTATACATTATTTACCATTCTCATTTCAACATAAATTCAATTTATATTAGGTATGATTTTTGTCACTTATTGTAATATTTTTGACATAATTAAATAAAACAAAAAAATCCCCTTGGATTGCTCCAAAGGGACTGGATTTTATTTCTTGTTTTTTTCTTTTGCTCGTTTGTCGTTGATAATCTGCATATGCTCTTCTGTAATGAGCTCAACGTTATTTTCTCTTGCCCAATCAACACAGCCCTTAAGCACCATTGGTAAAAACACTCTTGGTACAGCAAGAACAGTTTTAAGAGCTTCATCAGTAAACTTGATTTTATCATCAACACGGTCAGCGGCATAGCGTACAGACTCAAGTGACGCCTGACGCATCTGTAATAATTCAGCTTTCATTCTCTTCTTTCTGTGGAACCAGAAATTCTTTGAATCACGATAACCGTAATCAACAGGAAGAGGAGGGAAGTCCTTTGAGCGAACACCATTGATAATAGCATCGCTGTACTTCTTTTTCATAAGGATTTTATCAATACGAAGAATAAAATGAGCGCCGAATTTACTTGTAATACCATTGAAATCGTGATAAGGACCTTCGTAACCGTTTAATTCACCAGGCATATCCTTATCAGCACCGTCAAGCTCACGCATCCAGGTACATTCAATAGCCTCGATGGCGTCAGTAAGCACCATTGGTCTTACTTCGCCTGTTTCTTCTTCAATCATACTCTTTTCAAGCTTGAATTTGCACTTTGGCATCTTTTCCGATGGCTTATCACCAGGCCAGGAAAGCTTAACCGCCTCTTTGAATGAAGATGGCTTGTCGTCAATGAAATTAAGTGTACATTTGCCATTACGAAGAATGTTCTGTGCAGTATTTGATGAGTTTCTGCAGCATAAAAGCATAGCATAGTACTCTTTACCTGCAACATAATAAGGCTGTACAAGTGAATATGGTCCTAAATTTGTGCTTCCGTCTTCACACAATGTGCTGATTATAACAGTTGGCATTGGGAAGAAAAGGGAAGTCTGATAAAAATTGTCAACAATACGAAGATTTTCGAAGCTACTCATAATTAATTCCTCTTTTGATTTAATTTAATGCAAATATTATATCACAATTGCCGATAAAATCAATTATCATCGATTTTGTCAATGAACTTTATATCTTAATACTTTCATATTCTTTTACGATTTTATTCCATTTGTCAATGTTTTCTGCTTTTAACTTTTCGACCTCATCACAGATGATTTTTGCACACATATAACATTCTTTTTCCTGCTTTGTCTGATAACCTACATATTTTGCAAGGCTTTCTTCTGCATCGAAAACAAGGTCGAAAACCTCAACAAGCTTTGAGTTATCAAAATCATCGTGGTCATAATCAGAGAACATCGCACGAAGCTTAAGTGCAGTAATCATATTCTTTCTCTTGCTTTCGCTCAAATCATAGAAAATGAATGGAATAATTGAAAGAATTGTACCTATTATTGCACAAATGATTGAAACTCTCACAAGTGGAGTTCTGAAGGCTGCGTTGTACAAATCGTCATAGTTATTTGTAAGACCATAGCCCTTGAAGATAATTGGGAAAACGTAGCCTGTTGCAAGTGCTACAATGCTACCTATAAGCACGCCACCTTGCTCAATAAAGCCTTCAAGACGGTCTCCGGTCTTGTACTGCTGATAATCCATCATATCAGCCTTCATGGCAGGAAGATAGATTATTGAAACAGCGCCAACCATTTCTTTTATGAAAATACAAGCAAATAAAAGAATGTAGTTTTTATAGAAGAAAAGCATTAAAACAAGGCATACTGTCTGAATTGAAAGAGAAAGAAGACAAAGCTTCTTTTTACCTAATTTATTAGCAAGTGGTGCAGCTGCAACCATACCCGGAGTATATGCTTCCCCCTTGATTACCGTCATAATTGAATAAATTGCAGGGTTATTCATTCCGTAATAGAAAATCCATTGGAATATGTAGCTGTAACCCTGATTTAAGAAGGCAAACCATTGTGAAATGTTGATAATCCAGAAATATTTGTTGTGAGAAACCTTTTTAAGTCCCTCAAAGAAGTTCATTTTCTGAACATATTTTTTTGGTACAATTACTCGCTCTTTTGTGCCGAAAACACAAAGCATACTGATAATTACACCAAATGTGCAGAAAATAGGGAAACCGATTCGATATGTTTTAATATCGTCAAGTGGTCCAATCAGTGGCATTACAGGATTTATAACTGTCGGAGCAAATGAATAAATAATTGAGCTTATTTCAATTATCCATGAACGCTCTTTTGAGTTAGCCGACATAACCTGAACAAGTCCTGAATATGCAGCACTGTAAAATGGTGAGAAGAATTGTAAAAGCGTATAGCATACGAAAACTGCAACAAGCTTCTCATTATATGCCATTGTTTCGTAGGGGAGGTACACAAAAACTGTGCCGATTATGGCAGTTGGCAATCCGAGAGTCAACAAATATGGTCTGAATTTACCCATTTTACTCTTTGTGTTGTCAAAAAGCATCGCACGTGTAGGTGCCATAAGAAGCATAATGAGAGTTGAAATAACATTCATGGTCTGCAAATCCATTGCTGTAATGCCAATGGATGCACCAACAATCATACTACCTGCACTAAGACCAATCATACCCACAATTGCAGTTATGAAATAAACACCTGTGCCACCAAGTGAATATGACACAATTTCTTTGTATGGCACATAATTCCCCTCAGCAGGAGTCTTCCAATTAGATTTGATTGTATTAAATAAACTCATAATTTTTCCCATATAATCACCCGAAATTATTATGATAAATTTATTATAAAGCTTTTCACCAATAAAATCAATTGTATATTTATAATCCAATTAAATTCCTCTGGATAAAGCCTCGCCTTGTGGAGAAGCTGTCTGCGAAGCAGACTGATGAGGAGGCATAAAAAATCCCCACCGATTACTCGATGGGGATTTTTTATTTATTGTGTTAAAGACGCGAAAACATGCAATTAACATCTTTTTTTGACGTGTTAAGTTTTTCTAAATTATTAACCACAACAAAATATGCGTATCCCTCTTTGTCAAAATCTGTAATGTAATAGTCTCGTTTACCATTGCTTTTTTTCAGTACTTGATATAAATATTAGCAGGAGTATAAAGCTCATTACCATTGTGGTCAAGAGGTATAACACGATTTGTTTCACCATTTTCGGAGCCTCTATCAATAATCATAGCATAATTATTTACATAATTTTGTGGAACCTACTATCTATGGGACTATACTCATCAAGTGTACAGTCATATACCTCCCATCCAAAAACAACATTTCCTTCCGCATCAAGATGCGCAAAATATTTAATAGGTTCAGTATCCCAATCTGAAAACTTCCTAAGTGATAGTAAAAGAAAGAGAAAACCGCAGTCAAATGAAAATTTTCAGAATAAGAAACTTTGTACTGGAAGGTCATTGGTTAAGAAAAAACAGATATATCTCGATTTGACAAAAATATACTTGTATGGTAACATATGGATGTTTATTTAATATCGCTTCAATGGTTATTGTAAGGGTTACTTAAGTAATGTTAGTAGGAGATGTTTTTTTGTTTTTGAGTTTTATTGTTCCAGTTTATAATACTGAAAAATACATTGATGAGTGTTTAAAATCACTTCTTAATCAAGATATTCCTAATACAGATTACGAAATAATTTGTATAAATGATGGCTCTAAAGATAAAAGTTTGGAGCGTATGAATTATTTCAAAAATAAATATTCTAATATAAAGATAATTGATATTCCAAATGGTGGTGTATCAAATGCACGTAATCTTGGAATTGAAAATGCGTCAGCTGATTATATTTGGATGGTTGATTCTGATGATTTGGTATCGCCAAACGTATTATCAAATTTAAAAAAAGTTGTTTCAGAGAACAATGTCGATATTATAGATTTTGGTTCGTTTAGTTTTAGGGAACAACTATCTAAAACTGATATAGAATTGATTGAGAAAGCAAAACATGTTCCGGATTCTTATGCTAACGATGTGTATGTAACTAAAAGTATATTCAGGTTATCTTTTTTGAATGAAAATAACATCAGATTCAACAAAGATATTGCTTATAGTGAGGATAGTATATTCAAGTGTACTTGTCTTATGAAGAATCCAAAAACATGTATTATAAAAAAAGCATATTATTTGATTAGGTATAGGCAAGGTTCAGCAACCAGTTCACAAACTCAAGCGAGTTTAGATAAGAAAATAATTTCATATATAACAGCAACTAATATATTCAAAGGCTTTTTCGAAAATTGTGATTCAAAATTAAAAACAACAACTTGCAATCTAATGATGTCCAATCTGTGGTCTGTTTTATCATTGTTAGCACAAATATCTACTAAGCAAAGAAAAGTCTATTTGAGACACTTAAAAAAACAAGGCTTATTTCCATTTGTTCGTCCAAAAGAATGTACTTTAACTCGTTCTTATATGACCACAAGAGTTGATATTGTTGGTAAAATTTTTGATAAAATTTACATAAATATGCATAAGTATTGGGGTTTTGCATTGATGATTCTTTTTTATAGATTGCATAAATTTGTTAATAGATAAAGGGTCATTGATTGATAAAATTAATTTTGTAGTAAGGTATCTTTAACTTTGTAAGGATGGTCAGGAAAATCGTGAATTAAAGAGATAGGAATTTTCATAAGTCTTTCTCTCTTCATATCTTCACGGCTTTCGTCTGTCTGAAACAAATCATCGAATGAACTCAGATGAACTTTTGATACGTTGTCGTTCTTTGCTATCTCCCATAACTTCCTTCGTTAATTTTGCGTAGGCTTCAGCCGCTTTGCCGTTTTTATCATGAAGATATATGCTTTTGCCTTCTGCTGTTGATTCAACTGCTCTTATTGAGCGGGGAATAACAGTGTTAAAAACAGTTGGATATTTACCATACTGCTGTCTTATAAGGTTTGCTAACACTCTACCGAACCTTGTACGATAATCGACCATTGTAATAAGGATGCCGTCGATTTTAAGGTCAGGGTTTATACGCTTTTTTACTCTGTTAATTGTTCCAAGGGAGCAATCCCCGTCCTACATAATATTTTTTCAATAGGTGTAAAAAATCCCCTTGGATTACTCCAAGGGGATTTTTGTGTTTATTTGCTTATTCCGTAATAAGTTTTAGAATTTAGACGCTTGCGTCGCAAGGTTCTGGGGTACCCATAGAAATCTTTGATTTCGTTATGGGTCAGGTTCTTATTTCATTTCAGCGATTGCTGCCTGGGGTGCTATTAGCAAAAGAGGGAAATTAGCCGTTTAATTCTTTGGCGATGATTTTAAGCAAATTCAAGCACGCTTCGTCAGCTTTCCAATTCAACTTAGGGACACTATCCTCATAAGTTTTTCTACTTTCGTAACTATCATCGGCCGCATCAATCTTAGAAGCATAGGTTCCGTTGACATCTAGTTCTTTGGCGATGATTTTCAGCAGATTTAAGCATGCTTCGTTTGCTTTCCAGTTTAATTTAGGAACACTATCCTCATATGTTTTTCTGCTTTCGTAACTATCATCGGCCGCATCAATCTTAGAAGCGTAGGTGCCGTTGATATCTAGTTC
>CAJGCX010000079.1 GCA_904501895.1 Clostridiaceae bacterium
AACCACAAGCAATGAAACACTTCTTACAAGCTCATCTCGGTTGCCGTTTTGTGCGCTATCCATTACTGATTTTGAAACCATGGCAAAGGCAGTTGCTGAAACCGCACTTATAACATTAAGCGTTAAAAGTGCAGCAATTTCCCCATTGCGCTTTCCACAGCTTTTGTATATCCACTTTAATACAGATATATCACTCATTGTTTTTCCTCTTTTTATAATAAGTGGTTTTTAGTCTTCAACAAGACCGTTTACACGCATTTTGTCAATAAGCTTTTTCACGTCTGCTTCTACTGTTTCATAAGACACTTCATAGTCTTTTGAAATTTTTGTAACAATTTCCTCTACAGAATTTGTTCCGTCAAGCATATTGAAAACTTCTGCACCAATTTCATTGAAGGTGATGATTCCATGTATTTCTGACTGTCTTTCACCAAGAGGAAGAACAACATTGCTTCCTGCAACATTTTTCATAATAAATCCATCTTTAATCTTCATTTTTTATCAACCTTTCTATGCCATTATATGATGCAAATGCAGCATCATCATCCATATTACATTCCAAAGAAAATACGGGAACACTTCTGAGAATAGAATCAACTGTTTCCAAGGACTTAAGGGCTCTATCTTCAAATGAAGACCTGATTGTCTGTCCGAACAAAAGCTTTATTGCCTCCGCAACATCCATTTTGCTGACCTTATTCTCAGCTCCTCTTTTTATAAATGTGATTGCTCTTACAGGAACTTTTACGTTAATATTTTCGTCTGTTTTTCCTGAAAAAGGAGTACCACAAGCATACCAGATATCGTTTTCCTTAATCAATGCAGGCTTATCGTCATTGATAATCCTTGTGCCCGGTAAATTCTTAAGCCAGAGATGAGTATGTGTTGATTTACCTGTTCCACTATCAGCAGAGAAGAGATACGCATAGCCGTCTTTCTCAACACATGATGAGTGAATCATAATTCCGTTGTGGTCCATTAATCGTACATTAAAAGCATTTCCTGTCCAGAAATATTCGTGAGCTGCCAATGACATCTGTGGAATTTCTTCCCTTTTCTTTTCAAGATACTCATCTGTAATATTAATTCTGATATCTGTTTCAGAGCTGTCAAAATCAGCCTCATAATCCTTTACTCTTCCGCGAAGAATATCATATTTAATATCAAATTCAGTTTTAAGTCCTGCAATAATATATTTTCCCATTTAACTTACCTCTGATTATAAATACAATGCGGGATTTACATTCCTGCCGTTAACTTTAACCTCAAAGTGGAGATGAGGTCCGGTAACATATCCCGTTGCACCAATATTGCCTATTGCTTGTCCTCTTGAAACACGCTGTCCTGAGCGCACCTTAAGTGTATTCTGCATATGGCAATACATTGTTGAAAGACCGTTTCCGTGGTCAATCATAACTGTGTAACCACCTGAATTATACCATCCTGCATAGGTTACTACGCCTGCTTCAGCAGCAACAACTGTACAGCCTGAGCTTCCACCAGGACGTACAATATCAATACCGCCATGCCATCCGTCACCAAGGTTACGCTTACCGTATGGCGATGAGATTGACGTTGCACCAATTGCAGGCCATCTCAATTTACCCTTTGAAGCGCCTGATGAAGACGATGTGTTTTGATTTTTCTTTGTGCCTACCTGTATCTTTTCGGTGATAGCTTCCTTGATAGTTACCCTTGAAACCTCTCTTGAGGAAACTCTTTCTCCACCAATATATGTTACAAGCTCAGTTATTCTTTCAACACCATTTACGCCCTTTGTAAGCACCTTTTTATCTCCGGAGTAAAGCTTGCTTGTGTTGATTGTTACTGTATCGTAAGGAATTTCAACTTCCTTGTATTCTGTTTTTGTGGTCTGTACTCTTAAAAAGCTCTTTGCCTCTGAAATAAGAATTTTCTGACCTGGCTTGATTATTTCTGTAAGCTCCGGATTAAGCTTTTTCAGCTGTGAAAGGCTTATGTCAAATTTCTGAACGATACCTAAAAGTGTATCACCGTCCTGAATTGTATAGTATTTTGCCTCGCTTGTATTGGAGTTAAGCTTTTTCTGCAAATAATCAGCGTCCTTGATGATTGAATCGCTGTCAAGGTAAAGCCCCTGAACATAGTCAATATTTTCAACAAAGCTTACAACAACGTTTTCTTCACCTGTTTCGTGCTCTGCAAGAATCGAATCAAAAACGCTCAATGCATCAGTTTCATTTTTTACAGCACAGATGAATTTGTCGTCAACATAAACACCACAGGCATTTGTGATTTTATTATCTGATTTTTCGATAAGATTGTCACAGATTTCAGAAGCGTCATTCAACTGTCCTCGTTTAACAAGTCTGATGCTATATTCAGCTTCACCGATTAACTGTGAATTTTCTTGTTCATCCTGATTAAGTCCAACAGATGCAGTGTTTATATCGAGTCTTTGGAATGCCATTTCCCTAGCCTGCTTATAAACTGTCTCATCCTGAACATATCCGATAACCTCGTCATTGTAATTAACCTCAAGAGCAAATGCAGCATCATTCCAGAAGCCAACAACATTAATGAGGATAATGAGGGAAACTACAGGAAGAATTATATTAGAGACATATTTGAATGTATCCTTATATCGACGGAATGCAACACCTGTATAATGAACAAGGTATTTAAGGCTTTTCTTTTCTTCTTTAGGTGTATTTTTAGAAACCTCTTTCGCTTCCTTTGACAACGCCTTTAATTCATCAGCTTTTTCGTGGAAGGTTTTAAGAGCGTGCTTATCAAAGACAACAAATATTGTGACAAAAAGCGTTCCGATTGCTTTAACCGGCTTCATAAGTACAGATAAAAGCCATGTAAAAAACCTTGTGCCATAACGGATTGTCTGAATACCGATATAATATATTTGTCTGTACAAATAATCAAATATTTCCATCTGACTTTTATCTCCTTTCTGAAAATTTGCATACTAACTCACAATAATCAAATATAGAGTTATTATATCACAAGACAATAAAAAAGGCAAGTTATATAAAAAGAGGATGTAAAACATTTACATCCTCATAACTGTTACTATTTAATTGTGAGTAAGAATGCTTTTGCCCTGAAATCTCCATCAAGGCTGCTACCGAATTCCTTCTTTATCTCATAGCCTTCAAGTACTTTTTCAATAGGTGGATTCACTCCGTTTTTGAAGGTGTGTACTATAAGGAGTGCCTCATTTTTAAATTCACGAAGCACAAGCTGATAGCCCTCAGGGTCGTTGTAATCATCAACGTTACATTCAATAACGCTTGTGAAGCCGTCTTTGATAATGTGCTTGATTTCGTCATAGAATTTGATTGAATCAAGTGCTGTCTGCCAATTTTCTTCAGGTAAATCGAAAATTTCACCACTGAGACAAAGGCGTCCCAAGAAACCTGAAATAAGGCTGTAATATGTTCTGTGAATATCATCACCTGCACGAAGCACAGCCCAAATCTGACTCTGACTCGGTTTAATCATTCTCTGCACATTTGCTGCGATTATTGGAATACTCTTACACTCGTGAGCATCGGAAAAGCTTGCCTGTGAACAAAGCTCCATTGTTGATGGCTCAAGTCGGTGACCACCACTTGCGCAATTTTCGATTACCATATCAGGTAACTGTTTCTTGATACGCTTAAAATAATTCTGACTTGCAAGGACATACTGACGAAGACCTTCACCAAGGCTTTCTGCACCATCACAGCCAACACCGATATTTTCATTATAGTCAACCTTAAGATATCCGTATCCACTGTCACGAAGAAGCTTAATTACCTTTTCATCAAGGTAATTCACACACCATTCATCACGTAAATCAAGGAATCTGTGACCTGCCACATTAAGAGGTGCACCCATACGTGAAACAAGGTGGTCTGTTTCACTGTAAATCTGTGATAAAGGTGCAACGTTTTCCATTTCAAACCATATACCTGGAACAAGGCCGTATGATTTTATCATATCATTGACTTCACGAAGTCCGTTAGGAAAGAGCTTTTTACTCACATTCCAGTCACCGATAATCTCCCACCAGTTTTTGTCCTCTTCCTTATACCAGCCACTATCCATAACAAGATATTTAACGCCACTACCCTGCAATTTTTCTGCAGTTTTACGGAGATTATCAATTGTAGGATTGCCCCATGATGTGCAATATTCGTTAAAAATTACAGGTAAATCCTCATCAACAGGTGAAATGTCAGGCTTTTGTGCCTTAACGAGCATATCACAGACCTTATTAAGTGACTCACCAACAGCCACAACTGCTTTTGGTGTTTTAAAACTTTCATTTGGCGCAATATCCTTGCACCAATGACCGTAGTCAAAATCGGCAATACCACCAAGCAAGGTCAATGGCTCTTTATGACGGAACAACTCAATCTGCCAGCTTGACGGAATGTAAAGCTGAACACCGATAAACTCATTTGTTTTGCTGTTTTCAACAGCCACAAACGGGAACCATTTGCGAACGGGCATTGAGCCAATCTGACCGAATTTTTCGATTCTTATTCCATGGCCACTCCATGAACGTTCCATATTAAGCTCAGTTAATTTCTGTGTGAGAATTTTACCCTCTGCACTCCAGAATGAGGTTGCACGATGTAATGTGTCAACATCAAGGTCTGTTAATGCAAAAGAAGAAATCATATCGAGTGTCACATTTTTGTCCGAATTATTCTGAAAAACTGTGTAGCACTCAAAAACATCACCTTTTTTAATGTGATATGCTGTGATTTCATATCCATCAGCTGACTCATACACATTTTTCTCGTCATCGGCAGAAACGAGCTTGCATTTCCACACGCTTTCACTATCTGCCATTGAAATACCATTTATAAAGTGACCACCGAAGTCGTCACCTCTTACTTTAAATTGAACACCAAAATCCATAATTTCCACCTACGTATTATATTATGTAAAATATTATATCATCTGTATATTATAAAAACAATAAAAACTCTTGCAAAAACAAGAGTTTTTATATGTCTGCTATTCATTCCTAACACGCTTTAACAGCAACAATCCTTTAATCATCAGCAATGAAAACGCAATTATTACAGCATAAGCCTCTCTTGTTAATGCCATTAAAAGTACTATTAAAGTATTAACCACAATGGATATATCCGTCAAAATTCTATAGCTTTTATCAGGTTTTAATCTCATCAACAAGGTTTTTACGATGCCCAACATAATGAGCGAAATGAATGCTATCCAATAAATTATGTGCTTTATTGATGCTATTTCGTTATATGCAAAAAGATTTACTGAATAAACATATCCGTCAACTGTCTTTGGATATAGTGGTAATACAATCAATATAAATGAGAATATATCCACCACTCCTGATAATAAGTCGCACATATTTTGTATATTTGACTTATTTTCTTTTTCTGCAATGGAAATCAGCTTTTCACCTGACAGCAAATCGTC
Source organism: Clostridiaceae bacterium (assembly GCA_904501895.1). GTDB lineage: Bacteria > Bacillota > Clostridia > Oscillospirales > Acutalibacteraceae > Fimenecus. Next base: position 5,446 of record CAJGCX010000079.1, read on the forward strand.
AATTGACACGGAAAAATATTTTGAAATCTCCTTTAAGGAGTCGATATTGGGATAACCTCTGCCTGATTCCCATTTTGAAACTGCTGTACGGGAAACATATAACAATTCTGCCAATTCCTCTTGAGTTAGCCCCTTATTTTTTCTCAATTCCTGAAGCTTTTCTCCAAATTCCATAAAACAATCCCCTTATAAATATAAAACAGACCTGCACTTAAAAATATTGAACCGATAATGTCAGTAAACCAATGCACTCCTGAAACTAGCCTTCCTACAACCATTAAAATTGAAAATACACCTGACAGGACACAAACTACAACTTTAATTTTATCTTTTTTTATTCGCCCTTTTGCCTGAAAATCAAGTGTCGGCATTACACCTAATACAAGTAATGTGGTTGATGAGGGATATGACGCCTCCATAAAGCCATTAATAAGAATTGGCCTGTAATTGATTGGAAGCATCTCAAAAAGCAAATAAAACAATATTACAATAACATAATATATCCCTAAAACAATAATGTCAAAGTCAACCTTAATTATGCTTCTTCTTTTAACTAATTGAGCAAATCCAATGACAGCAAAGACCATACAAACAAATATGGGAATGAGTCCAAGCCAATCAGTTATTGTGTAAAGAGTCATATTCGCGCCGGTTAATCGATGAAACCAACTGTTAAAAGTTGAAAATCCAATATTTGTACCGTTAATTCCAATGGGTTGAACATCAATAGTCTGAATAAACAATGTCCATAGGATGAAAATGAAGATAGATATTATTCCAATAGCGAATGATTTCTTGTGGCCTATTTTCATATTTTAATTCCTTTCTGTCCTGAATATGATAATAAAAATATATCAAAATCAGCATAACAAATAAAGAATTAAACGGTAACATTCGTGATACTTTTCGTGTCATAACAAAAGAAACCCTCGAAAATCAAGGGTTTCTCTGTTTTTATCATAATTTACATCAAGTGAATTTTATTTAAACATATTACGAGCAACATGGACACCACTTGCTGAAGCGTGAGAAAGTGAATGTGTTATGCCACTACCGTCGCCGATAATATACAAGCCTTTATGCTTTGACTCAAGATGCTCATCAACTTCAACTTCCATATTGTAGAACTTAACCTCAACACCGTAAAGAAGAGTATCTTCATTTGCTGTGCCAGGTGCAACCTTATCTAATGCATAAATCATTTCGATAATGCCATCTAAAATACGTTTAGGAAGAACAAGGCTCAAATCACCCGGTGTTGCATTTAATGTAGGAGTTACAAACGCTTCTTCAATACGATTTGCATTCGAACGTCTGCCACGAATCAAATCACCGAAACGCTGAACAATAACACCGCCACCAAGCATATTACTAAGACGAGCAATGGACTCACCATATCCGTTTGAATCTTTAAAAGGCTCTGAAAAATGCTTTGCAACCAACAATGCAAAGTTAGTATTCTCTGTCTGCTTTGCAGGGTCTTCATAGCTGTGGCCATTAACAGTGATAATACCATTTGTGTTTTCGTTTACAACTGCACCCTTTGGATTCATACAGAATGTACGCACTTTGTCGCCATATTTTTCAGTTCTGTAAACAATTTTACTTTCATAAAGCTCGTCTGTAAGATGAGCAAAAACTGCTGCAGGAAGCTCAACACGAACACCGATATCAACACGATTAGATTTTGTAGCAATATTTAATTCCTTACAAACGGATTCCATCCATTTACTACCGCTTCGACCAACAGAAATAATGCATTTATCACATTCATAATCTGCATCCTTACAGATAACTTTGTATGTTCCATTTTCATCAGCAACTGAAAGAACAGGTGTATCGAAGAAGAAATCAACCTTATCCTTCAAGTATTCATACATATTTTCAAGAACAATATAGTTAATATCTGTGCCAAGATGACGAACAGATGCATCAAGCAAATGAAGGTCATTCTGAATACAAATAGTCTTAAAACGAGTACCGGCTGTTGTGTAAAGCTTTGTGCCTTCACCACCAAATTTCAAGTTGATTTCATCAACATATTTCATCAAATCCAAAGCCTGTTTTTTGCCGATGTATTCATATAATGTACCACCGAAATCATTGGTAATATTATATTTACCATCAGAGAATGCACCTGCACCACCAAAGCCACTCATAATGCTACAGCATTTGCAGTTGATACAAGTTTTAATCTTATCTCCGTCAATAGGGCATTTACGCTTATCCAAAGCGTGTCCTGCCTCGAAAACAGCCACACTTATTTCAGGATTCTGCTGTACAAGCTCATAAGCTGCAAAAATACCGCCAGGACCTGCACCAACAATAATTACATCATATTTCATTTGCTCATCAACCTTCCTTTTTGCACTATCGTTGCTAAGAAGTTTATTTACAGATACATCTAAAACCTCTGCAATATTTAACAAGACTTCAATGTCAGGAACAGATAATCCTTTTTCCCATTTGGAAACAGTCTGCCTTACAACATTCAATCGTAAAGCCAAATCCTCCTGAGAAAGATTCTTTGATTTTCTGTATTTTACAATGTTTTCACTAAACATAAAATCTTCCTTTACTTATTATAGATGATGAACACGAATTTTACAAGCAACT
>CAJGCX010000080.1 GCA_904501895.1 Clostridiaceae bacterium
AATAAAAAGATGTTAGATATCAAGAGTGAACAGAAGTAACCCTCCGAGTCAGTAAAAGATGTGTAAAGAAACATCGACTCCGAGGGTTATTTCTTTTTGTAATTTAACAAGTCTTATCTTCGTCCACTGGGGCGATTTTTTTATGCCTTTTTCCCTGATTTTATTGAATTATATTTTTTGTTATATTATAATTATATGAAATATTTATGAAAAACAAAAAGGAGAAAGTCTATGAGGTGGATTAAACTTCACGAGCCGGTCAAGGTTCCCATTTTTAAAAATGTCTTATTTGCACTTAAGCTTGTCTGGGAAGCAGATAAAAGACTTTTAATCGGCTATCTTGTTACAGAAATCTCAAATAAAGTGTTATCCATGTATGTTCAGAACATTTTGTTCTTAAAGGTTCTTTTAAGCATAATTGATGGTAACGCTGACTTCAAAACATATTTTACATATCTTTTACTTTTCTTCAGCGTATATTTTCTTGTAAATGTTATTTCTGCGTTTGCTGAAAAAACAAGGCTGATTTCTGCGAAGGTTGTGCTCAAGGAATTGAACAACAAAATCTTTGAAAAAGCAGTTCAGCTCGATGTAAGCTGTTATGAAAATCCTGAATTTTACGATAAATATCAGCGTGCAACCCTTGTGCTTTCTTCAAGCTATTACGATTTACTCTGTTGGGATATTGCTGCAATTATCGGTGGCATTATTGCACTTATCTGCGTTATCACAACAGTTACAGTAATTAACCCGTTATACCTCTTGTTCCTTTTGCCTGTCACATTAGTGTTTGTTGTTGAAATATATAAGAGTAGAGCTGTTTACAAGCGTGACCTTGAGATGACAACAAACAACAGAATCAAGGCATATACACAGCGCACAATGTTCCTTAAAGAATATTCAAAGGATATGAGAACATCTAACATCTTCTTTGTTCTTATTGACAGATTTAAAAAGGCCATTGACGGTAACGTTCAGATTTTGAAAGACTATGGTCTTAAGCTGTTTATCTACAGCATGCTCAGTTCACTTTTCAGTGATTTTATACCTATTATCGGCACTTATGCTCTTGCAGGTTATCAGTTTATTTACACAAAGGCACTGACTATTTCAGACTTTTCTGTTGTGCTTTCGTCAATTAATTCTGTACGTGATTCAACAATGAGTATTGCAGAAGGCTTTGATGAGCTTTCACAGATGGCACTTTATTTCCAGAATTTAAGAGATTTCTTTGATTATGAACCAAAAATCACAGATGGTGGAAAGAGTGCCGAGGAATTCGAAAGTCTTGAATTTAAAAATGTTACATTTAAATATCCTGATACAAGCAAGGTTATTCTTAAAAACGTTTCATTTAAAATAACAAAGGGTGAAACTATCGCTATTGTGGGTATTAATGGTGCCGGTAAATCAACACTCGTTAAGCTTTTATTGAGATTTTATGACCCTGATGAGGGTGAAGTGCTTTATAATGGCATAAATGTTAAAGAGTATAACGTTGCTTCCTTACGAAATGCCTTCGCAACTGTTTTTCAGGATTATAAAAACTTTGCAGTTTCCGTTAATGAGAATATTATGTGTCACGAATGTAATGAGGAAGAGAAAAAACTTGCAGAAAAAGCACTTCGTCAGAGTGGTGTATGGAATAAAATTGCAAGTCTTCCAAAGGGTGCTGACACCGTTTTAACAAGGGAATTTGAAATTGACGGTGCAGGACTTTCAGGTGGCGAAAATCAGAAGGTTTCTGCTGCACGACTTTTTGCAAGAGATTTCCAGATTGCAATTCTCGATGAGCCAAGCTCCGCACTCGACCCTATTGCTGAATACAAAATGTATGAAAACTTAATTGAGGTAACTAAAAACAAAACAGTTATCTATATTTCACACAGACTTTCAAGTGCTGTGCTTTCTGACAGAATTTTTGTGCTTGGTAACGGTACAATTCTTGAATCAGGTAGTCATACTGAGCTTATGGCACAGAATGGTGAATACAGCAAGATGTTCACTCTTCAGGCTTCAAGCTATAAGGGAGAAAGCGAGGTGAGTGAAAATGTTTAAAAAAAATAAAAAGGACAAGACAATTCACTCAATGCCTTCTAACATTTTCTTCTTTGTAAAAATGCTTTTCAGCGTATCTCCCCTCCTCGTTATCGGCGAATTTATGTGGGGACTTTTAATGATATTACCTAACAACCTTATACGTGTTATCGGTGTTAAGTATATCATTGATGTTGTTACTGAAGGCAAGGACCTTGAACGAATTTTCTATGCAGTTATTGTAATTGCTCTTGTACTGATTTGTTCAACAGTTATTTCGTGGCTTTTCCGTGAATTTTATTGGAATACCGAACGAGAAAAGCTTTATTACGGACTTAATCAGATGCTTTATGACAAGGCAAGAAGCCTTGACCTCGAGTCATACGACAATCCTGAATTTTACAACAATTTCATTCTTACAATCGAGTCATCATCAGGTAATATTCAGAATCTTTTAGGTCTTGTGAGAATGTATGTTGGACACATCATTTCACTTGTAACAGTTTCATCAGTTTTATTTACAATTGACCCTTGGTGTCTTGTGATTATTATTTCTGTGATTTGCATTTTCTTACCTATCAGTAAAAGAGTCGGTACTCTTATGATGGAAAGACGAATTGACAATGCAAAATATCACAGACGTGCTGACTATTTCCAGCGCATCTTCTATTTACAGGACTATGCAAAGGAAGTGAGAATGAACAATATCACTCCTCTGCTTATGGACAGATATAACGATGCTGCTGATGATGTTATCAATAATCAGAAAAAGTATTGGAACAAGATTTCGGCACTTAACTGTACACAGAAGGTTGGTGTTCAGGGACTTGGATTTATGTTTGTCCTGCCACTTTATCTCGGATATTGTGTACTTGTAAAAGACACTCTTTCAGCTGGTGACTTTGTTGCCACATTCAATGGTGCTCATTCTGTTGCTATGTCATTCCAGTTTCTCACAATCTGGGCATTGGCTCGTTTTTCGGAGCAAGGCAAAATGATTGATAAGTATCGTGAATTCCTTAATGCTGATTTTAAGATTAAAAACGGTGGCAAAAAGGCCAAGAAAACTGAACCAAAGGAAATTCAGATTAAGAATTTGTCATTCACCTACCCTAACAACGACAAGCCTACTCTTGAGGATATAAATCTCACTATTAAGCCTTACGAAAAAATTGCATTGGTTGGATATAACGGTGCAGGTAAAACAACACTTACAAATCTGTTATTAAGACTATACGATGCAACCGACGGCGCAATTCTTATTGATGGCGAAAACATAAAGGATGTTACTGCAGAATCTCACCGTGACAGATTTGCAGCAGTGTTTCAGGATTTTCAGATTTTCTCCTGTAGCTTAGGAGAAAATGTTACGCTTGACATTAACCCTGATGAAGAAAGAGTATGGGATGCATTAAAGCACAGTGGCTTTAATAAGGAGCTTAAAAACGGAATCAATTCAGAGCTTTTGCGAGAATTTGATGATGATGGTGTTATGCTTTCAGGTGGTGAGGCACAGAAAACTGCCATTGCACGAGCATTCTATAAGGATTGTCCTTATGTTATCCTTGATGAGCCAAGTGCAAACCTTGACCCTGTTGCTGAATACAATCTAAATCAGGCTATGATTGAAGCAGCAGACCAGAAAACTGTTATATTCATTTCTCACAGACTTTCAACAACCGTTAACGCAGACAGAATTTATGTTATGGAAAACGGAAAGATTATTGAAAGTGGTAGTCATCAGGAATTGATGGAGCTTGACGGTACTTATGCCTATATGTTCAATTTACAGGCAGAGAAATACAAAACAGAATAATTTTATCGTAGGGGCTGGCGTCCCCGACAGCCCGTCGTTATTTTAGAGTCACACTTGCTTCGGGTCGTCGTGGACGCCGACCCCTACAATATTTTTCTTTACATCATTTGTTGTTTTATGCTATAATATCTCAAAACAAATCAAGGAGAATGTTTATGTTAAGGATTATCCGTTATATTACTGCTTTTGTTATGGTAGCATTTAATCTTTTCAATTTCCTTTTCAATGATTATGCTTACCCGGGATTATCAAGAGAGGATGCTTATCTTTTCGTTTATTTTACAGGAAATTCCGTTGAGGAACAGAGAATCAATATGGCAATAAGCTCTGATGGTTACAGATTTCAGGCTCTCAACGACAACAAGCCTATTATTGACCAGAAGCTTGGTACAGAATGCTGTCGTGACCCATATATCCTTAAGGGACAGGACGGTTGCTATTACATAATTGCAACTGATATGGATGCAAATCTCGGTTGGACATCAAACCATGCTCTTGTAACTTGGAAATCAGAGGATTTAATTAATTGGACAGATGAAACTGTAATTGATATCCGTGACCTTGGTGGAGAATTCACAAACACTACTCGTGCTTGGGCACCACAGGCAATATGGGACCCTGAGGTTGAGATGTATATGGTTTACTGGGCACACTCAACTGCTGAAAACGATATTGCAGGTCATTATTACGCATATACAAAGGATTTTAAGACCTTCGAAACAGAGCCTAAACCACTTTACGGCCGTTGGGAAGAAGGTATTCAGTGTATTGATGCGGATATAGTTTACAACGAAAACAACGGTTATTATTACCTCTATTTCAAATATGACGAAACACAGCAGATTGCCTACGTTAAGTCAAAGAATCTTACAGGACCTTATGACACAGAGGAACCTGTAATTGTATCCCTTAGCGGTTTTGGTGTTGAAGGCAGTACAATGTACAACATCAACGGTACTGACACATGGGTTATGATTATGGATGAATACGGCACAGGTCATTTCTATACACAGCAGACGGACGACTTTGAAAACTTTAAACGAGTTAATCGTGACATTACTGCTATGGACCACTTAAAGCCAAGACACGGTTCAGTTGTTACAATTACTGAAAAAGAGTATAAGGCACTCAAAAACGAATTCGGTGTTCAGGAAATCCCTGATAACCCAACAATTAAATAAGCAAAAAATTAAAGGACGACTAGCGATGTCGTCCTTTTGTTTGCCTTTCTACAATGAAAACGGCGGGGTCAAGACCCCGCCCTACCGTAGAATTATTTAAGATATTCTAATATACTTTCTTTTGTACCAATAATTTTACCCTGTGCATAGGTATCTCTACCGCCACCTTTACCGTTAAAGGCTTTGTTAAGATTCTGTACCAATTCACGAACATTATTTTCTTTGCTTGAAACAACATAAATGAAATTATCAGCATCTGTATTTGAGAAGAGATAGCAATATTCATACTCTTCAATCAATTCATTTGAGCAATTTCGCAACTCATCATAAGAAACACCGTCAATAAATACACAGGCTGTATTTCCGTTAATGTGTTTTTCCATTTTAAGTGAAGCCATTTCTCCCATAAGCTTTTTATTTTCTGCTTTAAGAGTTGCAATTTCATTCTGCAATCTTTCAACTGAATCTGCAATTTCGAAGCGTTTTGCAGAAAGCATATTCATAACAGCTTTGTTTGTAGCATGAAGAGTCTGATAGTCATTAAGTGCCAATGCACCACAAATCATTTCAATTCGTGTACCCTTTTTATATGGAATGAATGAAAGAATTTTGATAATGCCGATTTCACCTGTTTTTGCAACATGAGGTGCACAGCAAGCACAAAGGTCATAGTCCTCAATTTCGATAAGACGGACACCCTCGGTAATATCAAGCTTACTGCGATAATCATAACCTGGCAGCTCCTCAGGTGTAGGATAAATTGCCTTAACACTCTTATTATCATAAATAGCCTTATTTGACTTCAATTCAACCTCTTTTATATTTTCTTCTGTTAACGGACCGTCAACATCAAGAGTAATAAGAGAATCATTCATATGAAATCCCACATTATTGTATCCAAAAAGGCTGTGAATTACACCTGAAACAATATGCTCACCTGTGTGATTCTGCATTCTTACAAAACGAGTATTCCAATCGAGTTGGCAATTCACCTCTTCATTTTCATTGAATGGTTTATTGACCTTATGATAAATAACCTCGTTTTTAATCTGCACATCAAGGATATCTGCTTCACCTATTTTACCCTTGTCAGCGTCCTGCCCACCACCCTCGGGGAAAAAGGCAGTTTTATCAAGGACAAGGAAATATGCACCGTCTTTTTCTTCACAGGAAACGACAGTTGCAGAAAACTCCTTTATATATGAATCATTTTCGTAAAGTTTTATTGTTGGCATATAAACACCTCTAAAACAATTATTTTCTTTTTAATTTTTTAATTGCAATAATACCTGCTATTATAATAGCCACACCTACAACTACATAAATAATAGGAATCAACATAAATGGAAAGGCAATTGAAGTTGCTATATGTCCCGCCATAAGAAGTGATGGCAATCCTTTAGATACAGTTAATATGCCAAATAGGATTATGGCTATGCCCACTAACACACTATGCTTTTTAAAAAAAGGAATTAGTTTATCAGGTAAAGTATCAATCCATTCAACAAATCGGTCAACTCCTGTTGTTTCTTTGTTTTTGTATAGTGGTTTATACTCATCCGCCTCATCATCCAGTAAAAAATCAACAGTTACACCAAAACATTCAGCGAGGGCTTTTAATTTTGTAACCTCAGGCAAAGCATCACCTGTTTCCCATTTACTGACAGCCTGACGAGAAACTCCGATTTTTTCAGCAAGAGCCTCCTGCGATAATCCACATTTTTTTCGATACAAACTTATTTTTTCGCATAGTTTCATAAAACCATTCTCCTTTCTTCAATATATTAGCATTAAATCTGTTACTAATCTATAAAGCAAGGCTTGAAATGTGGCAACCAATGGTTGCAATTGGTTATTTAAACAAAAAAATACGGCAGAGGAATCCCTCCACCGTCTTCGACGGTCCCCCTCCCTTTAACAAGGGAGGCTGGGTCCCGACAATAATTGCAATAATTTAATTAAGCTTTGTTTGCTGAACCGAAGAGTTCAATCTTTTCCTTAACTGTTGCCTTGATTGCTTCGCAGCCTGGTGCTAAAAGCTTTCTTGGGTCGAAGCCCTTACCTTCAAGGTCCTTACCTGCTTCGATGTACTTTCTTGTTGCTTCCTGGAAAGCAAGCTGACATTCTGTGTTAACGTTAATCTTTGAAACACCAAGTGAGATAGCCTTCTGAATCATATCAGCAGGAATACCTGTACCACCGTGGAGAACGAGAGGCATTGTGCCTGTCTTTTCCTGAACTGCCGCAAGAGTTTCAAATGAAAGACCTGCCCAGTTTTCAGGGTACTTACCGTGGATATTACCGATACCTGCAGCAAGCATTGTAACACCAAGGTCAGCAATCATCTTGCATTCTTCAGGGTCAGCACATTCACCAGCACCAACAACACCGTCTTCTTCACCACCGATTGAACCAACTTCTGCTTCAATTGAAAGGCCTTTTTCTTCACAGATTGCAACTAATTCCTTTGTCTTTTCGATGTTTTCATCGATTGGATAGTGTGAACCGTCAAACATAATTGAGCTGAAGCCTGCTTCGATACAAGCCTTTGCACCTTCGTATGAACCGTGGTCAAGGTGAAGAGCAACAGGAACTGTAATCTTAAGCTCGTCAAGCATACCTTCAACCATACCTACAACTGTCTTGTAGCCACACATATACTTACCTGCACCTTCAGATACACCGAGGATAACAGGAGAATTCATTTCCTGTGCAGTAAGAAGGATTGACTTTGTCCATTCAAGGTTATTGATATTGAACTGACCAACTGCATAGTGACCAGCCTTTGCTTTTGTAAGCATTTCTTTTGCATTTACTAATGGCATAATTTAATACACTCCTATAAA
>CAJGCX010000081.1 GCA_904501895.1 Clostridiaceae bacterium
ACAGCGTAGGTGATGATTGAATAAAGTGGCAGTTCCCAGCTGTTGAAAACGATACCTATTATAATATAGAGAATTATATTGTAAATCATTACAAATGTACCAACGGTCATATTGAGTTTTTTCGAGAAAATGACAGCCATAACCTCCACTCCGTCAATAGCACCACCATAACGGATAGTAAGACCACTGCCCACACCTGAAATAAGACCGCCGAAAATTGCGCAAAGGACTAAATCCTTTCCTGCAAATGGTGATGATACTGACACATCAACAGGTAGAATGTCTGTAATCACAAAAGAGGAAAGGGAATAAATGGTTACAGCCCATATTGAATAAACGGTAAATTGAAGTCCTTGTTTTTTAAGACCTATTAAAAAAAGGGGGATGTTAAGAAGGACAAGAAAGAATGAAAGATTGAATTCTTCGGGTGTAATTTGCCATAAAAGCATTGATGTACCTGAAATTCCGCTGTCGTAAAGGTTGACGGGTGCTAAAAACATTGTAACACCTATTGAATTTATAATACCCGCAACAAAAAGAATAAGAAAATTCTTGATTTTCAACCCCTTCAAATCCGTTACAATATTATTTTTAAGCTTGTTAATGTCGATTTTTTTCATTGTTATCTCCTGAGACCAGATATTATATAGTGAAAAGAAAAAAAGCGGACATCCGAAGATATCCGCATTTTTAAAATGTGCTTCTTATTTGAAAAGTAAGCCAGCGATTTCGCCGATGAAACCAAGAATATCATCGAGAACACTGAGGATAGCATCGAGAAGTGTATCTGTGTTGTCAGGAAGTACTTCTGGTACTGTTGGTGCTGCGAAAACAGTGATACCCATTACACAAACCATTACAGCTGCTATGATTGTTGTGAGTGTCTTTTTCATTGAAATCAATCCTTTCAAAAATATAAAATTTGTATTTCCTCAATACAAACCCTTTTAACACAAATATTATATCTAAAACTTATTATGTTGTCAAGAAAATGGACGTTAAAATAATACGAAATACTTGATTTTGAACACAACTCATATGATGTGAATAGTATTCCTATGTTTAATTTTATTATTTCTGAAGAGAATATATGTATAAATATTTAATGTAGAGGTGTAATTATGTTTTTTGGAAAAAACAGAAAGAAAGATAAAGAAAAGAAGACACGGAAGGAAATTCAACGCATAAGCGAAGAAATTTCAAAAATATGGAATAGTGAAGAGGATACTAAACGATTTGATATAAACGGAAGCTACACAGGAAATCCTAAAAACGACGATGTGCCTGTGCAGGATGCTGACGATTTATAGACATAATATGAAAAAATATAATATATAAAATTCATCCTGATAATCGCAAAAAGCTATTGACTTTATTTATTTAAAGTGGTAAAATCAATCTCGGTGATTATTTTGGAAAAGAAAAACACATATAAGGCAGCTTACAAGGCTGCTTTTCCTCATACTCTTCCTGTAATGACAGGCTATCTTTTTATAGGCATAGCCTTTGGTGTTATGTTTGCTGATAAGGGATATAATTTCCTGTGGGCGGGACTTATGAGCCTTCTGGTATATGCAGGGTCAGGGCAGTATCTTGCAGTTAATTTTTTTGACCCTTCAGTAAGTCTTTTTCAGGTTGTGTTTTTGACTTTTATGGTTAATGTCCGTCATATTTTCTACGGGCTTTCACTGCTTGATAAGTTTAAGGTGTCAGGCAAAAAGAAGCCATATATGATTTTTTCATTGACAGACGAAACATATTCACTTTATTTCCTAACAAAAACACCACCTGATGTTGATGAGGGTAAATTTCTTTTTGCACTTGCAACTCTTGACCAGTCATATTGGATAATCGGCTCAATAATAGGCGCTGTGGCAGGCACTCTTATACCATTTGACTCTACGGGTATCGATTTTGCAATGACAGCCTTGTTTATTGTCATTTTTGTTGAACAATGGTTTGAAAAGAAAAATCGTTTTCCTGCTGTTGTCGGTGTGCTTGCAAGTATCGTAAGTCTTCTTGTCTTCGGTAAAGAAAGCTTCATTTTACCGGCTATGATTGTGATTATGATTGTTCTTCTCTCAAGTCACAGAATTGAAGAAAAGAAAAAGGCAGAGGAGGTAAAGGATAATGAGTAACCTTCCTGTTTCATTCTGGCGTTCAGTTGTAATAATACTGCTTGTTGCAGTAACTACATTCGCAACACGAGCAATTCCTTTTATTCTTTTCCCAGAGGGTAAGGAAATTCCGAAGGCAGTTCAGTATCTTGGAAAGGTCCTTCCACCTGCAGTAATTGGTATGCTCGTTGTCTATTGCTTCAAAAGTATGAATATTACATCTGCACCATTCGGATTGCCTGAAATAATCGCAGGTATTGTGGTGGCATTACTTCATGTATGGAAGCGGAATAATCTGTTAAGCATCGGAATGGGCACAATTCTCTATATGGTGCTTGTGCAGTATGTTTTTGTGTAATTTGTTAGATTTGTATAAACGACATTTTGACGGGATTAAATTCCCGTCATTTTCTTACTCTAAAATCCCTTATATATAATAGTATAGGAAAAATGTGCATAAATTTATGTATATTTGCATAAAATACTCACATGAAAAGTAAAAAAATGGCTTGTTTTTTCTGAAATTTTGTAACCATTTTGTAATAATTTAAAAAAATTTTACTTTTCTCACAAAAAAATTAATTTAAAAAGCATAAAAACCCCAATATATTGTGGTTTTTAGAGCACTCATTGTCTATTAAGTCAAAAATTGACTCTGTTTTTTGTGAAATGTACACAAAAAATGAATTTTTAAAAATTTGACTTTTCTTTTTGCTATGAATATAATCTTCAAGGTCACAAAGCGAGAATAACGGTCGCAGTTTTAGGTGAGGATTGATTCGGCTTTTCCAAGCTTCGGATTGAAACGAGCCCTTTAAACAATTAAAGGTTAACGCGACTTATTAAAGGAGCAGAATGATGAATCAAAATATTAAAGGGCAGGTAAAGGCTACTCAGAAAACAGCTTTCCGAGTTATTGCTATTATTATGGCTTTTGTCATTTTATTTGCAGGTACAGCTTTTGCAGCCACAAGTGAGGTTTCAACATATATCGTTGATATTTACGAAGGCTCACAGGTAACAAGAATTGAAACTACTGAAACAGTAGCTGAAAAGGTTGTTGCCGAAGCAGGAATTCAGTTGTCCGATGATGATAAGCTTTTACTTGATGGTTTTAAACCTGGTGAGGACAGCAGAATTGTAATTTATCGTGCAAGTCTTGTAACATTCGTGCACACAAACGGAAAAACATTAAAAACAATGTTTGCAGGAACAGTAGCAGAGCTTATTGAAAGTCAGGGTGTAACTCTTACTGACAAAATCTTCTCAAGTGTCAACGTAAACGCTGTTGTGACAGACAATTTAAAGGTTGAAATTATTAGCGCTTATGACATAATAATCAACGTTGACGGTGAACAGAAATCAGTTAAGACTACAGCTAGAACAGTAGGCGAGCTTCTTGAGGAACAGAAAATTGTTCTCGATGAGGATGATGAGGTTGTTCCTACAGCAGATACAGAGCTTTCAAATAATTTGACTGTTGATGTTCTTCGTGTTGAATTTGTAACACGTGAAGAAACTGAAAGCATACCATTCACATCTGAAAAGGTTAATTCTTCAGCACTTAAGAAGGGTGTTCAGAAGACTGCACAAAAGGGTGTTAATGGTGAAAAGTTAATTACCTATAAGGATAAGGTTGTAAACGGCGTTGTTGAATCAACAGAAACAGTTGGTGAAACAGTTACAAAGGAACCAATCAAGGAAATTATCAAGGTTGGTACTCTTGTAAAAGAGCCTACAATAAAATTAGGTAACAACAAGATTGAGAAGAATGGCAACCCGATTTCAGAGGTTCCACTTCCATCAGAATATACTATTGGTGACAATAATGTCCCAACAGAGTATAAATACACAATTAAGGGTAGAGCAGCTGCTTATTGTATCCCGGGTGGTACAACATCAACCGGCAGACCTGCAAAGCCTGGCCACATTGCAGTTAATCCAAATCAGATTCCATATGGTACAGAAATGTGGATTGTATCAGATGACGGTGTTGTTTACGGATATGCAATAGCTGCCGATACAGGTGGATTTGTTAAAAAAGGATATTTCACTTGTGACCTTTATATGAATAGTACAGAGCAGTGCTATCAGTGGGGCGACAGAGGCGTTACAATTTATGTATTATAAAAATTTGGAGAGTGAAAACTCTCCTTTTTTTATTGCATTTCAGTATGTTTATGATAAAATGTAAATATACTTATGTGTAGGGCGTGAAATAATGAGAGTATTAACTGTTGAAAATGTTAAAAAAGTTGAAGCACTTGCCAATGAAAGCGGTATTTCCTATTTACAGCTTATGGAAAACGCAGGCTCATACTGTGCAAGAATTATCCGTAAAACCTTTGAAAAATCAGACAAAAGAAATGTGCTGATTGTTTGTGGTAAGGGTAAAAACGGTGGTGACGGCTTTGTTATTGCTCGAAAGCTTTATGAAAATAATTACAATGTGACAGTTATGATGGCAATGGGTCTTCCTAATGACGATATTTCCTCTGAAATGTTGTCACGTGTAAGGGCGTTGGATATTCCGGTTGTTTATTACGATAATGATGGTACAACAGATAAATATTTCAGCAATGCGCAGATTATTGTTGATTGTATTTTTGGTATCGGCTTTCACGGTACACCCGATTCAATCACTAAGAATTTATTTGATAAAATCAATTCATCCTCAGCAACTGTTATTAGCATTGACATTCCAAGCGGCCTTGAGGGTGATAGTGGTAAAATCAACGGAACAACAGTTGTTGCTGATATAACAATTGCGATTCTTACATTAAAGCCTGTTCACGTGCTTAAACCATCTATTGAAAATTGTGGCAAGGTGATTTTAGCGCCAATAGGTATTCCTGACAGATGCTTTAACCGTATCAAAGCATCACTCTTTACTGTGAATACTGAAGAGGTGAAGCAGTTTTTCACAAAAAGAGATTCCACAAGCCATAAGGGTACATTCGGTACTGTTCTTGTAATCGGTGGTAGCTACGAAATGCCAAACGCTGTGTACTTTGCTTCTCAAGGTGCTGTTAACTGTGGTGCAGGACTTGTGAAGGTTGCGTTTCCATCAGTTATGTATAGTGCAATTGCTCCAAAAACCTATGAGCAGACTCTTGTTCCTCTCGAAAGTAACAAGTCGGGCAGAATTTCTCCAAATTCCTTTAAACGACTTGAAATGGAAATGAAAAAAGCTTCCTGTGTGCTTATTGGCTGTGGTATGGGAACAGATGAGGATACAAAAGCAGTTACAAAATTTGTTATTGAAAATTCAGAAGTGCCTGTGGTAATTGATGCTGACGGAATAAATTGTCTTAAGGGCAATGTGGATATAATCGATAATGCAAAAGCACCGATTATCTTAACTCCTCATCCAAAGGAAATGTCAAGAATTACAGGCGTGCCTGTTGAAAAAATTCAGGAAAACAGACGAGATATGGTAAAGGAATTTACTAAAGCACATAATTGTATTTTAGTGCTTAAGGGTGCATCTACTCTTGTCGGAAGCTCTGCTTACGATGATATGTATGTTAATTCTTCGGGTAATGCAGGTATGGCAACAGGAGGTAGCGGTGATGTGCTCAGCGGTATAATCGCTTCATTCGTTTCTCAAGGTGTTGATTCATTTAGAAGTGCTGTTGCAGGTGTTTATATTCACGGGATGGCAGGTGACGATGTTACCGAAAAATACTCAATGATGGGAAATACGCCGTCACTCATATTAAAAGAGTTGCCAACAACTCTCGGTAAAATTGAAAAGGTATAATTGATGAAAAAGCTTCTTTGTATTTTGATTTGTATTTTGCTCTTTGCAGGATGTGAAAAAACAAAGGAAGCAGAAAATGAAATTTCCGATTTTTACGGATTCAGGGCAGATGTCAAAACGGTTGTCAATGACATAAGCATTTCTGCAAAATCAGAATTTACTGAAAATGAAAAGCTTGTGCTGACAGTTGTGTCACCTGAATCAATCGAGGGAATGAAAATATCGATAGAGGACGAGGAATGTGAAATTGAATTCAATTCCTTGTCCTTTTTTATTCCGCTTAAAAGTATGCCTCCTGATTCACTTTGTGTCTGTCTTAATGCTTGTGTAAAAAGTGTTAAAACAGCAGAATTTCTGACTGACCATTATTCATATTCATATAATGGTTACACATATAATCTTTATGTCGATGAAATGAATCATTTTAACAAAATAACTGTCAATGAAAATGAAATACTCACATTTGAAAATTTTGAGTATATATACGGGACAGACTAAGTGAAAAAAGAATAGTATGTATTACTCCCTGATTTTTATCTTTGATGTTTATTTTTACAAATTAAAGGTAAAAATAAAAGTGTAAGGAGTGATACAAAAATGAATATAAAAAGAGGGGACATATATTACGCCGATTTAAGTCCTGTTGTAGGCTCTGAGCAAGGTGGAGTCAGACCTGTACTTATTGTTCAAAACGATGTGGGGAATAAATATAGTCCCACAGTTATAGCTGCGGCAATTACAAGTCAGCAGGATAAATCGAGAATGCCCACGCATATAAATGTAAACGGAGATACCTGTGGACTCAGTAAGGATTCTGTAGTCCTGCTTGAACAAGTCCGTACAATCGATAAACAACGGTTAAAGGAAAGAATGGGAAATCTTTCAATCTCCGATATGAATAAAATCAACAAAGCGCTGACAGTTTCATTCGGATTAATATAATCAGCCTCCCTTGTTAAAGGGAGGGGGACCACCGAAGGTGGTGGAGGGATTCCTTCACCACTGTTTTAATAAATTATGAAAAATATATTAATTTTACATAAAACACTTGACGAATTAGAAAAATATGGCTAAAATATAATTAGCACTCAAAGAGTTAGAGTGCTAAATTTTATTTGTATTTATTAACTTTCAGGAGGTAATATAAAATGACTATTAAACCACTTGCAGACAGAGTTGTACTCAAGTCTTGTGAAATGGAAGAAACAACAAAGAGCGGTATCGTTCTTGCAGCAGCTGTTCAGGAAAAGCCACAGGTTGCTGAGGTTGTAGCTGTTGGTCCTGGTGGACTTATTGACGGTCACGAAGTAGAAATGTATGTTAAGGTTGGCGATAAGGTAATTATCGGCAAATATTCAGGTACAGAGGTTAAGATGGATAATGAGGAATACACAATTGTCCGTCAGGCAGAAATTCTTGCTATTGTTGAATAAGGGAGGGCTTTATAATGGCTAAACAGATTATTTACGGTGAAGAGGCAAGAAAAGCTCTTCAGAATGGTATTGATAAATTAAGCAATACAGTTAAAATCACACTTGGACCAAAGGGTAGAAACGTAGTTCTCGACAGAAAATACGGCGGTCCACTTATCACTAATGACGGTGTTACAATCGCTAAAGAAGTTGAACTTGAAGATGCATTCGAAAATATGGGTGCACAGCTTGTTAAAGAAGTTGCAACAAAGACAAACGATGTTGCAGGTGACGGTACAACAACAGCAACACTTCTTGCTCAGGCTCTTGTTCGTGAAGGTATGAAAAACGTTGCAGCAGGTGCTAACCCAATGGTAGTTAA
>CAJGCX010000082.1 GCA_904501895.1 Clostridiaceae bacterium
AGAAACTTGACATTATCCCAACAGACAAGTTCAATCTTCTCTGGATTACAGAGTTCCCATTCTTCGAGTGGGATGAGGATGCTCAGACCTTTGTTGCTATGCATCACCCATTCACATCTCCTATGGATGAATGTTTAGAATATCTCGAAACAGATAAGGCGCAGGTTCGTGCAAAGGCTTATGACCTTGTTCTCAACGGTGTTGAGTTGTCAAGTGGTTCAATCCGTATTACAGACCCTGCACTTCAGAAGAGAATGTTCACTCTTCTCGGTCTTTCTGATGAAGAGGCTTATGAAAAATTCGGCTTCCTTACAGATGCCTTCAAGTTTGGTCCTCCTCCACACGGTGGTATGGGTATCGGTCTTGACAGACTTGTAATGCAGATGATTGGTGCAGATTCACTTCGTGATGTTATTGCATTCCCTAAGCTTCAGAATGCAAGTGAACCAATGACAGAGTGTCCATCACCTGTTGATACACTTCAGCTTGACGAGCTCGGAATCGCTGTTAAGGAAATTGAGGAATAATCAATGAAAAACGGCATAAAAAAATTGAATACTATTCTGTTTTCAGTAATTTTATGCCTCACGCTTACTGTTACGGCATTTGCTGAAAAGGAAGTTAAGTATTCAAATGAATTAACAGTTACTCCAATCCGTATTTTCTTTGCAATTCTTGTAATTATTCTTTTCGTTGTTATGGAAATTGCCTTTGAAAAAATCCGTGAAAAACGAGTTGAAAAGCGTAATAAAAAATACGGAAAAGATAAAGAATGAAAATTACTCCCGATGATTACTTTCGTCGGGAGTTTTGTTATGTAAATTGGAGTTTATTTGGAAGTGCAAAATGCAAAGCGCAAAGTGCAAAATGGAGGAACTGCGTTGCAATTATATTGCCTCCCTCTGACGAGGGAGGTGGCAAAATCCTTGATTTTGACGGAGGGAGAGATAGTTTACCAGTGAACTGACTACCCCTCAGTCTGCTTCGCAGACAGCTAAGTCTCACCTGCCGGTTCGGTCGGTGCTTCTGCTTCGCAGAGGTCTCCACTGGAGACCCGCACCCTGACAAGGGGAGCCGAGAATAGACACCTACTAACTCACCAACAAATTATAATTTGACATAAAAATAGCGGAGTCGCAAGACTCCGCTATTTCTTTAATTATCATTATTTTAACAAGCTATAAAGTGCAGGTACAAACCAACCTAAAATCACAGGCACAAGGAATGCAAAGCCGATTGATGTAAGGAGTGTAAGTCCCCATTTTTCAAGTCTTGCACCAAGCCAGAAAATTCCATATAAAGGAGCTACAAGCACCTTGCCGATTTTCTTATCATTGTTATCAAGGTTAGTTTCCTTAAGCATCATAACATCCTCAATCTGTGGGAAAAGATTTGTAAGGAGTGCGATACCGAAATAAAGGCAAACCCAACCAAAAACATCTGCATATTTACCGTAATAGATGATGGTTGTTGAGCCATAACAAAGAGTTAAAAAGCCTAAAATCAAGTTCATAAAGAAAGGAATGAAGCAGATGTCAAAGCCCGGACCCTTTCTCTTAATCAACTGATGGTCAACGTGAGAAAGCATTTCATTAAACTGGATTACGCGCTCATCCTCAACAATAACCTTTGCACTACGACAAACCATATGCTCAAAGAATGCATGAATAACAGCACCCGGAAGAGTCAATATTTTAACAATTACATAAACTATACTCATATTAAATCATACCTTCCGCTTTCTGCAATTTCTTTAAGTGTGAGCTTACCTGCCTGATAATCAGTAACGTCGCTTGTAAATGCAATTGATTCGTCACCGTAAGAATCGATTTCAAGCTCAAGTGCTTCAAATGTTTTCTTGTCCCCTGTCTTGAGTGCAAGGAGTGCATATAAGTCTCTTACCTGAATTGAAAGGCCACCTGTCATTGAAAGATTATCATAAGCCGTTGTGATTGTTTCATAAGCCTTATCATACTCATCCTGCATAATGTAGCTAAGTGTCTGCTGAATCTGAAGCATATAGCCATACTGCATAACATAGCTTTCACCATTTGGAAGTCCTGCAAGCATTTTAAGACCTTCATCACAAATCTGATTTGCTTTAGCATAATCCTTATCACGATGACGATAAATTACTGACATAATCATATGGTATTCAGGAGAATCAGCATTCTTTTCCTTAACAAACTCTGCAAGTTCCTCTGCACTATCATAATCCTCAAGCAAACCTGCATAAGTTGTTGCAAGTAATGATGCAACAAGAGTCTTCATATACTCTGAAGAATTAGCAACATCCTCTAAATATCCTGCAATAATTTCAGGGTCCTTGTTCATCTGCTGTGCAGCAGCATATTTATACATACAAAGCCAGCCTTCGTCGGCAATAACCTTTGTTTCAGTACCGTCAGGAGTGAAATTCTTTTCAGTTTCATCGTGATATTCGTTATCCTTAATGTAAATTGTCTTACCTGAAAGTGCATCAAGGTCAGCGATAATCTTATCGTATGTTTCTTCAGTAACATCCTTATATGTTGCAATGTACTGCTGTGCAATCATAGCAGTTGCCTGCATTCTTTCAGATGCATCAAGAATTACATTCAAATCCTTGAATGTAAGGAGATTTAACACTGAATCAGGAATATTATCACTGATTTCTGCAAGAGCAGAATTCATATTTACCATATCAAAGCACACAATAGCCATTTTCTTATGAAGATTATAGCATCTGTTCTGCGAATTAATATTATCAGCATACTCAACGGCACTGTTATACTTATTTATAGCGGTATAGAGATGACCATCGGCAACAGCCTTATCTCCCTGCTTCATTGTTGCAAAAAGAGGAACATTGATTGCAAAAAGGAAAATTGATGCAATGGCAATACAGCTTGCCACAATAACACCGATTACACCTCTGTAATCATAAGGATATTTTTCAAGCATTGCTTCACATTCTGAACAGTAAGGGCCATCAGGGTCTTTATCAGTACCACGACGCTTTTCACCACAATATTCGCAAAGCTCATCCTCTGAAATTGTATTTCTTTTGCCTCGTGAAACTGTCTGAGGATTATATCCGTCAATTTCAAGATTCTCAAGACCTGAAGTTTCTTTTTCAGCCTCTTTTTTTGCCTTATCAAGCTCTTCCTTAAAAACCTTCGCAAGCTCTTCCATCTCATCCTTGATGTCTTCTGCATCAGGAGAAGTGCCGGCAAGCTTTTCTTTATTTTCGTCCAAGGTTATTCCTCCTTACTCATTTGCACCGCAACATTTTTTATACTTTTTACCGCTACCGCAAGGACATGGGTCATTTCTGCCTACCTTTTCAGCCTTCTTTACAGGACGTTTTTTGTCAGTCCCATCAGAAGCACCGTTTGTTGCAGTAATCTTTGCTGCCTGTTCACGCTTAACATCCTCTTCACTTCTTATACGGAAAAGTGTAAGAGTTGTAACTGTACCCTCACGGATAAGTGATGTCATTTCATCAAACATATCATAGCTTTCCATTCTGAAGGCAACAACAGGGTCCTGCTGTGCATAAGAACGGAGATAAATACCACGCTTAAGCTCATCCATAGCATCAAGGTGGTCCATCCAACGCTGGTCAACGTTATGGAGAAGAACCTTTCTTTCAAGCTCTGCCATAAGCTGTTCACCGTATTCATCATACTTAGCATTGTAAATATCCATTGCCTTGTTGTGGAAATAGTTCTTGTATTCCTCATTTGAGTTGAACTTTGTTTCAAGTCCTTCTTCGCTGAGGTAATTGAGCTTCTTAATAAGACCTGCTCTGTTCCAATCATCTGGTGACTGTGACGCAGGACAGTAGAAGTCAACCATTTCTGCAAAATATCCGTCAAACATCTTGAGGATTGCACCGTGAATGTCGTATCCGTCAAGCACCTGATTACGCTGTTCGTAAATCTTCTTTCTCTGTTCATTCATAACGTCGTCAAATTTAAGAACGTTACGACGAGCAGCAAAGTGATTGCTTTCAACCTTTTTCTGTGCATTTTCAATTGTACTTGAGAAAATCTTTGCTTCAATAGGAAGGTCAGCAGCACTTGGAAATGCATCAATAATATTATAGAAACGGTCACCTGCGAAGAGACGGAGTAATTCGTCCTCTGCTGAAAGGTAGAATTTACTACGACCAGGGTCACCCTGACGACCTGCACGACCACGAAGCTGATTATCAATTCTTCGTGATTCATGACGCTCTGTACCGATGATGAAAAGACCACCTGCATCACGAACCTTCTGTGCCTCGTCCTTGAGCATATCCTTATATTTCTGTTCAAGCTCACGATAGATTTTACGAGCTTCGATAATATCTGTATTGTCAGTTTCAGCAAAGCCTGTTGCCTCTGCAATAAGCTCATCAGAAATGTCCATTCTTCTCATTTCAGCACGAGCCATATAATCAGGGTTACCACCAAGGATAATGTCAGTACCACGACCCGCCATATTTGTAGCAATTGTTACAGCACCGAAAGCACCTGCCTGAGCAACAATTTCAGCTTCCTTATCGTGATATTTAGCATTGAGGACATTGTGCTTGATTCCTGCTTTGCGAAGAGCCTTACTTAAAAGCTCACTCTTTTCGATATTTGTTGTACCGACAAGGACAGGCTGACCCTTCTTATTACACTCTAAAATCTGTTCGATAATAGCCTTGTACTTAATCAACTCTGTCTTATAAAGAACGTCTTCCTCATCCTTACGAATCATTGGCTTGTTTGTAGGGATTTCGATAACGTCAAGAGAATAAATCTCCTGGAATTCACCACTTTCAGTCATAGCAGTACCTGTCATACCTGAAAGCTTTGTATACTGACGGAAGTAGTTCTGGAATGTAATTGTAGCAAGAGTTTTTGACTCACGCTCAACCTTAACATTTTCTTTTGCTTCAATAGCCTGATGAAGACCGTCTGAATAACGACGACCAAGCATAATACGACCTGTAAATTCGTCAACAATCAATACCTGACCATCTTTAACAACGTAGTCAACGTCACATTTCATAACACCGATTGCCTTGATAGCAAGGTCAATATGATGCTGAAGTGTAAGGTTTTCAACATCAGCAAGATTTTCAACGCCAAATGCCTTTTCAGCCTTTTTGATACCTGCTTTTGTAAGAGATGCTGTCTTACCCTTTTCATCAACAACGTAATCGTACTCTTCACCCTCAGGTATCATATTTTCGATACCGAGCTTTGCATCAACCTCTTTAACCTTAAACATTCTGAGGCTTCTTGCAAACTGGTTAGCAACCTTATAAAGCTCGTTTGACTTATCACCCATACCTGAAATGATAAGAGGAGTTCTCGCTTCGTCAATAAGAATTGAGTCAACCTCGTCAACGATTGCAAAGTTGTGACCACGCTGTACTCTCTGTTCAGCGTAAATAACCATATTATCACGAAGGTAGTCAAAGCCCATTTCGTTGTTTGTACCGTAAGTGATGTCACAAGCATAAGCAGCTCGTCTCTGTTCACCGTCAAGGTCGTGAACTATAAGACCTACTGT
Source organism: Clostridiaceae bacterium (assembly GCA_904501895.1). Taxonomy (GTDB): domain Bacteria; phylum Bacillota; class Clostridia; order Oscillospirales; family Acutalibacteraceae; genus Fimenecus. The sequence continues at coordinate 5,533 of CAJGCX010000082.1, forward strand.
AAGACCCATAAAGCGATAAAGCTTACCCATCCATTCAGAGTCACGACGAGCAAGGTAATCGTTTACTGTAACAATATGAACACCCTTACCTGCAAGAGCATTAAGGTAAGCAGGAAGTGTTGCCACGAGAGTTTTACCTTCACCTGTTCTCATTTCAGCAATTCGTCCCTGATGAAGAACGATACCACCGATAATCTGCACAGGGAAATGACGCATATTAAGAACACGGGCAGAAGCTTCTCTACACGCAGCAAATGCTTCAGGGAGAATATCATCAAGTGTTTCACCCTTCTGAAGTCTATCCTTAAATTCAGGAGTTTTTGCCTGAAGCTCTGCATCTGTAAGCTTTTTATACTCTTCCTCAAGAGCAAGAACCTTTTTCTGAATAGGGATTATTCTCTTGATTTCTCTTGATGAATAATCACCGAATATTTTTTTGAATAAAGACATTTCTATATCTATCCTTTCAGAATATTGCACTTTTTTACGGGTTTTTGTTCATTTTTGTCATTTGCCTACACAAACCCATTATATAATGCTAACATTATAACATATCTTTCAAAAAAAATCATTAACTTTTTGTGAAAATTTTATGTTTTTTCCTTGATTTAATAAGGATTTTTTGGTATTCTTTAATGTGTATATAAATTTCTTAATTTAGTTATACTTTAAAAATGATTAAGGAGGCGTTTCAAATGACTGACGCAAGAACTATGGCGTACATCAATATGTATGCTGTTCTTGGCACATTGGAAAATCTTTGCGAGCTTGACAGCAAGGCTAAGGAGATTATCTCATCTCTCGATAAGCCTGTTTCATTAGCTTTCGACGTTAAGGACGGTCCAAGTGCTACACTCACATTCTCAAAAAACGGATGCCGTATGGACGATGGCGTCAACAGCAACTGCGATATTAAGATTCCTGTATCCTCTTGCGAAAAATTCAACAAAATCATCGATGGTGTGGTTACACCAATCCCTACAAAGGGTCTTACTAAGGTAGGTTTCCTTTTGAAAACATTTACAGCTCTTACTGACAGACTTACAGAAGTAATGAGACCAAGTGCAGAGGCTCTTAAGGACCCTGACTTCTTCAAACTCAACACTCTCTGTACATTCTACACAGTTTCTGTTGCTATTTCACAGATTGGTAATCAGGATGCTATCGGTAAGTTCAGTGCTTCAAACATTGTTGACGGTGATATTCAGATTGGTATCACAAACGAGGTTTATTCAACTATCCGTGTTAAAAACAATCACATGATTACAATCAAGCAGGCTCCTGAAAAGCCAAGAGCAATTATGGAATTCTGTGACATCCCACTTGCAAACGCTCTTTTCGCTGGTACAGTTAACTCAATTGACCATGTTGGTAACGGTAACATCACAATCCGTGGTCTTATCTCAATGGTTGACAACGTAAACCGTATCCTTGACAGAGTTGGATTGTACTTAGCATAAGGAGGACAGTAAAATGAGTAAATTCCCATTATATGATACAACAAAAAGCCGTGAGATGTTCAGTCGTGCATCACAGGTTATCCCTGGCGGTATCTACGGTCACTTGGGCCCTGCAGAAGGTCAGTGGATTCCTGTTAACAGATGGCCATCTTTTGCAGAAAAGGCACAGGGCTCTTACTTCTGGGACGTTGACGGCAACAAATACATCGACTATATGTGTGCTTACGGTCCTAACGTGCTTGGTTACAACGACCCTGACGTTGACGCTGCTGCTCTTGCACAGCTCAAGCTTGGTAACTGTACAACAGCACCTGGTAAGGTTATGGTTGAATGTGCAGAAACTCTTGTTGATACAGTTGCTTGTGCTGACTGGGCATTCTTCTGTAAAAACGGTTCTGACACAACAACTCTTGCAACAATGGCAGCAAGAGCACATACACATAAGAAAAAGATTATTTTCTTGAAATACTACTACCACGGGGATTTCCCATGGGCACAGAAGATTGACTACCCAGGTATCACTCCTGAAGACGTAGCAAACAACATTATCGTTCCTTGGTTTGACCTTGATGCAAT
>CAJGCX010000083.1 GCA_904501895.1 Clostridiaceae bacterium
AAAAATGCAGGAGTCAAATGAAAAGAAGCTTGAGGAAATGCGAGTTACTGTTGACGAAAAGCTTACATCTACTCTTACAACACGACTTGACTCTTCATTCAAAACAGTTTCAGAACAACTTGAAAATCTTTACAAATCTCTTGGTGAAATGCAGACTCTTTCAACCGGTGTTACTGAAAATGTCACAGCACTTAACCGTGTCCTTACTAATGTTAAGGCACGAGGTACTTGGGCAGAGGTGCAGTTAGAAGGTATTTTAAATCAGACAATACCTAATATGTTCGAAAAAAATGTTGCAACTGTGCCAAATTCCAATGACAGAGTTGAATTTGCTATCCGTATTCCGTCAAGTGAAAAGGACGGTAAGGACATTTTACTTCCTGTTGACTCAAAGTTCCCAATGGAGGACTACGTACGCCTTTGTGATGCTGCTGACAGAGCAGATGCAGAAGCAGTTAAGCAGGCAAGAAAGGACCTTGAAAACAGAGTTTTAAGTGAGGCAAAGGCTGTTGCAAAATACATTCATGTGCCTGACACTACTCCATTTGCAATTCTCTATCTTGCAACTGAAGGTCTTTACGCTGAAATTGCATCTTCAAGAACAGGACTTCCTGAACGAATTCAGAATGAATACAACATTATGATTGCAGGTCCTACAACAGTTACTGCGCTTCTCAATTCACTTTCCATGGGCTTTAAAACTGTCGCGATTAACGAAAAAGCAAATGAGGTGCGTCAGCTTCTCGGTGCAGCAAAGGTGCAGTACGAAAAATTCGGCGACTTACTCAGCAAAGCAAAGAAAAAGGTTGACGAAGCAGGAAAAACACTTGAGGATGCTGAAAAGAGAAATACTCTTATCCGTAAAAAGCTTAAAAACATTGAGGAAATTGACTCCCCTACTGCTAACAACCTCTTATTTGACGGATTAGTGGAAGAAAGTGATGAATAAACACTTGCAACAATCGTTAATTTATTGTATTATATAAGTTGATAATAATTTCATTATAATATACTTATTATGAGAAGGAGAATGAATTATGGCGCTTAAACATGCTGACCTTATTTCACAGATGACACTTGAAGAAAAAGCAAGTATGTGTGACGGTCTCGATTACTGGCACTCACAACCTGTGGAAAGACTTGGTATTAAATCAATAAGCCTTAATGACGGTCCTCACGGTATCCGTAAAAAGGGTGACCCTGGTGACACACCTAAGGGTGAAACAAATCTTTTGAAAGGTGTTCCTGCAATCTGCTTCCCAACAGCTTCTGCAACTGCTTGCTCTTGGGATACTGACCTTCTTTACAAGATGGGTCAGGCTCTTGGTGAGGAATGCTTAAAGGAAAAGGTATCTGTTCTTTTAGGGCCTGGTACTAACATCAAGCGTTCACCTCTTTGCGGTCGTAACTTTGAATATTTCTCAGAAGACGGTGTTCTTGCAGGTGAAATGTCTGCTGCATTTGTAAACGGTGTTCAGAGTAAGGGTATCGGTACATCTCTTAAGCACTATGCTGCAAACAATCAGGAAACAAGAAGAATGACAGTAAACACTGTTGCTGACGAAAGAACTCTTCGTGAAACTTACCTTCTTCCATTCGAAATCACAGTTAAAAAGGCTCAGCCTTGGACAATTATGAACTCATATAACAGAGTTAACGGTACTTATGCTGCTGAAAACAAGTGGCTTCTTACTGACGTTCTTCGTGATGAATGGGGATTTGAAGGCGTTGTTATCACTGACTGGGGCGCAGAAAATGAAAGAGTTCCTGGTCTTATCGCAGGTCAGGAAATTGAAATGCCAACATCATCAGGTATCGGCACACAGCTCATCATCGATGCAGTTAACGACGGTACTCTTGATGTAGAAATCCTTGACAAGGCTGTTGACAAGATTATTGAAATGTCAAAGAAGGCTGAAAAGGTTACAGGCGATTATACATACGACAGCGATGCACATCACAACCTTGCTCGTGAAATTGCAGGTCAGTGTATGGTTCTTATGAAGAATGACAACAATATTCTTCCTCTTAAGAAGGATGCAAAGATTGCTGTTATCGGTGAAATGGCACACACACCTCGTTATCAGGGTGCTGGTTCATCACTTATCAACCCAATCAAGCTTGATTCTGCTTATGGCACAATGAAGGAAATGGGAATTGACTTTACTTTTGCTCCTGGATATACTCTCAAGGGTAAGAACAAGAAAGAAATGGAAATGGTTCTTGAAGCAAAGGAAAAAGCAAAGAATGCTGATGTAGCAGTTGTATTTATTGGTCTTACTGATGACTACGAAACAGAAGGCTCTGACAGAACTCACATCAACCTTCCTCCTATTCACAACACTCTTGTTGAAGAGGTTTTTAAGGTTAACCCTAACACAGTTGTTGTTCTTTCAGGTGGTGCTTCTGTAGCAATGCCTTGGGCAGACAAAGTTCCTGCTATCCTTAATATGTTCCTTACAGGTCAGGCTGGTGGCAGTGCTGTTTGCGACATCATCTTCGGTGATGTTAACCCAAGTGGTAAGCTCAGCGAAACATATCCACTTGCTCTTGAGGATAACTCAAGCTACAACTACTTCCCTGGTACACGTGTTTCAGTTGAATACAGAGAAGGCGTTTATGTTGGCTATAAGTATTACGACACAGCTAATAAGGAAGTTGCATTCCCATTTGGTCACGGTCTTTCATACACAACATTTGAATACAGCGATGTAAAGGTTTCTGCTGACAAGATTAAGGACACAGACACAGTTACAGTTTCATTTAAGATTAAGAATACAGGTGCTGTTGACGGTGCTGAGGTTGCTCAGGTTTATGTAAACGACGTTGAAAGCACAATCTACCGTCCTGTTAAGGAGCTTCGTGGCTTTAAGAAGGTATTCTTAAAGGCTGGCGAAGAAAAGGAAGTTTCAATCGAACTTGACAAGCGTGCATTTGCTTACTACAACGTTGAGCTTGGTGACTGGCACGTTGAAAGTGGTGACTTCAAGATTCTCGTTGGTGCATCAAGCCGTGATATTAAGCTTGAAGCTTCAGTTTACGTTGAATCAACTGTTGAAGCAAAGATTCCTGATTACAGAAAGTCTGCTCCTTGCTACTACGGTGCAAACATTATGAATGTAAGCGCTGACGAATTCAAGGCAGTTTACGGAAAAGAGCTTCCACCATCAGTAAGAGATAAAGATGCTCCATTCACATTCCTTAACACAATTGAGGATTCACAGGACAGCAAATGGGGTGGCAGAATTTACAGACTCCTTATTAAAATGCTTGGTGCTGATACATTGGCAGGTGCTGTTGCAACACAGCTTCCTATCAAGAACTTTATCTCAATGAGCTTTGGTCTTTTCAGTCCTGAAATGGCAGAGGGTCTTATCCTTATCCTTCACGAGGACAAATTGGGTGCAGGTCTTAAGGTTATCTTCAAGGGTATTCCAAACCTCATCAAAAACCTCGGCAAATTAAAGCAAATCTAAAATATTAAGTCGGGTGTGAAAGCACCCGACTTTTTCATTATAATCTGAATATCATTATTACATAAAAATCCACCCTGCAAATTAAATGCAAGGTGGATTTTTTATTCTATTATTTTGCTTCTTTTTTTGCTTTTGCCATATCCTTTTTCAGGAATGGAAGCATTGGAATAAAGATTAGTATGGCAACAACGGCTGCATAAAGGAACATCGTTTCTGTAGGAAGAACCTTTTCTACACCATTTTCCATATAAGTAACATCTGAATTTTTTGTTGCAATATTACCCAATGTCGGACCTATAACACCCGGTATGAAGATGAGAAAAATCATTCTGATACCCTGAAAAAGTCCTGCCTTATCCTTAGGAATATTATCACGAACTGTTGCACCAAACTGAATCATAATGATTATATATCCTAAAAGCGCAGGAGCAAATCCTACAATAAATCCCACAACGTTTTTTGTTGTTGAAAGAACAAATAATCCTATAATCAGACAAGCAACGCTTGGAATAAATGATAATGCTTTGTTTACAGGATAGAGCTTCATCAAAAGTATTACACCAACAGCCACAATAATCAACGCTGTAATTACAGCGATAATCACCTCTGCTGAAAGAAGATTAACGCCCTCATTTGCAGGAATAACAACTGACCCGATATAAATGAAGAGATATGGATAGAAAACTTTAAAGGCGCAGTTAAAAAGACAACCTGAAGAAAGAATCAGATAGAGATTGACATTTTCCTTAACAATAGATGGCTTAAATCCATAGAAAACATCTGACCAATAGCTTGCTTCCTTATCTGCTTCCCATACCATTGTCTTTAGCGGTGGCTCTTCAATAAGCCAGAAGCCAAGCACACCTATAATAATTGCAAGTACACCAAAAATCACAAAAACTGAGCTGAACTCCATTTTTCCTGCCTGAGCATTAGAAACAAGCACCGTGATAATTGCTGTTGTAAGCAAGCCCATAACCGTAAAAGCAGTTTCGATTTTTGCAGATGTCTGCGGTGTAGAAATATCCGTAACCCACGAACTAAAGGCGGTATCACTTGTTGTTGAGCGTAAAAAAGCAAACATCAGTGAAAACAACACAGATATCAATGCTGTGGCAGTAACCACCTGAGAGTAACGCTCAAATGTGAAAAGCCTAATAACACTATACTCGTTTATGGCACTGAAAATAAGTGCAACTATACCCCAGATGATAAAGCCTGTTGATATAAATTTCTTTCTGTTTTTTGTTCTCTCACTTGCTGCACCCATTACAAAAGCTGCAACACCCGATACAACAGCAGATAATGAAGCAATAAGATTTACGGTATCTGTCAACGTAATCGGTGAGCCATGTGACCCATCCTTAAACAATGTACCATTAAGGTAAAGTCCCATAAACATAGATTCAATACCACCGGCAATTGACCCCATAAACATAAAGATAAGTATCGTTATCCATAAAAGCATTGAAAACTGTCCATTTTTATTGCTCATTTTCTCACCTCAATTTTGCACAAATATCAAAAACGCCTTATTTCAGGCGTCCTTGACTTTATTATTTATTTTGTGCATCCTTCTTTTCTTTTTTAAGAAGTGCAACAATCGGAATAATAAGGAAAATTGCTACAAAGCCTGCATAAAGGAAAATAGCCTTTGTAGGAAGTACATCCTCAGCACCTGATGTATTCTTTGTTGCGATATTACCAAGAGTAGGACCAACAACCATTGGAATAAGAACTGTAAATACCATTCTGATACCCTGGAAAAGACCTACATTATCCTGTGGTGTGTAGTCACGCACGCTTGCACCAAGCTGAATTGTAAGTACAAGGTAACCGATAAGCACAGGAGCAATACCAACGATAAGTGTCATAATGTGTGTTGATGTTGAAAGAATGAAAAGACCTGCAATAAGAAGCACTGAGCTTGTAAGGAACGCAACAGGCTTGTTCTTAACTGCAACCTTCATAAGAATTACAATACCTGCAATAGTTGCTGCAACAGAAATAACTGCAGGAACAATTACACCTGCTGAAATAAGGTTGATATCTGCATTTGCAGGAAGAACAACATCAGTAAGATAGATAATAAGGTATGGGAAGAATACCTGGAATGCAATGTTAAAAATACAGAATGCTGAAAGAACTAAATAAAGTCCGCTGTTTTCCTTAACAACGCTTGGTCTGAAGCCATAGAAAAGGTCAGCCCAATAGCTTGTGTTTTTCTTTTCAGCGTTTTCAAATTTCTTTGGATTATCAATAAGGAAAACACCCAAAACACCAACGATTGCAACGAATGCACCCATACCGATAAAGAACACGCTGTATGAGATTGTGCCTGCTGTAGCCATACCGCCAACAACCATAATCAAAGCCATTGCAAGGAAACCCATAAATGTTGAAGCAGTTTCAACCTTAGGACGTGATTCAGGAGTTGTAACGTCAGTAACCCAAGCATTAAAAGCTGAGTCATTACTTGTTGAACCCATAAATGTCATTATAATATCCATTACAATAACAACCCATGCAGTTGCAGTAATAATTTCACCAGGCTCAGTAAGGCCAAAAACCTTAGCAACATTGTCTTTTGTGATGAAACCGAAAAGTGCTGTAACAAAACCCCATGCAATATAACCAAATGAGATAAAAGCCTTACGGTTACGAAGCTTTTCGCTGAGAGTACCCATAATGAATGTTGTTACAACGGCTGTTATAGCTGAAAGAGTAACCATTATGTTAACTGCATCAGTAAGTGTTATAGAAGCACCTAAAATACCTTCGTTATAAACACAGTCGTTCAAGAATGTGTTAAAGTACATATTTTCTACGTTCCAGGCAAGCAAACCCATAAACATAAAGAGAAGGATTCCTGTCCAGACACGCTTTGAAAGCTTTCCATTATTGTTCATTTTTTCTACCTCTTATTTAAAATAGTACACACGACACTCATAAGGTCTTGTTACGAAAGAATTGTGTGTTACAGGATTAAGGTTATAGTTTGAAAGCACAAGTTCTCCCTTTGAAAGGTCGATTCCTGCAGGCGCTTCAAAGTTCACACATTTATCAGAGAATGAGCAAACCACAAGAACCTTTTCACCCTCAAGATTTCTTTCATAAACGAAGAGCTTATCGCTGTTTTCGTAATACTGCTTGAAATCGCCGTAAATTACAACCTCGTGCTCCTTACGGAATTTGAGAAGCTTACGATAGTAATTAAGAATTGAGTTTTCATCCGCCTCAGCAGCTGCCACATTGATTTCTGTGTAATTAGGGTTAAGGCTGAACCAAGGCTTTGCTGTTGAGAAGCCTGCATACTCACTATCATCCCACTGAACAGGAGTTCTTGAGTTTTCACGTGAGCCTGCGTTAGCCATTTTGATGAATCTGTCACCCTTGATACCAAGCTTATTGAACATAATCTGGTTATTAAAGGTAATCATATCCTTGAATTCGTCGATTGAGTGAAGCTCGATATTTGTCATACCGATTTCCTGACCCTGATAAATGAAAGGAGTGCCCTTCTGAAGATAGCACATTGTTGCAAGCATTTTACCACTTTCAACTCTGTATTTAAGGCTACCGTAACGGTCAATAATTCTTGGATGGTCGTGGTTTTCAAGATAAAGTGTATGCCAGCCCTTACCGTTCATAGCGTCATACCATTTCTGATAGCATTTCTTCATCTTCTTAAGGTTGAACGGAGTCTTAATCCAGTCTGTCATAAAGCAGTCTGCTTCAAGGTGGTCAAAGCTGAACATTGTCTTAAGAACCTGAGTATCATCCTCAGTAACAAAGCGAAGCACCTTTTCAGGAGTGATAAGTGGACCTTCACCAACTGTAAAGCAATCATACTTTGAAAGAACATCATCGTGGAATTCCTTAAGATATTCGTAAAGATGAGGACCACAGTTGTAATGCTCCATACCTGCTGCTACAGGAATTGGAATAGCGTTTGGAAGTCCTTCACGCTTTGAAATGTATGTAATAACGTCTTCACGGAATCCGTCAACACCCATATCAAGCCAGAATTTCATAATATCCTTAACTTCC
>CAJGCX010000084.1 GCA_904501895.1 Clostridiaceae bacterium
AGACGACGAGCCTGTGCATCACCAAGGTTTGAGCAAGAGCCAACCTCAAAATATTTCTGCTGACGTGGACTCCATGCCTCAACGTCACAACTCTTAACCTTTAAATCTGCAAGGTCTCCTGAACAACATTCAAGTGTTCTTACAGGAATATCAAGTGAACGGAAGAAATCAACTGAATTCTGCCAGAGCACATCGTACCACTTCATACTGTCCTCAGGCTTACATACAACTATCATTTCCTGCTTTTCAAACTGATGAATTCTGTAAACGCCACGCTCTTCAATACCGTGTGCGCCAACTTCTTTACGGAAGCAAGGTGAATAGCTTGTAAGTGTCTTTGGAAGCTCATTTTCAGGAGTGAATGTATCAATAAACTTACCAATCATTGAGTGCTCACTTGTACCGATAAGATAAAGGTCTTCACCCTCAATCTTATACATCATATTTTCCATTTCTGCGAAGCTCATAACACCTGTTACAACGTCGCTACGAATCATAAATGGTGGAATGTAATAAGTAAAGCCACGGTCAATCATAAAATCTCTTGCATAAGAGAGGATTGCTGAATGAAGTCTTGCAATATCACCACAGAGATAGTAGAAGCCGTTACCACTTGTCTTTCTTGCAGAGTCAAGGTCGATACCGTTAAGGTTTTCCATAATATCAACGTGATATGGTACTTCAAAATCAGGTGTTACAGGCTCACCGTAACGCTGAATTTCAACATTTTCACTATCGTCCTTACCGATTGGAACGCTGTCGTCAATAATATTTGGAATTACAAGCATAATCTTTCTGATTTCTGCTTCTAACTCTGTTTCCTTAACCTGAAGTGCAGCTAATTCGTCAGCCATATCCTTAACCTTCTGCTTAACTACCTCTGCCTCTTCACGCTTACCCTGTGCCATAAGTCCGCCGATTTCCTTACTTACGGAATTACGAAGGCCACGAAGCTCGTCTGCTCTGCCTTTTGCTGCTCTGTACTCAGCATCAAGCTCGATTACCTTGTCAACCAAAGGAAGCTTATCGTCCTGAAACTTTTTCTTTATATTTTCCTTAACCACTTCTGGGTTAGTTCTTAAAAATTTAATGTCTAACATCTTTATTCCACCTTATTTGTCAAATTCTTTAGCGAGTTTTGTTAAATCTTCTTTTCCGAAGAACTCAAATTCAAGAGTTCCTTTATTACCTGACGATGATAAATACACCTTAACTTTTCTGCCGAGGAGATTTGTAAGAGCAATTTCAACCTCGTCATAATATTTATCACGCTTTTTGTCACGCTTTGCAGGTTTTGGTTTTTCACCCTGAGAAGCGTATTTAACCATTTTTTCAACCTGACGTACTGATAATTCCTGAGCAACAGTTGCCTGTGCAATTCTCAGCATTTCCTTTTCGTCGTCAAGTCCTAATAATGCTCTTGCATGACCTGCTGTAATCTTACCTTCACTTAATATCTGAAGAACAGGTGAGGGGAGCTTTAATAATCTCAATGTATTTGTTACTGCAGTTCTTGATTTACCTACTTTGTCAGCAGCCTCTTCCTGAGTAAAGCCATAAGATTCAATAAGTGATTTAAGACCTTCTGCCTCTTCAACCGGACTTAAGTCCTCACGCTGAAGATTTTCGATAAGAGCAAATACACTTGCTTCCTCGTCACTCATTTCTCTTATTGTAACAGGTACTTCGTGAAGTCCTGCCATTCTTGCTGCACGCCAACGACGTTCACCTGCGATAAGCTGATAGCTACCGTCTGACATTGGTCTTACAAGGATTGGCTGAATAATGCCATTCTGCTCAATACTCTTTGCAAGCTCTTCAAGTCCGTTTTCGCTGAAAACCTTTCTTGGCTGATTTCTGTTAGGCTCAATTTCGTTGATATTAAGCATTGCTCCGGCATTTCCGTTTTCTTCTGCCGAATTATCAAGGAAAAGAGCGTCCATACCTCTGCCTAATCCGCCTTTTTTTGCCATTCCTTCACCTCATCACTTCTGCTGTGATAAAAATTCCTCTGCAAATTCCGTATAAGCAATTGCACCCTTTGAATTTTTATCGAAATATATAATCGGCTCACCATAAGACGGAGCCTCTGATAATCTGACATTTCTCGGAATTGTTGTCTTATAAACCTTGTTAGGGAAGAATTTCTTAATTTCAGTAACAACCTGCTGTGTAAGATTAAGTCTTCCGTCATACATTGTCTGCAACACACCCTCAAGCTCAATGTGTGGATTATAAAGTCTCTTTACCTGACGGACTGTTGCCATAAGCTGTGCAAGTCCTTCAAGTGCATAGAATTCACACTGTACAGGGACTAAAAATGTATCAGATGCTGTAAGCGCATTGATTGTAATAAGTCCTAATGACGGTGGACAATCGAAAAAGATATAATCGTATTTGTCATAAAGCTGTGCCACAGCCATCTTAAGTCTTGTTTCTCTCTTTTCAAGGTCAATAAGTTCAACCTCAGCACCTGCAAGATTAAGTGACGCAGGTAAAATATCCACATTCTTAAACTGTGTCTTTATAACAGCATCATTTGCATTAATGTCCTTAACAAGAACATCATAAGAGGAAAAACCGATTTTTCTCTTGCTTATTCCAAAACCACTTGTAGAGTTACCCTGTGGGTCAATATCTGCAAGCAATACCTTATGTCCCTTTGCACCTACTGCAGCTGCAAGGCTTACGGCAGTTGTAGTTTTTCCCACACCGCCTTTTTGGTTAATAATTGAAACAACCTTTGCCAAAAATTCCACTCCAAAATAATAAAATAAGCATTTTGTATGCCTTTTTGCGTAATTTTACATAAGTATATCATATAAATTCTAAAAATAAAAGTGAAAATCAATATTTTTTACATTTTTATAACATTTTTCGTATGCTTTTTTCGAAATGTTTCACGTGAAACAAAAAGAGACACTGAGTATTACTCAATGTCTCTGTAATTTATGCTGGTGTACCAAAAAGCTGGCTACAGCCTACTTTTAATGTACCGTCATTAGTGATTAATATTTCAACGCCAAATCCTGTTTCAGTGAATTCACTGTACAATATGTTTTTATAATGCACATCACTATTCTTGAAATTATTGAATAAGCGCTTTGCAAATGATTTCATATCATCTTCTGTCAATGCCTTTGTCCAATCTGTCACAGTATATGGCTTTTTATAAAACCATGCAATATTCTCACTTATATGTGAATATTTATATTCAAGGTCACCTGTCAATACTGATGTATATGACAAACCATTTGGTCTTGTATGGCTAAACTTTTCAAGGCTTTCCTTTGCACGGATTCTTGCACCCTTATGAAGGATTTCATTAACTGTTAATTTACCTCTACCATTTTTAGCTCTTTCTTCATTTACAAGTCGGAGAAACTCTGCTTCAAGAACTCTTCTCATTCTTTCGTCTTCGGAGATTTCTTCTTCCTCAGTTTTATCTGTCACAGGCTCATCTGTTGATGGTTCCTGGGTAGTCGGTTCATCTGCCTCAGGCTTATCGTCTCCTGGAACGTCTATTACAATTTCATCCTCAAGTCCTGCAACCATTCTCAACACCTTACGAGCATCAACTGCAGTTATAAATCCTGAGTTATTAACATCGTAATAAATTTTATCGCCATCTTGAATTGTTTTTTTACCGGCAACAACTAACAATATGTTTCTTGCATCTGCAGCAGAAACGTTACCATCATTATTTGTGTCGCCCTTCTTAACAGGTTTTGCAAATGCCATAACAACGCTTGACGCCATCATAACAGTTGCTAAAAATATAGATAGAATTTTTTTCAAAATATCACCTTTCATACCTTTCTGACAAAAAGCCTGTCAATTTTACCACAAGTCGCTACAAATTGCAAGTTTTATTTTTTCGTATCATAGTAAAATTTCTACATACAGCAAAAGACCCCTCTTACGAGGAGCCTTTCGCTGTGGATGTGGGGTGTGAAAGAGAAGGATATGGAGTGGCTTTCGCCACGTTTATAAAAACACATTATATCGGGGGATATAAGTGGTTTTACCACAAAATATAGTATTATTGATTACTTGCCATTGGTCTGTCCTCAAGCTTCGGAATACGGACTATATACTCAACATATTCATCAGTTTCAGTTTTTACTGAATCTGCATCAATTCCTGCTCTGCGGATAGCATCAACAGCGTTATTAAGGGTATTTATGAAAATTCGTATATCCTTAAAGCCCTTAAGAATCTGTCTTTTCGGTGTTTCATTTTTACGAAGCATCTGCTCAATAAGTGCTTCACTTTCGCTGACTGTCAGATGTCGGTCAATGATTATTGACAAGGCTCTTGCCCTTTGTACCTCATCGTTTAATGAGAGCAACGCTCTTGCATGTCTTTCTGAAAGTCCTGCACGTGAAATCTTATATCGCATTTCATCATTGAGCTTAAGTAATCGTAATTTATTTGAAAGTGTTGATTGCGCCTTGCCAAGCTTTTTACAAAGCTCTTCCTGACTCATTCTGTAATCACTTATGAGTATAGCCAACGCCTCAGCCTCTTCAAAATAATCTAAATTTTGTCTTTGAAGATTTTCAATTACAGCAAACACTGCAGAATCTGTTTCGGAAATATCGTTTACTATGCACGGAACCTTCGTAAGTCCTATAAGTCTTGCAGCACGAAGTCTTCGTTCGCCTGCGATTAACTCAAGCTTTCCGTTTTCAAGCTGTCTTACCAATAAGGGTTGTAAGATTCCGTTTGCCCTGATACTTTGTGCAAGTCCCTCAAGCTCATCATAATCAAACCGTCTTCGTGGCTGATTTGGATTTGGGAGAATATCTGCTTGCGGGATTTGTAAGATTTTATTTTCCGTTTTTGCTTTTTCATAAATGCGTTTTCTCATAAAATCAAAACCTCCGCAGTGCTTGTCCTTGTCTAAATCATAGCACCACAGAGGTTAATTGTAAAGAAAATCCGTTCGCCTTAATCCCTTATGTATCAACGGTTTTCGTCATTATTTAATTGGCTTTTTGGAGATTTGTGCAGATGGTCGTGGATATTTTGTCGGAGTCTGCGAATTCTTTTTTATCTTAATGATTCTGCGAGGCATATTTTCGACTAAATCAAACACAATATCCTCCTGAATATTTCCACCAAGAATACTTATTGCCTTTTTACCCTCACTGATTTCCTCATTACTTTCAGCAGATTTCATTGAGATAAATGTGCCGCCAACCTTTACAAAGGGGAGACAATATTCAGAAAGTACAGGTAATGCTGCAACAGCACGAGCAGTTGCAAAATCAAACTTTTCACGATATTTAGAAAGCTGTGCTGCTTCTTCTGCTCTCATATGAAGAATTTCTCCTGAAACTCCACATTCATTCAAAACATTTTCAATAAACCCTAACTTTTTCTTTGTACTGTCAAGGAATGTCATCTGAATATCAGGTCTGAAAAGCTTTAATACAAGCCCAGGGAAACCTGCACCTGTACCTACATCGATGATTTTTGCATTTTCAGGAATTTCAACATATTTGAAAATGGCAAGGCAGTCTGCAAAATGCTTTACTGTAACATCATCAGGCTCCTTGATTGCAGTAAGATTAAAGCTCTTGTTTGTCTCAATAAGCATTTCTGCATATTTGTCAAGTCTGTTGAATGCTTCATCATCAACACTTATATCAAATTTTTCAATTGTTTTGTAAAATAAATCTTTATTAAGCATATGTTGTTATCCTTTGTTATATTTACTTAAATGAATAAGCAATACTGAAATATCAGAAGGGGAGACGCCACTGATTCGTGATGCCTGACCAACGCTTTCAGGTCTTACCTTTTTAAGCTTTTCCCTTGCTTCAAGTCGAAGAGAATAAACATCGTCATAATCCAAATCTGCAGGAATTTTTTTAACCTCAAGTCTTCTCATTTCGTCAACCTTTGCCTGCTGACGCTTGATATAACCCTCATATTTAAGGTCAATCTCAACCTGTTCAAAAACATCCTGTGGTAATTCAGGTCTTGTTTTATCAAATGGTGTAAGGCATGCATAGTCAAGCTGTGGTCGTTTAATAAGCTCTGCAAGTCTTATGCCCGTTTTCATAGGTGCAGTTTCACGTGAAACAAGTACCTCATTAATTTCATCTGATGGTGCAATTGTAACAGACTCTACTCTTTCTCTTTCCTGTTTTATAAGCTCAAGCTTATTTTTAAATTTTGCATATCTTTCTTCACTGATAAGTCCGATTTCATAACCGTAATCAGTAAGTCTTATATCTGCATTATCCTGGCGAAGTAAAAGTCTGTATTCACTACGGGAAGTCATCATTCTGTATGGGTCAGAGCATCCCTTTGTAACAAGGTCATCAATAAGAGTACCAATATATGAGCTTGCTCTGTCAAGGATAAATGGTTCTTTTCCTTGAATTTTACGGACAGCATTAATACCTGCTATGAGTCCCTGTGCAGCAGCTTCCTCATATCCTGACGAGCCATTAAACTGACCTGCACCAAAAAGATTTTCTATATCGTTAAATTCAAGTGATGCCTTTAATGCCAATGGGTCAACACAGTCATATTCGATTGCATAAGCTGTTCTCATAACCTCAACATTTTCAAGACCCTTGATACTCTTCAAAAATTTCAACTGAACATCCTCAGGTAACGAAGAGGACATACCCTGTAAATATAATTCTTCAGTATCAAGTCCACAAGGCTCGATAAATAATTGATGTCTTTCTTTTTCTTCAAAACGGACAATTTTATCTTCGATACTTGGACAATATCTTGGACCAACACCTTCGATTTTTCCTGAATAAAGAGGGGAACGATGAATATTTTCAAGAATGATTTTCTTTGTTTCCTCGTTTGTATATGTAATGTGACAAACCTCTTTATTTTCAGGAAGAATTTCCGTTTCATAAGAAAATGGAACAATCTGCTTGTCACCTTCCTGAATTTCCAAATCAGTAAAGTTGACACTTCTTCTGTTTACTCGTGAAGGAGTACCTGTTTTAAATCTTCTCAACGGAATATTCATTTTATAAAGTGCTTCTGAAAGCTTTGTTGCAGCAAACATTCCGTCAGGTCCACTTTCATAGGAAACATCACCAATATAAATTTTGCCACCTAAAAATGTACCTGTTGCAATAATTACAGCCTTTGCTTTATAAATAGCATCCAACTGTGTTTTGAGACAGAAAATATCGCCATCCTTATACAAATCAACGATTTCTGCCTGCTTCATATCAAGGTTTTCCTGTAATTCAAGGGTGTGCTTCATATATTTTGAGTAATCACGACGGTCTATCTGTGCTCTCAATGAATGTACAGCAGGACCTTTGCCACGATTAAGCATTCTTGTCTGTATTGAATTTTTGTCAGCAGCCTTACCCATTTCACCACCAAGG
>CAJGCX010000085.1 GCA_904501895.1 Clostridiaceae bacterium
ATGATTGTCTGTGGTGCAGCTAACCTTGACCCTAAGGTTGAAAAAGGTATGCACGATTTCGGTATTGACATTTACAATGGTTACGGACTTACTGAATGCTCCCCTGCTGTTACTTGTAACAGACCTGGTAAATTCAAGTTTGGTAGTGTTGGAACTCCACTTGACTGCTGTGAAATCAAGATTGTAAACCCTGATGAAGAAGGCGTTGGTGAAATCTATGTAAGAGGTACTAACGTAATGCAGGGTTACTACAATGACCCTGAGGCTACTGCTGCAGCATTTGACGGTGAATGGCTCATTACAGGTGACCACGGAAGAATTGACGAAGACGGATTCCTCTTTATGGTTGGTAGAAAGAAAAATCTCATTTGTCTTGCTAACGGTAAAAACGTTTCTCCTGAAGAAATCGAGGATAAGCTTTCAAGAATTGAATATGTTGAAGAGGTTCTTGTTTATCAGGAGGATGAAAAAATTGTTGCTGAATTCTTCCTTAATGAAAATGAATACCCTGATGCACGTGACAGGATTGATAAGGATGTTGCAAAATACAACAGAGAAAATCCTATTTTCAAGAATGTTGCAGGAATTAAAATCAGAGATGTTGAATTCCAAAAGACAACAACAATGAAAATTG
This sequence comes from Clostridiaceae bacterium, assembly GCA_904501895.1. Classification (GTDB taxonomy): domain Bacteria; phylum Bacillota; class Clostridia; order Oscillospirales; family Acutalibacteraceae; genus Fimenecus. The sequence continues at coordinate 635 of CAJGCX010000085.1, forward strand.
CAAGAAATCAGAAAGATTAATTATTATGACCTATGTGGGAAACTGCATAGGTCGTTTTTTTGCTTCTCCTTGAGGAGAAGCTGTCTGCGGAGCAGACTGATGAGGTGTAGGTTGCAACGCAACCGATAATTATCAATTTAAAACAACATATTCACCTCATCCGTCACCTTCGGTGACACCTTCCCCTCGAGGGGAAGGCAATTTCCTGACAACATCCAATTTATAGATTTTAGAAAAAATATGCAATTCCACTTGATTTAATTTTAAAAATATTTTAATATATAATGGATATTTTAATTTGGAGGTTTTTTTGATGAAAGAGGAATCAAGAAAATACGTTGAAGAAGCGTGGGACATAGTTAAGCATGCTTCTGAAAAAATCGGCTCTCGCCTTCCCGGTTCTAAAGGTGAAAGAGAATATGCTGCATATATGGGCGAAAAGCTTCGTGAAATCGGCATTGAACCTAAAACAGAAGAATTTGGTGTTGCACCTCGTTCAGGTATCGGTGGACTCCCATATGCTGGTTGGTACGGTCTTATAGCAAGTGGACTTATTTACTTTGCACTTCATAACTATTACATCTGGTTTGCAATGGCACTTGCAGGTCTTGTTATGGTATTCTGGCTTGTTTCAAGCTGTTTCCTTTACAAACCTTGGTTTGATATGTTCTTCAAGCAGAAGATTTCACAGAATGTTTACGGTGAATTAGTTCCTGAAGACGGAAAATACGACTATACAATTATTCTTTCAGGTCATACTGATACAAGCTGGAACTGGAAGCATTCTGAAAATGCATCAAAGTATCCTGAAAAGCCTGTTTATGGTCTTATCACTACATATGGTAAGGTTGGCTTCGGTGCAATTTGCGTATTCTTCCTTGTAGGTCTTTCAGTTGCTATGGCAGCTATTTACACAGGTCTTTATTTCGATGCGTCATGGGCATATATAGCTGCTTCATCAGATGCACTTAACAAATTGATTATCGCACTCCACTTCTTACCTCTCTTTACTGCTATCGGTAGCTGTTTTGTTATTATGTGGAACGATAATGATGAAGAAACAGCATCAAGAGGTGCTATGGATAACGCTACAGGCTGTGCTTTAAGCTATGCAGTTATCAAGTATTTCAAGGAAAATCCTGATAAAATGCCAAAGAACTGCCGTATTGTTGACTGCAATGTAGGTTCAGAAGAAGCAGGTCTTCGTGGTTCAATGGATTTTGTACACAGACACAGAAATGATGATTTGACAAAGAATGCTTGGAATATCAACATCGACTCAGTTGCTGATAAGGATTATTTTGAGGTTGTTATCAAGGATGACTGGCAGGGTTGCCGTTTTGATACAGACCTTGAAAAGATGTTCAAGGAAACATTCGATGAAATGGGTATTGAAAGCAAGACAAATGGCTGTATTCACAACCCTGTTGGTGGCTGTGACAGTACTCCAATGACAAGAGGCGGAATCAAGTCAGTTACTTTTGCTGCACAGAATCCAATGCTTACATGGTACTATCATACATTCCACGATATGCCTGAGCGTTTTGAAATGGAAACTGTTGGTAATGGATTTGACGTTGTTCTCAGCGTTATTGATAAGATTGCTGCTTTCCAGGAAGATAAAGGCTATAACGGTCCACAGAAGAAATAATTAAATTAAGTAAGGTATGGCTTCGGTCGTACCTTATTTTTTATAAATTTTTTTATGTAAAATAGTAAAAAAATAATTGACTTATTAACAAAAAAGGTGTATAGTAACTTTATCTATTTAAAGAGATAGTGCATTTAATTATATTTGCACAATATTTAAGGAGGATTTCTTATGAAAAACTTAAAAAAAGTTCTCGCAGTGCTCGTTGCATTAACACTTGTTGTTACTTGCTTTGCAGCATGTGGCGGAAACGAAGGTAAAAAGGACGACACATCAGCTACAATTAAAATCGGTGTTAGTGGTCCTCTCACAGGTGGCGCTGCTCAGTACGGTAACGCTGTTGTAAACGCAGCTAAGCTTGCAGTTGATGAAATCAACGCTGCAGGTGGCGTTAACGGTGTTAAGCTTGAGCTTGTTACAGCTGACGACGAAGCTGACTCAGGTGACAAGGCTGTTAGTGCTTACAACTCACTTAAAGACCAGGGTATGCAGATTTTCCTTGGTACTGTTACATCAGGTTCATGCCTTGCAGTTATTGACAAGACAGCTGCTGACCAGATGTTCCAGCTTACACCATCTGCTTCTGCAGACGCTGTAATCGCAAACGACAACACATTCCAGATTTGCTTCACAGACTCAAACCAGGGTGTTGGTTCAGCTCAGTACATTGCTAACAACAAGCTTGCTGAAAAAGTTGCTGTTATCTATGACTCATCAGATGCTTACTCAACAGGTATCTACAATCAGTTCAAGGCTGAAGCTGCTAAGCAGGGTGTTACACTCGTTGCTGAACAGTCATTCCAGAAGGACAATAAGGATTTCTCAGCTCAGATTAACGCTTGTAAGGCTGCTGGTGCTGAACTTGTATTCCTTCCTATCTACTATACAGAAGCTTCTCTTATCCTTCAGCAGGCTGCTGCTATTGACTATGCACCAAAGTTCTTTGGTTGTGACGGTCTTGACGGTCTCCTTGCTATCGAAGGATTTGACACAAAGCTTGCTGAAGGTGTAATGCTTCTTACTCCTTTCGCAGCTGATGCTGAAGACGAAGCAACTCAGAACTTCGTTAAGGCATACAAGGCAGCTTACAACAACGAAACACCTAACCAGTTCGCAGCTGACGCTTATGACGGAATTTACATCATTGCAAAGCTTATCGAACAGGAAGGCATCACAGCTGATATGTCAGCTGCTGACATCTGTGCAAAGCTCAAGGTTGCTATCTGTGCTGACGGATTCTCATACATGGGTATCACAGGTGCAGGTTCAGCTCTTACATGGGATAAGTCAGGTGCTGTTTCAAAGGCTCCAATGGCTGTAGTTATTAAGGATGGCGCTTACGCTGCTCTTTAATTAAATCTTTAATTTTAAATCAAGAGGTAATTCGAAGTGATTCGTTTTACCTCTTTTTTATTGATTTTATAGGCTTATTTTTATATAAAATTGTTGTTTTTATTGATTTAATGTGATATAATAATCTGAATAATTTTTTGTATAGATATTTCTGTACAAATATATGGAAGGATGTTACATAATGGGTTTATTAAGTAACCTGATTAATGGTATCAGTCTTGGCAGTATTTATGCGGTTATTGCCCTTGGCTATACTATGGTTTATGGTATTGCAAAAATGCTCAACTTTGCACACGGTGACGTCATTATGATTGGCGCTTACGTTGTGTATCTTACTTCTGTAAGAGCAGGACTCCACCCTCTTATTGCAGTTGTTGTATCAATGCTCGCTTGTACAATTCTCGGTATCACTATTGAGAAGATTGCATACAAGCCATTACGTCAGTCAACATCATTGGCTGTTCTTATTACTGCAATCGGTGTCAGCTATTTCTTACAGAATATGGCACTCGCTATTTTCGGTGCAAATCCAATTAACTTCACATCAGTTGTAAGTGTTCCTGCTATCAAGCTTTTTGATGGACAGATTGTTATTTCAGGTGAAGCTTCAACTGCTATTGTTGTTTCATTGATTATTGTTATTGCTCTTTCAATCTTCATTAAGAAGACAAAGAGTGGTAAAGCAATGCTTGCTGTTTCTGAAGATAAGGGCGCAGCTCAGCTTATGGGCATCAATGTAAATCAGACAATTTCACTTACATTTGCTATCGGCTCTGCTCTTGCTGCAGTTGCAGGTGCTCTTTATTGCTCTGCCTACCCTATTCTTTCTAACACAACTGGTGCTATGCCTGGTATCAAGGCATTTACTGCTGCTGTTTTCGGTGGTATCGGTTCAATCCCTGGTGCTATGATTGGCGGTATTCTTATCGGTGTTATTGAAATTCTCGGTAAAGCATACATTTCAACTCAGCTTGCTGATGCTATTGTTTTCGGTGTTCTTATCGTTATCCTTATGGTTAAGCCAACAGGTATTCTCGGTAAGAAGACAAGTGAAAAAGTTTAATTTGTGAAGGGAGCGTTTTAATATGAATAAATCTTTAAAAACGGTTAAGCCTTACACAAAGCAAAGTTTAATCACTTATGTAATGCTTATTGCAGTATTTGTTGTTACTCTTATTTTAAGAGGCTCAGGAAATATGTCATATATGATGCAGGACCTTCTCGTTCCTCTTTGCGTATATGCAATTCTTGCAGTTTCATTGAATCTTACAGTTGGTATCCTTGGTGAATTGAGCCTTGGACAAGCAGGCTTTATGTGTATCGGTGCTTACAGCGGTGCTTTGTTCTCTAATTTAATGGAGGAAGCAATTCCTGAAGCTGCTATCCGTTATCCTATTGCTCTTGTATTCGGTGGTGTTTTAGCAGCGATTTTCGGTATCTTAATTGGTATCCCTGTTTTAAGACTTAAGGGTGACTACCTTGCTATTGTTACTCTCGCTTTCGGTGAAATTATCAAGAATATCTGTGCTTCAGTTTATCTTGGTCGTGATGCAGAGGGCTTCCACGTTTCAATCAAGAGTGTTTCTGATATGAATATGGCAAGTGACGGTGAAATGCTTATTAACGGTGCTCTCGGTATTAACGGTACACCAAAGGATTCAAGCTACGAAATCGCATTTATCATTCTTCTTTTAACAGTTGTTATCGCATACAACTTTGTAAATTCACGTACAGGTCGTGCAGTAATGTCAATCCGTGACAACAGAATTGCTGCTGAATCAATCGGTATTAACATTACAAAATACAAGCTTATTACATTCGGCTTAACAGCATTCCTTGCAGGTGTTGCAGGTGTTATTTACTCACACAACTTCTCAACTCTTCAGGCAGTTAAGTTTGACTATAATATGTCAATTCTCGTTCTTGTATTTGTTGTTCTCGGTGGTATCGGCTCAATCCGTGGTAGTGTTATTGCTGCAGTAGTGCTTACTCTTATCCCTGAACTTTTAAGAGAAACAATCGGTAATTACAGAATGCTTTTCTACGCTATCATCCTTATCGGTATGATGCTTATTACATCAAATAAAAATATTAAAGACAAGCTTTCAGGTATCTTTAAGAAAAACAAGAAAGGAGAGGTTCAGTAATGGCTATTCTTGAAGTAAAAAATCTCTCAATTTCTTTCGGTGGTCTTCGTGCTGTTGACGAATTCAATGTTAAAATTGAAAAAGGTCAGCTTTACGGACTTATCGGTCCTAATGGCGCAGGTAAAACAACTGTTTTCAACCTTTTGACAGGTGTTTATAAGCCAACATCAGGTGCTGTTATTCTTGATGGTGAAAATATCACAGGAAAAAGCACAATTGAAATAAACAAGTGCGGTATTGCACGTACCTTCCAGAATATCAGACTTTTCAAGAATTTAAGCGTTCTTGATAATGTTAAGGCAGGCTTCCATAATCTTAATAAGTACAGTACTCTCGAGGGTATTCTTCGCCTTCCTAAGTATTTTAAGACTGAAAAGAAAATGGATGAAAAAGCAATGGAGCTTCTTAAGGTTTTCGGACTCGAGGATGAGGCTTCAACACTTGCTGATAATCTTCCTTACGGTAAACAGAGAAAGCTTGAAATTGCCCGTGCACTTGCTACAAATCCAAAGCTTTTGCTCCTTGATGAGCCTGCTGCAGGTATGAACCCAAGTGAAACACAGGAGCTTATGGATACAATCCGTTTTGTTCGTGATGAATTTGATATGACAGTTCTTCTTATTGAGCATGATATGAAGCTTGTCAGCGGTATCTGTGAAGAGGTTTCTGTTCTTAACTTCGGTCAGGAATTGGCACAGGGTAAAACAAGTGACGTTCTTAATAATCCTGAGGTTATTAAGGCATATTTAGGCGATTAAGGAGGATTAGAAATGGCACCACTTTTAAAAGTAGATAATATCGAAGTATATTATGGTATGATTAAAGCCTTGAAGGGTGTTTCTTTTGAGGTTAATAAAGGTGAAATTGTTGCTCTTATCGGTGCAAACGGTGCAGGTAAAACAACTATTCTCCACACAGTTACAGGTCTTTTAAAGCCAAAGACAGGTAAAATCACCTTCAATGATAAGGATATTACAAAAACTCCTGCTCATAAAATCGTTTCAATGGGTATGGCACACGTTCCTGAAGGAAGAAGAATTTTCTCTCAGCTTTCAGTTCTTGATAACATTAAGTTAGGTGCATTTACACGTAAGGATAAGGATGAAATTGAAGAGACTTTAAATTACGTTTATGAGCGTTTTCCACGACTTAAGGAAAGAAAGAATCAGATTGCTGGTACTCTTTCCGGTGGTGAACAGCAGATGCTTGCTATGGGTCGTGCTCTTATGTCAAAGCCTGATTTCGTTTTGATGGACGAGCCTTCAATGGGTCTCTCACCTCTTCTCGTTTCTGAAATCTTTGATATTATCAAGGCAATCAACGAAAACGGAACAACTGTTCTTCTTGTTGAACAGAACGCTAAAAAGGCACTTTCAATTGCTGACAGAGCTTACGTTCTTGAAACAGGTAACATTGTTCTCTCAGGCGATGCAAAGGACCTTTTAAACGACGAATCAGTTAAGAAAGCATATCTTAGTGAATAAACCTTGAAAGGTGGTCAAAGTAATGGATAAAAAAATCGTTATTACAATTGCTCGTG
>CAJGCX010000086.1 GCA_904501895.1 Clostridiaceae bacterium
CCTTATTCCACATATGGAAACTCAGGTTGATATTCTTGACCAGTTCGTTCTTTTCAGCTGGCAAAAGGCTGCTGACGCTCTTGCTGAAGCAGGTATGCACTATGTTGTAACAGGTCATACTCATATGCAGGATGCTGCAACTCACGTTACTGACAGTGGTAACGAAATCCACGAAATCGTAACATCATCAATCCTCAGCTATCCAAATATGTTCAGAACAGTTACAATGGATACTTATGCAACAGGTCGAGTTGAATGTGAATACCGTTCACACGATGTTGACGAGGAAATCCCTGTTTACATCAACGGCGTTGCACAGGAAAAGCCTTTCAGAAATCAGGCGTTCGCATACAACTACGGTGGCGAAGATATTAAGAATTTCGTAACAAATCTTCTTCAGTATCAGCTTCGTTACGGCTTCGGTAAGGATGTTAAGGACGCAGGTGGTCTTTACAAGTACCTTACAAATATGCTCGATTTCAATGAGCTTATGACTGACCTTATCGGTAACGAAATCCTTGGTGGCGTTTCTGCTGTTGCAGTTAAGGGCTTGCTCCTTTCTCTTTGTAATCAGCTTGAAAAGGCATACCTTACTGATTATGATGCAACTGTAGAAAAGGTTTCAGGTATTCTTGATACATTCCTTAATGTTGAAATTTCTGATTACCCATCAACAATTCATAAAGACACACTTGGCTTCGGTAGTGAAGGTGACAAGGGTACTGTAAGTGACCTTGCTTCAACAGTTATTGCTATGCACAGTATCAATAACGAGGACCCTAAGAGCGATAAGTTCCTTATGAGTGCTCTTGAACGCTTTGATAACGGTGAAAACGCTGAACTTATTGTTGATGCTCTTTTTGAAATGATTCTTGAAGACCTCCTTGTAGATAATATTCTTAAAGAAATCAAGATTGACCCTGTTTCTCTTGGAATCAGTGCTGTCAATAATGATGCTGTAAATTCAACAGTTGATTATATCAACGACCTTGTTGGTGATGACGGACTTCTTTCACTCAGCCTTACAGATGTTGTTTCAATCGTTCTTGCACTTGGTGTGCTTGATGGCGATACAGTAACTGAGGTTGTTTACTCATTCCTTGATGAATATCTTACAGAAAGTCAGTATGATATCATCGACCAGGAATTCTACAGAATTATGAAGGACTTCACACACGACGAAAACCCAGGATATATGGATGACCACGAAGGTAAATTCGTAGTTGACGGTATTGTTGAAGTTCCACTTTCACAGAAGAATTTAAGACTTCCTTCACATATTTCTGTTCAGCTTGGTGAAGATGCTTCTGAAGAAGTAAACATCAGCTATTACACAAAATACAGCATTACAGACAGTGATATTCAGATTGTTCCTTACTCAAAGAATCCTGATTTCTCAAAGGGTACAACAGTTAAGGCTGAAATCGAAACAACTTGTGAAGCTGAAACATTACGTGAATGGCCTGCTATTGACTTAGGTTTCATCGGTATCATCTACCACAAGGAATATGTAAACCGTCACATTGTGACAATCAAGGGACTTGAAGCTGACTCAAAATACTGCTACCGTATCGGTGATGCAGAAAAGGGCTGGTGGAGTGAAACAGGTGTTATTAGCACAGCAGATAACTCAGATTCATTCAGCTTCTTCCATATGACTGACCCACAGTCAACAACTGAAAAGCAGTACAACACTGTATTTGCTCCTGCAGTTGACTTTGCAACAAGCAATCACGACGGTGACTTTATCCTTGCTACAGGTGACTTTGTAGATGACGGTAGAAGTTTTATCCAGTGGCAGAGAATGTTTAACTCAACAGATGCTCTTATGAGCATTCCTGTAATGGGCCTTGCAGGTAATCACGAAGCAAAGGGTGACAATGCTCTTGATTATTACTTCACATTCCCTAATGCTCCTGAACAGGATAAGACACTTGGTGTTTACTATTCATTCGATTATAACAACGCTCACTTTGCAATTCTTGACTCAAATAAATTAGGTGATGACGAAGGTCTTTCACCTGAGCAGATTGAATGGCTTAAGGCTGATATGAGTGCTTCAGATGCTGACTGGAAATTCGTTGCGCTTCATAAAGCACCATATTCAAACGGTTCACACTATGACGATGACGATGTTATCGCAATCCGTGCACAGCTTCAGTCACTTATGCCTGAGCTTGGCATTGACGTTGTATTCCAGGGTCATGACCACGTATTTATGCGTACAGATGTTATGAACAACAACGAGGTTGTTGGTGCAGAAACAGAAGAGCTTACATATAACGGTCTTGATTACACAGCAAAGGTAAATCCTGACGGTACAATTTACTCAATCAACGGTACAATCGGTGTTAAACACTATAAGGCAAAGCCTGTTGAAGAAACAAACGAGCTCTTCCCTATCGGTGAAACTGTTATGTACCTTGAAGTTCCATCATACTCATACATTCAGATTGATGGTGACACACTCTATTTCGATTCTTATGCAATCGAGGGTGATAAGGAAACAAGAATTGACCAGTTTGCTATCAAAAAGACACTTGCTGACGAACCTGTTGTTGATGAGCCAACAACAGATGCTCCTGTAGTTGACGAGCCTGTAGTTGATGAGCCTGTAACAGATGCTCCTGTAGTTGACGAGCCTGTAACAGATAAGCCATCAACAGACGATGCAGTTGTTGAAAACCCTGAAATTCCAAATACATCTGCAGAAAGCTATCAGCCACTTTATATTGTAGGCTTTATGCTTCTCTCAGTTGTGATTGTAGCACTCTCACTCAAGAAAAAGAAAAAAGCTTAATTGAAAATTAATATTTATGGCGGAGTTTTGCGACTCCGCCTTTGCTTTTGTACAGGTTTAAATTATAATTTGTAGGGGATAAGATATTAAAGGGGAACAGAAAAAAGCGCCCCTTTTCAAAGGGGAGAGGGCCACGAAGTGGCGAGGGGATTCCTGTCGTTGCAAAATGAATCCCTCCACCGCAAGCGGTCCCCCTCCCTTTAACAAGGGAGGCTTTCCCTATAACCTCCAATTTATAGGCGAAATATAATGAATCCTACAAATTGTTTCGTTACAAGGCAAAAAAACACTTGACATTTACATTGTCTTCTGTTATCATATTTAAGCCGCATATTAGGGGGTAGTGTGTCTAAATGCACTAAAAGTGATAAATTCCACCCTCAATAGCGAGTCTATATTTAAGGTAGGTTAGAAAAATGTACGCAATCATCGTAACAGGCGGCAAGCAGTACAAGGTACAGAACGGCGACGTTGTATTTATTGAAAAGCTTGACGTAGAAGCAGATGCAGAGATTACTTTTGACAAGGTTCTCGCAGTTGGTTCTGAAGACGGACTTAAGGCAGGTGCACCATATGTTGACGGTGCAAAGGTAACTGCTAAGGTTCTTAAGAATGGTAAGGGTAAGAAAATCACAGTATTTACTTACAAGCCAAAGAAGAACGAAAAGCGTAAGAAGGGTCATCGTCAGCCATATACAAAGGTTGAGATTACCGGTATTAACGCATAATGACAACCGCAAAATTTCTGTTTTCGGATGAAACAGTAATTTCCTTTGAGGTTAGTGGTCACAGTGGTGCAGGAGAGTTCGGCTCAGATATTGTCTGTAGTGCAGTTTCTTCAGCAATCTATATGGCTGCAAACACTATAATTGAAATTATGAAATTAAATCCTGAAGCAGAGGTCCGTGACGGGTATTTTAAATTCACAATGAATGTGGATGATGCTCGTAAATCGAAAACGATTACTGATGGCTTGTATTTGCATTTAAGCGAGTTACAAGGTCAGTATCCCAACAACTTGAAACTTGAAAGAGGTGTTTTTAATGCTTAAATTAAACATTCAGTTATTTGCTCATAAAAAAGGTATGGGTTCAACTAAGAACGGCCGTGATTCAGAATCAAAGCGTCTTGGTGTGAAGCGTGCGGACGGACAGTTCGTTCTCGCAGGTAACATCCTTGTTAAGCAGCGTGGTACACACATCCACCCTGGTAACAACGTAGGTCGTGGCTCAGATGACTCACTTTTCGCACTTGTTGACGGTAAGGTTAAGTTCGAAAGAATGGGCAAGGACAGAAAAAAGGTAAGCGTTTATCCTGTTGAGCAGTAATTTTCGACTACTAAATTTCCCACTGGCAACGGTGGGAATATTTTTTTGGAATAAACAGAAAATATCATTGAGGTATTTATATGAAAACATTTAATAAAAGCACAAAGCTTGATAACGTATGCTATGACATTCGTGGTCCTGTAATGGACGAAGCTGTCAGAATGGAATCTGAAGGACAGCGTATTTTAAAGCTTAATATCGGCAATCCTGCACCATTTGGCTTTGCAGCACCTGACGAGGTTATCCGTGATATGATGTATAATCTCCGTGAGTGTGAGGGCTATTCTGATTCAAAGGGTATGTTCTCTGCAAGAAAGGCAATTATGCAGTATTGTCAGCTTAAGGGTATCAAGGGCGTTGATATTGGCGATATTTATATCGGTAACGGTGTCAGCGAATTGATTACAATGTCAATGCAGGGGCTTTTGGATAATGGTGATGAAATTCTTGTGCCATCTCCAGACTACCCACTCTGGACAGCATCTGTAACTCTTGCAGGTGGTAATGCTGTGCACTATATGTGCGATGAGCAGAATGAGTGGAATCCTGATATTGACGATATTAAAAAGAAGATTACACCTAACACAAAGGGTATTGTTATCATTAATCCTAACAACCCTACAGGTGCTTTATATAGTGACGAAATCTTAAAGGAAATCGTTGAAATCGCAAGACAGAATGACCTTATTCTCTTTGCTGACGAAATCTATGACAGACTTGTTATGGATGGACTTACTCATACTGCACTTGCTTCATTAGCTCCTGACGTGCCTTGTATCAGCTTTAACGGACTTTCAAAGTCACACAGAGTTGCAGGCTTCCGAGTGGGCTGGATGGTAATCAGTGGCGATAAGAAGAGAATTAAGGGCTATATTGAGGGCCTTAATCTTCTTTCTTCAATGCGACTTTGCTCAAATGTACCTGCACAGAGTATTGTGCAGACTGCTCTTGGTGGAGTTCAGAGTATTGACGAGCTTCTTCTTCCTGGTGGCAGAATTTATGAACAGAGAGAATTCGTATATAACGCTCTTTGCGAAATCGACGGCATTTCAGTGGTTAAGCCAAAGGCTGCATTCTACATTTTCCCAAAATTGGATGCGAAGAAATTCAATCTTCACGACGACGAAAAGCTTGTTCTCGATTTTCTTAAAGCAAAGAAGGTTCTTCTTATGCATGGTAAGGGCTTTAATTACCCAACACCTGACCATATTAGAATCGTATATCTTCCAAGAAGACGTGTTCTTGGTGAAGCTTTGGAAAGCTTTGCAGATTTCCTTAAGGATTACAGACAGTAAAAATATGACGGAGTTTCACACTCCGTCTTTTTCTTACGAAAATGCCACCTCCCTCGTCAGAGGGAGGCATTATAATTGCAACGCAGTTCCTTCATTTTGCACTTTGCGCTTTGCATTTTGCATTCCCCTATAAACTCCAATTTACAAGCAAAAAAGGAGAATGGATTTTAGTGTCCATTCTCCGTGCTTTTTACTTGTATTATTTTATTCAGCAGGCCATACAACTGAAACTGTTGTACCATCAACTGTATATGTTGTGTCCTTATGACTTTCTTCTTCAATAGCCTTTACAAAAGCGTTTGTCATATCCATATCAGGCATTTCAATTGAAAATTCAAGAAGAAGGTTTTCAGGCTCGTACATTAAGCCATTCATTTTGAAGCCGTTAATCCACCAATGTTTTTCAGGACCTAAGTCAAGAAGAACGGTATCCTCGTGTGAAAGCTTCATTGTCATATTCATAAGCTGGTCATCTGTTGCACAATTATAGAATGTACCAAGCTCTTCACCGGGAACACGATTGTAAACGCCAACCTCAGAGCCTGTTGCTGTCATAAAATAACTGCCCTTCCAAGCCTGAATAAGCCATTCAAGACCATTGTATTCAAAATAATATCTACGGGTAATGATTTCCCAAACAGGCAAAATATCAGCTGCGATGTCGTAGGTAACAGCAAATCCGAATTCTCTGTTCCACGAATTAATAAGCGCATAAACCATCATTTCATTCATATTGAAGTTGAATCCGATACCGAGTATTCCGTTGCCGTTTTTGCTGTAAATTTCGCCTGTCACAGCATCAACAAGAATGCCTGTGCTGAATGTTTCGGTGAGACCGTCTCTGTATGTGAGTTCGAGATAAACCTCATAAATGTTTTCGTTATAAGAAGTAGGAGCCGCATAGAAATATACCTTATCAATAATGCTTACATAAACACCGACAAAGTAATATACGTTTGCAAGGTCGTATTCGCCGTTTGCATAGCACTCGTCACGAAGTGCAAACATGGTTTCTCTGGCTGCAGTTGTATCGATTTCAAACTTTTCAGTTACATAACCGATATTAATATTGAGTGGAGGGAAATTGCCGATAAGTGTAGCAATATCAAGACCACTGTTTGCTAATATATGATGATTTGCTATAAGAAGGAATTCATCATAGGAAACATCGATTTTTTCTGATGTTGGGAATTTGCCGTTTGTAAAGATTCGGAAGAAGTCAGAAATTTTGTTTAATATATTCAGAAATTCTTCGCTTGAAAGTGCCGGTTTTCCTGACTTTACAGTGAGAAATGCTGCATATCCTGAACGTGTTCTAATTGGGTTGATAGAAGCAGCAAGAGTAGGGGTAATCATTGTGAGCATAAGCACAACTGCCAAAATAACTGCTGTTATTTTTCTTGTGATTTTCATACTATTTTCATCCTTTCAAATTTACGAGGGGTATTATATCATCATAGTATGGAAAAATCAAGCAAAATATACTACAAATAGATATATAATACATTAGATACACAATATGTTGAAAAAGGTGGGCTTTAAACCCACCTTTTACTTGTCTTATTCTCTTTTTACCAGTGAAGTGTAACTTTTGTATTTTTTACTGTGTAAGTTGTATCGTGATGCTCCTCATTATCAACTGCATTTGTGAAAGCTGTTAACATTTCTGCATTCGGGAAAACGATTGAATAGTCCATTGTAAGTGATGCAGGGTCATAAACTGTTCCGCTTAAATGGAAGCCTGTAAGCCACCAATGTTTTTGTGGTTCCATACTGAAAAGCTCTTTTCCATTATGCGAAAGCTTCATAGACATTTCCATCATCTGCTCATCAGTAGCACAGTTATAGAATGTGCCCATTTCCTCACCGGGAACGCGATTATAA
>CAJGCX010000087.1 GCA_904501895.1 Clostridiaceae bacterium
AACAGCCTTGAGCTGCATCTTAGCTGAGAAACCATAGCTGATTTCAAGTGACTTGAGGTTGTCACCGTCAGCAACTGCTACAAGAGTAACATCTGTGTACTGAACATCTGTGCTGTTAACCTTAATAAGAGTTGTAAGTGATGAAATGCCATCAACAACTTCCTGATGTGTGAAGAAGTCATTTGTTGCACGGCTCATTGCATTCTTGCCATCCTTCTGAGGATTTGCAAAGTTACCAAGCTTAACTGTAAACTTGTTGCCGTTAGCTGTTGCTTCCTTAATGTCAGCTGCTGTGAGGCTCATTGCCTTAAGAGCATACTGCTTGTTCATGCCTTCAGGAATAACACCGTTCTTAACTTGGCCGTCTCTGTTACCGATTCCGAGGAAGCCACCAACAACAGAGTCAAGAGATGCGTTTTCGTCAATACCCTTGATGATGCTGTTAAGTGTATCTGTTGCATTACCAACGTCGATAGCACCGTCAGGTGTGTATGCACATACACGAGCGAACTTGTAGCTCTTCTTAGCTGCAGCTGCTGTCCACTTGTTGAACATTTCATGAGCATTAGCCTTTGAGAAATCTGCAGGAGCTGAACCAGCGTCATCACCAGCAGGAACGTCTGTTGAATCGTCTGCAGGAGCATCTGTTGTGTCATCTGCAGGAGCGTCAACTGTTGTATCGTCACCAGCAACATCGCCTGATACATCACCTGAAATATCGCCTGATACATCATTATTTACGTCACCTGAAACATCGCCTGACTGTACATTTGAGCCAGCTGCTTCAAGAGCTTTTTCAGCTGTTGACTTACCGAGTGAAACAACACCGAATGTAAGTGCAAAAGCGAGTACGATTGCTAAGAACTTAACGAAGTTCTGTGATTTCTTTTCTTTTTTAATTGCCTTAACTTCTGCCTGTTCAGGAGTTAAAGGTGCCTTTGATTTTGCCATAATTAAAAATCTCCTTTCAGATTTTAAAACGCTTTACTGATTAAGCAAAGTTTGAGTATGTACATACCATCTTACCAGCGCCGTTACCGTCAACGTTCATACCCATAGCCTTGAGCTTGAGTGAGTTAACTGTCATTGTGTAAGAAATTTCAACACTCTTAAGAGTATTGTTTTCTACAACTGCAGTAACGAGGATTGCTGTGTAGTCAACGTCAAGTTCGTTGATTGTAACAAGGTTACCGAGTGAACCAAGACCATCTGCAACGCCCTTTGCAACTTCGTCTTTTGTGATAAAGTCGTTTGTTACATGGTGAAGAGCGTTCTTACCATCCTTGAGAGGTGTCTTACATGCATTAAGCTGAAGCTTATATGTATTGCCTGAAACTACCATATCCTTAATGTCAGCTTCTGTAAGTGTGAATCCCTTGAGGAGGAACTTATCTTCCTTCATTCTGCCTTCTGCAGGAAGCTTACCATTCTTAACCTGGCCTTCCCATGCAGGGTCACTTTCAGTACCTGAAATTGAGAGGAATCCACCAACAACAGAGTCAAGAGTTGCGTTTTCGTCAACCATCTGAATAACCTTGTTGAGTGTACCTGTTGCATTACCAACGTCAAGTTTCTTTGTGAACCAAGATTTTCTTGTCCACTTGTAGCTACCCTTTGCAGCCTTTGCTGTTACGTCGTTAAGAAGCTTTGCAACGTCAGCCTTTGATGTAGCAGCTGCAGGAGCATCTGATGTTGTGCCATCACCAGTAGCATCATCACCAGCAACTTCGTCATCAGTAACAACATCGTTTGTTGTGTCATCACCAAGAAGGTTTTCGTCCTCTGTGATAGGTGCATCTGTGCTACCAGAATTGTTATCTGTGCTTGTTGAATTGTTTGTAGCAGGACCTGCAACCACTGTGCCACCCATTGAAGGTGCTGTGTATGCAATTGCTACGAGTGACCATGCAATAACAACTGCAAGGAACACTGCCAATGCCTTTGTAAATGTTCCGAAGAAAAGCTTGCAGTTAGCAGACTTTTTGTCCATCTTTGCCTGCATCTCTTCAGGTGTGTAGTTCTTTTTAGCCATAATAGGGCTCCCCTTTCAATAATATACATACTAAATTTACAACAAAATTCATCAATTGTCAATAATTTTATTACTTTTTTATAATCTTTTTATAAACACTACTTACGGGAAGACCAACAACGTTGAAGTAGTCGCCTTCGATTCCTCGTATGAATTTTGAGGCATAACCCTGAATTCCGTAAGCACCTGCTTTATCATAAGGCTCATCCGTGTCAAGATATTCGTTAATTTCCTCGTCAGTAAGAGGATAAAATTCAACTCTTGTTTCCTCTGCAAAGGTAAGCGAAGTACCGTTACCAATAGCACAGACACCTGTAAAAACAGAATGGACTCTGCCTGAAAGACTTTTTATCATATTATAAGCGTCTTCTTTATCTTTTGGTTTGCCAAGAATTTTATCGTCAAGCACAACTATTGTATCTGCACCGAGGACAATTTCATCTTCTGCCCTTTCAACTGCAAGGGCTTTTCGTGCAGCAAGAAAAACTACTGCATCCTCAGGTCGTGTGCCATCAGGAATTGTTTCATCGGCATCGGCAACTCTCACAACAAAGTCGATACCTGCATTTTTTAAAATTTCACTTCTTCGAGGTGATTTTGATGCTAAAACTAATTTCATATTTTACCCTCATTTTTCAGCTGATTGATTTTGAGAATCATTGTCTGGGTTTTGCTGTCAGGAAGCTCACCGTTCATCACCATCTCAACTGCTTTTTCAAGTGAAATTTTATAAACCTCTAAAAATTCGTCTTCGTCAGGATTCTGCTCACCAAATTCCAAATCAGTTGCAAGATACATATGAATAATTTCACCACAATATCCCGGAGTTGGATAAAGTTTTCCAAGGCTCATATATTTACCTGCTACTGCGCCTGTTTCCTCCTTTAACTCTCTTTTTCCTGCTTCAAATGGGTCTTCGCCCTTTTCAAGCTTACCTGCGGGTAATTCAGTTACAATTTCCATATAAGGATAACGGAACTGCTTTACAAAATAGAGATTATAATCACTGTCAAGAGGTGCAACACAGACACCACCATTATGCTCAACGATTTCTCGTTTTGCAGTTGAGCCATTTGGCAAAAGTGCATCGTCAACACGAAGATTTACTATTCTGCCCTGAAATTTATATTCGAAGCTGATTTGTTTTTCTGTTAATTCCATTTTACTCACCGTATTTCTTTACTAATTCTTTATAATGTCTGCCTTTTTCTTCAAAGTTCTTATACTCATTATAGCTTGAAGCAGCAGGTGACAAAATGCAGACACCATCTTTTTCAGTATTTTCAAAAGCTGATTTTACTGCTTCCTCAAGATTTTCTGCCTTGATGAGATTTTTTCTTGTGCCATTTGCAAGCATCATATCGATAATTTTATGGCCTGTGGTTTTTGTACCGATAATGGTAGTTAAATTGCTGTTTTCAAGGTCAACAGCAAAATCGGTATAATCAATTCCTCTGTCTTTACCACCGATAATAAGTGTATTTGCCTTGATTGCGTTTATAGCACACATAACTGCATGAGGGATTGTAGCAATACAATCGTTATAAAAGGTTATACTATTATATATACCAATATTTTCCATTCTATGCTCAATGCCTTCAAAGTCATCGATTGCCTTTTTAGCATTTTCAGCAGTTACACCAAATTTTGATGCTGCAGTATAGGCATAAAGTACGTCGTGACGGTTATGTTCACCTGCAAGGTGAATATTTTCGATTTCAAATGGAAGAAAATCATCCTTTTTAACTGCAATCGCATTTGATTTTACAGTATTCAAATCAAGATATGGTGACAATCCCTGTGTACCGTTATATATAAATGTATTGTTTCCATTCTGATGTCTTACAATATTAAGCTTGGAATTTACATAGCCTGTCATTCCACCCTTGTAGTGCTCAAGGTGTTCTTCGTAAATATTTGTAAGAATTGAAACATCAGGTGAGCTTCTTGTGAATTCAAGCTGGTGTGAGGACATCTCGATAACTGCGATTTTATCCTCGGTCATTTCCTCAATGTAATCGAGGACAGGAAGTCCCATATTACCCATTAATTCGCAATCAACACCACCTGCACAAAGCATTTTGTAGGTAAGTGTTGAGGTTGTGGTCTTTCCCTTTGAGCCTGTTACGCCAATTTTCTTACAAGGTGCATATTTTAAAAACATATCCGTCTGACAAGTAACATATGTATTTTCAGGAACATCAACATTTACAAAGGAAATTCCCGGACTTTTCATTACAACATCGAATTTACCGATATGTGAAAGATAATCCTCGCCACAGTAATATTCAACGAAATTGTCATCGATTTTCTGCTCTCTGCCATCGCCGATTCCAAGGATTTTTTCAGGCAGATAACGTCTTATATAATTGTATGTGCTTCTTCCCTCACGACCAAAGCCTAAAATCAGCACACTTTTGTCCTTTAAAAATTCAATAATTGGAGGTAACACAATAACATCTCCCGTATTTTAATTATGTATTAATTCTTTTTCTGTTTTATCCTTAAAATTCAATGCACCTGTTGTTGCAAGAAGCAATACAAGACTCGGAACATAAGCAATCCATGTAAGTGTAAGTGCAAAATGTGAAAGCTCAGGTGTCATAAAGCTTAATGTAGGGAAGCATCTTATTCCTACACAGGCATCACATACTGCAAGACAGAGCATTGAGAACATATAAATGAGGTTTCGTTTTGACGGATGCTTATACATATTTTCACAGGAATGAGCAATGTTTTCACCAATGCAAACTGTATAAGACGGAACAAGTGCAAACACCACATTGAAAAACGAGCCTATGACTGACAAAATTACTGCTGGAATAATTCTTTTAAGCAGCTCTGCCTTTGTGTGACGTTTTCCGAAGGATGTGAGTCTGACTGTATGGAACAATTGGATAATAAGATATGTACCAATACCGAAAAGTGGCTTGTCAACTATAAGGAAAAAACCGTCTGCAATAAGCACAAAGCCAAAAATCCACTTGCAAAGATTGTCACTTTTTTCCTTGCCTGCAAAAAGACTTGCAATTGCCATTATCACAACGGAAGCGTATTTAAGGATATTGGAGAAGCCTAATGTAAAAATATCACTCACAATAAATCCTGCGTAAAGCAATGCAATAACAAGCAAAAAAGCCCATGTCATTGATTTTTTCATATCCCCAACCTCTTTAATCAAACATTTATACAATTATACAATTTTTGGAATAAAAAATCAACAGAAAAAAGTCAGGTGTTTTTTTAATGTGAATTGGAGGTTGTCGGGGAATTAATATTGTAAGCGTAGGGCGGGGGCTTGCTCCCGCCGTTGCTGTTTAATATGAATTTAAAATAGAAAAGTCATTCTGAGGAGTGAAACGACGAAGAATCTCTGTTCGTTGATATGTAACCTTTGGGGAGATTCTTCGCTACGCTTAGAATGACCTGTTTCAATTAGTGTGTTGGTTAATTGACGGCGGGGGTGCGGGTCTCCGGTGGAGACCTCTGCGAAGCAGAAGCACTGACCGAACCGGCAGGTGAGACCAAGACCCCGCCCTACCGAGAATTATCATAACCAAAGAGAGCGACAAATTATAATTTGCACAAAAATCGGGTGAAAAATCTGTATAAAAAAACAGTAAAACATAGTTGCATTGTTTGTTCAAATGTGCTATAATTTTTTCAACGTGTTGGAAAATTCTATTTATTTTTCACATAATACGGTGGTTTGACAACCACTAACACGGCATTTTAGGAAAGGGAGGCATACTTCTATGAAGGCATACACCTCAAATAACATCAGAAATATTGCTGTGCTTGGTCACGGCGGAAAAGGAAAAACTACTCTTTGTGAAGCAATGCTTTATTTAGCAGGTGCTACTGACAGACTCGGTAAAGTTGCAGACGGTAACACAGTTCTTGACTTCGACGCAGAAGAAAAGAGAAAGAAGTCTTCAGTTTCATCAGCTATGGCTGCTATTGAATGGGATAACACAAAGTTAAATATTATAGATGCTCCGGGTCTTTTCGACTTTGAAAGTGGAAGTGCTGAGGCTGTTCGTGCTGCTGAAGCTGTTCTTATAGTTACAAGTGCTGGTTCAGGTGTTGACGTTGGTACTGAAAAGGCATTTAAGGCTGCTGAAAAGAGAGGTCTTGCAAAGTTCTTTGCTATCACAAAGACTGACTCTGACCACAGAAGCTTCTACAAGACATTTGAAGCACTCAAGGAAGTTTATGGCAACAAGCTTTGTCCTACAATCATTCCTTATATGGAAGGCAATATTACAAAATCATACGTTAACCTTATGACAGGTATGGCTTATGAATATGACGAAAACGGTAAGGCAACTAAGGTTCCGATGCCTAATGACCCTGTTATTGAAGAAATGACATCAGCATTTATGGAAGCTGTTGCTACTACTGACGATGAGCTTATGGAAAAGTTCTTCGAGGGTGAAGCATTCACTCCTGATGAAATCCTTAAGGGTCTTTGCACAGGTATTTTTGACGGTTCAATCTACCCTGTTTACGCTGTTGCAGGTCTTACTTGCGCAGGTGTTGACCAGCTTCTTTACAACCTTGCTTGGTCTGTTCCTGGCGCTTACGGTTATGCAGGTGAAACAGCAAAGAACGAAGCAGGTGAAGATGTTGTTCTTCCTTGTGACATTAACGGACCTCTTGCAGCAATCTGCTTTAAGACTGTTGCTGACCCATTCGTTGGTAAGATGTCATTCTTCAAGGTAGTTTCAGGTAAGCTTTCTGCTGATACTCAGGCTTATAATGTTCGTACAGGCGAAACTGAAAAGATGGGTAAAATCGTTACTGTTAAGGGCGGTAAGCAGGAGGATGCTAAAGAAATTATCGCTGGTGATATCGGTGTTGTTACAAAGCTTGCAGGCGTTAAGACAGGTGACACACTCTGTGATCCTAAGAATATCGTAACACTTGACGGTGTTAACTGTCCAAATCCATGTCTTTCAATGGCAGTTAATGTTCGTAAAAAGGGTGAAGAAGAAAAGGTTGCACAGGGACTCTTCAGACTTATGGAAGAAGACCCATCAATCTCATTCACAATTAATAAGGAAACTAAAGAACAGGTTCTTTCAGGTCTTGGTGAACAGCACCTTGACGTTATCGTTTCAAAGCTTAAGAACAAGTTCGGCGTTGAAGTTGATTTGACAGTACCTAAGGTTGCTTACAGAGAAACAATCAGAAAATCTGCTGAAGCACAGGGTAAACATAAGAAGCAGTCAG
>CAJGCX010000088.1 GCA_904501895.1 Clostridiaceae bacterium
ATCTTGCCTACGCCGCCTTTAACTGTCATTATACGAAGAACTTCAAGAATTACATCTTTTGCGGCAACCCAAGGACTAAGCTTACCTGTAAGGTTAACTCGTACCATTTTTGGCATTGTAATGTAGTATGTACCGCCACCCATAGCAACAGCAACGTCAAGACCACCTGCACCCATTGCAAGCATACCGATACCACCACCTGTAGGTGTATGGCTGTCAGAACCAATTAATGTTTTGCCTGGCTTACCAAATCTTTCAAGGTGAACCTGATGGCAGATACCGTTACCAGGTCTTGAAAAACGAATACCACGCTTCTTTGCAACACTCTGAATAAATCTGTGGTCATCAGCATTTTCAAAGCCTGTCTGTAATGTATTATGGTCAATATATGCAACTGAAAGTTCAGTTTTAACCTGTTCAATACCCATAGCTTCAAGTTCAAGATAAGCCATTGTACCTGTAGCATCCTGAGTTAATGTCTGGTCAATTCTAAGACCAACCTCACTGCCAGGTGTCATATCACCGCTGACAAGGTGAGATTTAATAAGTTTTTGACCGATTGTCATTCCCATTTTGTATCACTCCTTGGACTTTTTCATTTTTTTAACAATCTTAAATAATTCTATTATATTGACATAAATTTGTCAATATATTTGTATATAATAAAATGAAATTTTAACAAAATATTGATATTATTTTTTTCTTATGATACAATATTTAGAAGAATTTAGAATTTGTTTAATTTTTGTGAGGTTGATTGTTTTGTCAATTATTAAAGCTATAATTCTTGGTGCTGTTCAGGGTATTACCGAATTTTTACCTATTTCAAGTAGTGGTCATTTGTCATTATTTCAGCACTTTTTAGGAGTAGGTGGAGAGGGCTCATTGCTTTTTTCAGTTCTTCTTCATTTAGGAACATTGATTGCAGTTTTTATCGTTTTTCATAAGACAATTTTTGAATTGGTTATTGATGCTTTTGATTTAGTAAAAGATATTTTTACAGGCAAATTTAAGTTTAATAAGCTTGAAGGTAAAAAGAAAATGCTTGTAATGTTTTTCTTTTCCTGTATTCCATTGTTACTTCTTTTAATTCCTGTTGGAAACGATATGAAGCTTATGGATTATCTTGGCTCATTTGCAGAAGATGACAGTATTCTTCTCGAAGGAATCTGCTTCCTTGTAACAGGGGTACTTTTACTTACATCTACTGTGATTTCAAAGAAGAAAACACTTACCGGTGATGTTAATACTCCTCAGGCATTTGCAATCGGTCTTGCCCAAGCCTTTGCTGCAGGATTCCCTGGCATTTCCCGTTCGGGCTCGACAATTTCAACCGGTATGATTTGTGGCGTATCAAAATCAAATATGGTTGAATATTCATTTATTCTTGGTATTCCTGCAATTCTTGTTGCCAATATTGTAGAATTCAAGGATGCAATTGATGTTGGTGCAGAAATTGAAATTTTACCAACTTTAATCGGTGTTGTTGTAGCAGCCGTAGTTGGTGTTTTGTGTATTAAACTTTTGCAGTGGATTCTTAAAAAGGATGCTTGGAAATATTTTGGATACTATTGTTTAGCTTTAGGTGTAATTACCATTGTTTGTAGTATTTTAGGATTATAATTTGGAGATGTTTAAATGGCTCAGCAAAAAAAGAAAA
Source organism: Clostridiaceae bacterium (assembly GCA_904501895.1). Taxonomy (GTDB): domain Bacteria; phylum Bacillota; class Clostridia; order Oscillospirales; family Acutalibacteraceae; genus Fimenecus. Next base: position 1,661 of record CAJGCX010000088.1, read on the forward strand.
CAACAACTAAAAAACCAGTTAGTAAAAAGAGTGTAAAAAAGCAAGTGGTTGTAAATAAGCAATTAACTGCAATTATTCTTTTTGCAGTTTCAATTTTTATGTTTTGTCTTGCAATAATTGATGCAGGGGGAATCTGGGGTGGACTTCGAACATTAATGTTTGGTATGTTCGGTTTTTTCTCATTCATTTTCCCATTGCTTTTACTCCTTGTTGCAGTGTTTATTGCAATTGATAAGGCTGATAAGAATGTAATTTCAAAAATTGTACAGGCAACTATTCTCATAACTGTAATCAGTAGTATTGTACACGTTGCACAGTGTAATTATGGTAATACATATTTTGAAGCTATCAAGGATGCATATAACTTCTATTATATTGACGGAAGTATGCTCGGTGGTGGTGTCTGGGGCGCACTTTTCGGTGGTCTTATGCTTCTTATTACAGGTGGTAATAAGCTTGCATCAATGATTATTTTAATTCTTCTTTTGTTTGTTTTTGTAATGGTTATTACAGGGCTTACTTTAGGAGGCTTGTTTAACGGAATTTCAAAGCCTGTAAAGAAAATCGGTGAGTTTACAGGTGATAAAATCAATGAATATAATGAAAAAATTGAACAGCATAATCAGGAAAGAAAAGAGAAAAGGAAAAAGGAATTCAATCCTGATGTGGATTTAGGTCCTGAGCCTGAGAAGGATAAAGAGCCTATTTTCCTTGATGAGCCTCCTGTTGAGGATGATATAATTCCATTTTCTGAAATCAATAATGAAGAAATGTTCGCTGATAATAAAGAAGAAAAACCAGAGGATAACATTGTAAATCTTGATGATATTATCAATAAAAACACCGAAAATGGTGAACAGATTAAGATTGATTTAGGTGAAGAAGAGGAAACTGAGGAAGAAATAGAAGAATCTGACGAATATACAGATGAAGAGTGGGATAGTGAGCCTGTTAAACAGTATGCTTTACCTCCTTTAGACCTTCTTAATCTTCCTAAAAATACAAATTCTGCTGACTACGAAGCTGAGCAGAAATATAATGAAAAGAAGCTTATTGATACACTTAACAGCTTTGGCGTTTCTACAAGACTTGTTGGAGTTTCTCGTGGACCTTCAGTTACACGTTATGAAATTCAGCCTGCTGCAGGTGTTAAAATCAGTAAAATAACAAATCTTGCTGACGATATTGCACTTAATCTTGCTGCATCAGGTGTGCGAATTGAAGCTCCTATCCCTAATAAACCTGCTGTTGGTATTGAAGTGCCAAATAAGAGTCGTCAATCAGTTACTCTTCGTGAGGTTATTGACCAAGTACAGTATAAAACTGCAAAATCAAAATTGACAGTTGCTTTGGGTAAAGATATTACGGGTGAATTCGTTTATTCTGACCTTGTTAAAATGCCTCACTTGCTTATCGCAGGTACAACAGGTTCAGGTAAATCTGTTTGCCTTAACTCAATGATTGTAAGTATTCTTTATAATGCTACTCCTGATGAGGTTAAGCTTCTTATGATTGACCCTAAGCAAGTTGAATTCACAATCTATAATGGAATTCCACACTTGCTTGTTCCTGTTGTTTCCGACCCAAGAAAGGCTTCAGGTGCTCTTGCTTGGGCTGTTACTGAAATGCTTACTCGATATAAGACATTCTCTGAAAACAGCGTAAGAGATATAACAGGCTATAACAGTATCTGTGAAAGTCAGGGTAAAAAGAAGATGCCACAGATAGTTATCTTCATCGATGAGTTATCTGACCTTATGATGGCTGCTCCTAATGAGGTTGAAGATTCAATTTGTCGTCTTGCACAGATGGCTCGAGCTGCAGGTATGCACCTTGTTATTGCTACACAAAGACCTTCTGTTGATGTTATTACAGGTATTATCAAGGCTAATATTCCAAGCCGAATTTCACTTTCAGTTTCTTCACAGGTTGACTCTCGTACAATCATTGACTCTGTCGGTGCTGAAAAACTTCTCGGTAACGGTGATATGCTCTATTATCCTGTTGGTATTCCAAAGCCTATCCGTGTTCAGGGTTGTTACTTGTCCGACAAGGAAGTTGAAAATGTTGTTACCTTTATTAAGACTCAGGAACAGACAGTTTATGATGATGCTGTTATGAAGGAAATTGATAAACAGGCAGCACAGACAGGTGCTAAAAAGAAGGATAATTCTTCATCAGGTGATGAGGGTAGTGATGGTCCTGCTGACGAAATGTTACCAAAGGCGATTGAGGTTGTTGTTGAGGCACAGTCAGCGTCTACTACATTGCTTCAGAGAAAGCTTAAATTAGGCTACGCACGTGCAGCAAGAATTATTGATGACCTTGAATCAAGTGGTATTATAGGTCCTTATGAGGGTGCAAAGCCTCGTAAGGTGCTTGTGACAAAGCAGCAATGGTATGAAATGAATGCTTTGGCACAGGGTGGCGCTAATAAAGATTATAGTGAAAATGCAGAGGGTAACAGTGAAGAATAATCAGTTTTTACCAATTTCAAAAGCAGATATGATTTCTCGTGGCTGGGATGAAGTTGATTTTATTTTTGTATCAGGAGATGCATACGTCGACCATCCCAGCTTCGGCGTGTCTATTATTACAAGAGTCCTTGAAAATGCAGGTTATAAAGTAGGTGTTATTTCTCAGCCTGATTGGAAAAGACAGGACTCATTTAAAATTCTTGGAAGACCAAGACTTGGCTTCTTTGTTTCTTCAGGAAACATTGATTCAATGGTTGCTCATTATACAGTGGCTAAAAAGAAACGAAGCACAGATGCTTATTCACCGGGTGGTAAGCTTGGTTTAAGACCTGATAGAGCAGTTATTGTTTATTGTCAGAAAATCCGTGAAATATATGGTGACATTCCTATTATTATAGGTGGTCTTGAAGCATCACTTCGTAGATTTGCCCATTATGATTATTGGGATGATAAAATAAGACCATCAATTCTCTTTGATTCAGGTGCTGACCTTATTTCATTCGGTATGGGTGAAAGACAAACTGTTGAAATTGCAAACCGACTTAACAATGGTGAAGATATAAAGAGCATTACTGATGTTAAGGGAACCTGTTATGCAGTTCCTGTTACTGAAACTCCATTTAAGGGTGTTGAGTGTCCTTCATATGAGAACGTTTTACAGTCTAAAAAGGAATATGCAATTTCTTGTCGTGTTCAGCAGGATGAACAGGACCATATCAGAGGTAAAATTATCAAACAGCGTCATGGAAAAATGATGCTTGTTCAGAATATGCCAATGGAACCATTGACTACTGAAGAGCTTGATGCTGTTTATTCATTACCTTATATGAGAACATATCATCCTGTATATGAAAAGGATGGGGGAGTACCTGGTATTCTTGAGGTGCAGTTCTCTATTACTCATAATCGAGGTTGCTTTGGTGCTTGTAATTTCTGTTCAATTGCTTTCCATCAGGGAAGATATATTACTTGCAGAAGTAAGGAATCAATTATTAATGAAGCAAAATTATTAACCCATATGGATGGCTTCAAAGGGTATATTCACGACATAGGTGGACCTACTGCGAATTTCAGAAGAACCTCCTGCGATGTTCAGTTGAAAAATGGACTTTGCAAGGGTAAAAAATGTTTAGCTCCTGAGCCATGTCCTGCTCTTGTATCAACACACGAGGAATATCTTGATATATTACGTGCAGTACGTAATATAGATAAGGTTAAAAAGGTCTTTATCCGTTCAGGTATCAGATATGACTATATGCTTTGTGATAAGAGTGATGCATTCTTTAAAGAACTTGTTGAACATCATGTCAGTGGTCAATTAAAAGTTGCTCCTGAACATTGTTCTGCAATGGTTCTTGATAAAATGGGTAAACCTCATATTAAGGCATATAAAGAGTTTTCAAAGAAATACTTTAATTACACTAAATCAATTGGTAAAGAGCAATATCTTGTTCCTTATTTAATGTCATCACATCCAGGTGCATCGCTTAAGGATGCTGTTGAATTGGCAGAATTCATCCGTGATGAAAAGCTTCATCCGGAACAGGTACAGGACTATTATCCAACACCGGGTACAATTTCAACTGCAATGTATTATACAGAGCTTGACCCTTATACATTGGAAAAGGTTTTTGTTGCGAAAACACCTCACGATAAGGCTTTGCAACGTGCGTTAATGCAGTATTTTATTCCGAAAAACTATGATTTGGTTTATGAAGCGTTGAAAAAATCAGGTCGTAGTGATTTGATTGGTACATCTAAAAAATGCTTAATCAAGCCAAAACAGGGAATTCAGAATCACAATAACAATAAGGTTAATAAAAATGACTTTAAACGAAAGAATACTTTACATAAAAGGAAAAAGAAATCCTGATGGATATCGTTTTAATCCCTTTGATTACATAAAAAACAGAAAACGTGCAATAATCATTTGTTTAATTCTTGCAGTTGGATTTGTTTTTGATATTTTATGTTTGTGTGGTGTTACAAGCTGGCAGGAGATTCTTTCTGCTACCAATGTTGTAGATAGCGTTAAGAAACAGGATAGTAACTTTGCAGTGTATTATCTTGATGTTGGTCAGAGTGATTGTACAATTGTTGTTTGTGATGATGAAGTTTTAATGATTGATACGGGTACATTCAATCAGTCATATACAATAAGAACAAATTTATATATGCTCGAAATTGATACCATTGATTATATGCTTATTACTCATCCTCATGATGACCATATGGGTAGTGCAACGGAAATTATGGAGCATTATAGGGTTTCAAATATCCTTATGCCTTCATTGTCCGTTGAGAATAATGTCACATCCTTGACTTACAACAATCTTTTAAATACTGTGGCAGAAAAGAAGGTTAATCCCATTTCAGTAGGTTGTGGCGATTCGTTTATTTTAGGCTCTGCAAAAGTTGAAATCCTTGCACCTATAAAACAAGATGAAAGCATTAATAATATGTCTGTTGTGACTAAAATCACTTATGGTGACACGTCATTTTTATTCCCAGGTGATGTAGAGGACGATGTTGAAAAGCAGATATTACAAAACAATCTTCATATTTCTGCTGATGTTTTGAAATTAGGTCATCACGGAAGTAACACATCTTCTTCAGATGAATTCATTTCACGTGTCAATCCTGATTATGTTATTGTTTCATCAGGCAGTGATAATAATTACGGTCATCCAACACTAAATAATATTGAAAAGCTTGGTGACTTGAATGTTAAACAGTATTTTACATCCGTTGATGGTCATATAACTGTCACAAGTGATGGTGAAAATATTACTGTCATTACACAAAAAGAATAAATATGATAATTTATCAATAAATTTTCAAAAAACACTTGCAATCACACAACTCTTGTGATATAATTTTTCAGCAATTCGCATGTGCGGTGATTTTAATGGAATTGCATACACTGTATGTCCTGTTAAAAGTTGACCCGTACAGAGGATAAAATAAGGAGGAAAAAACAATGTCAGTAGTATCTATGAAACAGTTACTCGAGGCAGGTGTTCACTTCGGACACCAGACAAGAAGATGGAACCCAAAAATGGCTGAATACATCTTCACTGAAAGAAATGGTATTTATATCATTGACCTTCAGAAAACAGTTAA
>CAJGCX010000089.1 GCA_904501895.1 Clostridiaceae bacterium
AAGCGCTCTTATGCTGTTTCCCGTCTTCGTCAGCTTATGTGTCAGGGTGAGCCTTACGGAATTGACCGTGAAAAGCTTGAAGAGGATGTTAAAAATCTTGACGGTAAAAAGCTTTATGATGCTTATGTGGATATGCTCAAAACCTCAACTGTTGTAATTACTGCTTGTGGTGGACTCAGCGAGGAGATGCTCAAAGCAAAATTCACAGAATTTGCAGAATCAATTACTGAAAGAGCACCTCAGGAAATCGAGACTGTATTTGTAAAGGAAGCAAAGGAAATCAGATATTTCAAGGACGAAATGGATGTTAATCAGGCAAAGCTTGTTATCGGACTTCGTTCAGGTATGGAAAATGAAAATGACGATTATTTCCCATTCCGTGTTATGACAGATATTTTCGGTGGTGGTCCTTATTCACGACTTTTCCTTAATGTACGTGAAAAAATGAGCCTTTGTTACTATTGTGGTGCAAGACTTCTTCGTGAAAAGGGTATCATTTTTATCCAGAGTGGTATTGAAGAAGAAAATTACGAAAAGGCATTAAAGGAAATCTTTAATCAGATAGATGTTATGAAAAACGGTGAATTTACTGACGAGGATTTCGAGTCATCAATAAAAGCACTTTCAGATGCTTTTAAGGGTGTTGAGGACTCCCCTGTTGCAGTTTGTACCTTCTACAGCTCACAGGTGTTTGACGATGCAATTGTCAGCGGTCAGGAATATGCAGAAAAAATTTCTGCAGTAACACGTGAGCAGGTAACAGAATGTGCAAAGCGTGTAACAATAGATTCAGTTTATTTACTTGCAGGAGAGGGTGGTAAAAATGAGTAATATCAAAGAAATCAAAAATGAATTGCTTAATGATAGCTATTATGAAATTGACCACTCATCAGGATATAAAATCTTCGTTTATCCAAAGGAAAATTACTCTTCATCTTATGCAATTTTCGGCACAAAGTACGGCTCAATTGACACTTGCTTCAAGGCTCAGGGTCAGGACAAATTCACTGAAATCCCTGAGGGCATTGCTCACTTTTTAGAGCATAAGCTTTTTGAAAGTGAAGAGCTTGACGCTTTTGCAAGATACGCTAAAACAGGCGCATCTGCAAACGCTTACACATCATTTGACAAGACATGTTACCTTTTCTCTTGTACTGATAATTTTGAAGAGTCACTTGAAATCCTCTTTGATTTTGTTCAGAATCCATATTTCACAGAGCAAACTGTACAGAAGGAACAAGGAATTATCGGTCAGGAAATCAGAATGTATGAGGATGAACCGGGTTGGGAGTCCTTATTCGTGCTTCTTCGTGCTATGTATCACAAGCACCCTGTAAGAATTGATATTGCAGGTACAGTTGAGTCAATAAGTGAAATTACAGCAGATTTACTTTATGAATGCTATAACACATTCTATAATCCTGCAAATATGGCACTTGCTGTGGCAGGTAATGTAACTGTTGAACAGGTTTTAAAGGTTGCTGACAAAATGCTTAAGCCAAAAGAAAGCAAAAGCATTGAACGAAAATTCCTTGAAGAGCCTGCAGAGGTTGTTGAAAAAACTGCAATCAAAAATCTTTCGGTTTCAATGCCTATTTTCGCAATCGGCTTTAAAGAAAAAATCAAAACACCTTCAAGAAGTCTTAAAGAAATTGTGGAGAGCAATCTCCTCCTTGATATTATTGCAGGCAAAACATCTTCACTTTATGAAAAGCTTCTTGGTGAAGGTCTTATAAATACAACCTTTGATACAGAATACTTTGAAGGCTATGGCTATTCTGCTCACATTTTCAGCGGTGAAAGTCACGAGTACGAAAAAGTGAGAGAATGTATCAACGAAGAGCTTGCAAGAGTTATCAAAGACGGTGTTAACAAGGATGATTTTGACCGTATTAAGAAAAAGCATTACGGTAACTTCATTATGAGTTTTAACGATATTGACTCAATTTCAAATTCTCTTATCGGCTCATATTTCAATAACGAAGGTCTTTTTGAACAGTTGTCAGTTCTTGAAAGTATTACAGTTGATGATGTGAATGCACGTTTGAGAAACGCATTCAATATTGAAAATTCTTCAATGTCAATTATCAAGCAGAAATAAGGAGGTAACCCAATGAGATTTTTAACAGATTATTGTGAGGTCAATTTTCCTGCTCTTGGCTGGTCATTTGACGTATATGAAAACTTTCTTGAAATTCCATTTGGTGGAGATACCATTACAGTTAAATTTTATGGCGTAATTATTGCTTTTGGTTTTATTCTTGCAGCACTTTTTGGTGGCAGAAAGGCTTATGTGTGGAAAATGAGCCTTGACAGTATGGTTGATGTGCTTATTTACGGCATTGTTGGTGCTGTTGTCGGTGCAAGACTCTATTACGTTATTTTCCAATGGGATGAATATAAGGACAACCTTCTTTCCATATTCAGAATATGGGAAGGTGGACTTGCAATTTACGGTGGTATTATCGGTGGATTAATCACTGCATATTTCGTTGCTAAAAAGACTAAATTACCATTTCTAAAGCTTCTTGATCTTATCGGTATGGCACTTCCAATCGGTCAGGGAATCGGTCGTTGGGGTAACTTTACAAACCAAGAGGCATTCGGTGTCAATACAACAAGTCTTTTCGGTATGACAAGTGATAAAATCGTTGACTACATAAACAGTCATCAGCAGGAATTCGCAGAATACGGAATCGAAATGAATCCGGACTTGCCTGTTCACCCCACATTCCTTTATGAATCGGTATGGTGCCTTTTAGGTTTTCTTGTTCTCTATATTGTTTGTCAGAAATTCCATAAATTTGACGGTCAGTTGATTTTAGGCTACGGAATTATCTATGGTCTTGAAAGGACAGTTGTAGAAGGACTTCGTATCGACAGTCTTTATATCGGTGACACAAATCTTCGTGTATCACAGCTTGTTTCAATGGCTCTTGTAGTTGTTTGTACTGCAATTACAATTTATAAATTTATAAAGCTTAATAAAGACAAGAAGGCACAGGAGGTGCAGGAAAATGTATAAAATTATTGATGGTAAAGAGGTTTCAGCATCTGTAAGAAATGAAATTAAGGCAGAGGTTGAAGCACTTAAGGAGCAGGGTAAAAAAACAGGTCTTGCTGTTGTTATTGTAGGTAATAATCCTGCTTCACGTGTTTATGTAAACAACAAGAAAAAGGGTTGTGAAGAGGTTGGAATGGAGTCATTTGAATTTGCTCTTCCTGAAGAAACAACAACCGAAGAATTACTCCAATTAGTTGAAAAGCTTGACAACGACGATAATGTTGACGGTATTCTTTGTCAGTTGCCACTTCCAAAGCAGATTGATGAAAAGAAAGTGCTTAATGCAATCGCACCTCATAAGGATGTTGACGCATTTCACCCTGTAAATACAGGTCATATTATGATTGGTGACCATTCATTTTTACCTTGTACACCTGCAGGAATTATGGAAATGCTTAAATACTATAACATTTCTGTTGAAGGTAAGGAATGTGTTGTAATCGGCAGAAGTAACATTGTCGGTAAGCCTATGGCAATGCTCCTTTTAGGTCAGAATGGCACAGTTACAATCTGTCATTCACGCACAAAGGACCTTGCAGAAGTTACTCGTCGTGCAGATATTCTCGTTGCAGCAGTTGGTATTGCCTATTTCGTAAAGGAAGATATGGTAAAAGACGGTGCAGTTGTAATTGACGTTGGTATGAATAGAAATGCTGAGGGTAAGCTCTGTGGTGACGTTGATTTTGAAAATGTGAAGGACAAATGCTCATTTATTACACCTGTACCTGGTGGCGTAGGACCAATGACAATTACGATGTTACTTAAAAACACATTGACAGCATCAAAAGAGCATTTTAATAAATAATGCAAAATGTAGGGGCGATTTTAAATCGCCTCTTTTATATGTTGACATATACCCTATAGGGGTATATAATAAAAATATAAAGGAAGTGGTTTTATGAGTAATACTTGTGAATTTTGTAAGACAAAAATTCGTAGTGAAGAAGAATACAAGGCACTTATCAACCGTCTTAACCGTATTGAGGGTCAGATTCGTGGAATCAAGGGTATGGTTGAGAAAAATGCCTATTGCACGGATATAATAGTACAGGTATCTGCTGTTAATGCTGCACTTAATGCTTTCAACAAAAATTTGCTTTCAAATCATATTAAGACCTGTGTTGCAGATGATATTAAGGCTGGTAAAACAGAAACTATTGACGATTTGCTGTCAACATTACAAAAACTTATGAAGTAGGTGAGTAAATGACACAATTTAATATTACAGGTATGAGCTGTGCTGCCTGTGTTGCGCGTGTGGAAAAAGCAGTTGATGCTGTGGAAGGTGTCAATTCTTGTTCTGTCAGCCTGCTGACTAATTCTATGGGTGTTGAAGGCTCTGCAGACCCACAGAAAATCATTTCTGCAGTAATTAAAGCAGGTTATGGTGCAACACTTAAAGACGGTAAAAATACACCATCAAAGGGAAATAACGACGATGAGTTGAAAAATACTGAAACACCAAAACTCAAAAAACGACTTGTTGCATCATTAGGCTTTTTAATTGTATTGATGTATATTTCAATGGGACATGTTATGTGGGGTTGGTGGCTGCCTGAAATATTAGCAACAAATCCACTTGCAATTGGTCTTTTACAGTTGATTTTAACTGCTATTGTAATGGTGATAAATCAAAAATTCTTTGTGAACGGCTTTAAAGGACTTTTGCACAAGTCACCAAATATGGATACCCTTGTGGCTCTGGGTTCAGGTGCATCTTTTATATACAGCACTTATGCACTCTTTAAAATGACTGCAGTAAGTGGTGAAATGGCACATCATTATCTTCACGAATTTTATTTCGAGTCTGCTGCTATGATTTTAACGCTCATAACAGTTGGTAAAATGCTTGAAGCACGTTCAAAGGGCAAAACAACAAATGCACTTAAATCATTGATGAATTTAGCACCGAAAACTGCAACAATTCTCAAAAATGGTGTAGAAACAGAAGTACCTGTTGAAGATGTGCAAAAGGGTGATATATTTGTAGTCAGACCCGGTGAGCAGATTTCCGTTGACGGAATAATCCTTGAGGGTGCAACTGCAGTTGATGAATCTGCCCTTACAGGTGAGAGTATTCCTGTTGATAAAACAGCAGGTGACCGAGTTTCTGGCGGTACAATAAATCAATCAGGTTTCATTAAATGTGAAGCTCTGCGTGTTGGTGAGGACACTACCCTTTCACAGATTATCAAAATGGTCGGCGATGCTGCTGCCACAAAAGCACCTATTGCAAAGATTGCTGATAAGGTTTCAGGAGTTTTTGTGCCTGTTGTAATCTCAATCGCAGTTATTGCCACAATTGCTTGGCTAATCGCAGGTCATAGTTTCGGCTATGCACTTGCACGTGGAATTTCCGTGCTTGTAATCAGTTGTCCTTGTGCATTGGGACTTGCAACTCCCGTTGCTATTATGGTTGGTAACGGTGTTGGTGCTAAAAACGGTATTCTCTTTAAGACTGCAGTATCGTTAGAAGAAACAGGCAAGGCAAATATCGTAGTCCTTGATAAAACAGGCACAATTACAAAGGGACAACCAAAGGTTACTGACATTATTCCGATTAACGCTACGGAAAATGAACTAATCAATGTTGCTTATAATCTTGAAATAAAAAGTGAGCATCCGTTAGCAAAGGCTATTGTTGAAAAAGGAAATGAACTAAATATTTCTACAATAGATATAACCGATTTCAAGGCACTTTCAGGAAATGGTGTCACAGGTAATTTTGAAAATAAGGCTTTCTATGGTGGTAATTTCGCTTTTATCAAAGAAAAGGTATCTGTTGATGATAAAACAATAAAAACGGCTGAGAGCCTCGCTGAAAGTGGAAAAACGCCATTATTTTTTGCAAATGAAAATAAGCTTCTTGGAATTATTGCAGTTGCTGATGTAATTAAGGATGATAGTCCACAGGCTATCCGTGAATTACAGAATATGGGAATTAAGGTTGTAATGCTCACAGGTGACAATGAAAAAACTGCCAATGCAATCGGTGCACAGGCAGGTGTTGATGAGGTTATAGCAGGAGTTTTACCTGATGGTAAAGAAAAGGTTGTTCGTCAGCTTCGTGATAAAGGTAAGGTCATTATGGTTGGTGACGGAATCAACGATGCACCTGCACTAACACGAGCTGATATGGGAATTGCAATCGGTGCAGGAACAGATATTGCTATTGATTCAGCTGATGTTGTGCTTATGAACAGCAAATTATCAGATGTGCCTGCAGCAATAAGATTAAGTCGTGCAACCCTTAAAAACATCCATGAAAATCTTTTCTGGGCATTCTTCTACAATGCAATTGGAATTCCACTTGCAGCCGGTTTATTTATAAATGTTTTCGGTTGGGAATTAAATCCTATGTTTGGTGCAGCAGCAATGAGTCTTTCTTCATTCTGCGTTGTGTCAAATGCTTTAAGACTCAATTTTAAGAACATTCACAATAGTAAAAATGATAAAAAAGTCAAATCAAAGATAAAGGAGAAGAAACCAATGGAAATCACAATGAAAATTGAGGGTATGATGTGCCCACACTGCGAAGCAAATGTTAAGAAGACTCTTGAAGAGTTTACAGAGGTAAGAGAAGCAATCGTTAGCCATAAGGATGGCACAGCAGTTGTAACTCTTGACGCTGAATTGAGCGTAGAAGCACTCAAAAAAGCAGTTGAAGATAAGGGATATAAAGTAATCGGTTAATTACTGAATATAAGTTTTAAAAGGGCATCACCACGATGCCCTTTTTGTTTTACATAATAAATTAGAGTTTATAAGGGAGTGCAAAATGCAAAGCGCAAAGTGCAAAATGCAAAGCGCAAAGTGCAAAATGAAAGAACTGCGTTGCAATTATAATGCCTCCCTCTGACGAGGGAGGTGGCATTTTCGTAAGAAAATGACGGAGGGAGAGATAGTTTACCGATGAACTGACTACCCCTCAGTCTGCCTCGCAGACAGCTAAGTCTCACCTGCCGGCTCGGTCGGTTCTTCTGCTTCGCAGAGGTGTCCACAGGACACCCGCACCCTGACAAGGGGAGCCGAGAACAAACGCCCATGAACGCAACGACAAATTATAATTTATTAATAAAAAATACCCCTCAGGTTTTTCCCGAGGGGTTAATTTATTGGTCTATTAAAGCCTT
>CAJGCX010000090.1 GCA_904501895.1 Clostridiaceae bacterium
AACCTTGTTACAGACTGCTTCCCAGCATTGGCACTCGGTCTTGAACAGCCTGAAGAAAACATTATGAGAAGAAAGCCAAGAAGCAAGAATGACGGTATTTTCGCAGGTGGACTTGGTGTTGACTGCTTCTATCAGGGCGTTATCGTATCAGTTCTTACTGTAATCGCATTCTATATCGGTGAATTTATCGAAACAGGACACCTCGTATTCAGAAACATCGCAGATAGCGAAGACGGTATGACAATGGCATTCTTCACAATGGCTATGTGTGAAGTGTTCCACTCATTCAATATGCGTTCACAGCGTGGTTCAGCAGTTTCAATGCTCTTTAAGGGTCACCACAACATTGCACTCTATGGTGCTATGGTTGGTTCATTCCTTCTCACAACAGCAGTTGTTGAAATTGAACCTCTCGCAAATATGTTCGAGTTCACACAGCTTTCAGCTCTTGAATATGCAATCTCATTAGGCCTTGCATTCCTCATCATCCCAATTGTTGAAATTATCAAGGCAATCCAGAGAGCAATTGACAAGAAAAAAGCATAAAACCCCATAAAACAAATTGAGCAGGTAACCGAAAGGCTACCTGCTTTTTTGTGTGATTAAGTATTACGAATTTTTGTAATGCTTTTGTTTGCTATGAAGTGTTAGACTGTAATTAGTACAATAGAAAACCCCTGGCATAGCCAAGGGTTACTGTTGTGCCTGTTTAGAATCTAAAAAGTGACAAGATTTTGTCGGAGAAATTACGGATTAATGCGAAGATTCTGTCGAAAATAGTAACGGTTACGTTGGTGTCTGCATTATCATTAGTCTGGAGTGAAAGCCAGCTTATGATTCCGTTAGGTCTTTCAAATGTTATTTCATCACCGTTTCCATCAATAGTTCTTGAGTAATAATATTGCTCTCCGGAATCCATAAACATATCGTTTGTAACTGCACCCCAGATGTAGTGCTCCTTATCAAAGGCATCTTGCTTTGTGTTTGAAGGCCATACAGCTTCGCTGAATGCAGTAAGACGAATACCTGATGGACGATTTGTAATTTCCTTTATTTGTTCAAAGTTCGCTTCTGCCATTGGAGTAGTAGCGCTCACATAAAAATCCTTGTCACAGCTAAACATCCAGATTGATGTATCACTGAGATTTGATATTTCTCCTGATGTGGGATTGTAAAGAGATGCAATAGGCATTGCAGCAGCAAAGAAATCAGGATAACGAGTTACCATGTGCCACACCATTGAGCCACCTGTTGAATAACCACTAATATAAATACGGGAAGTATCAATTCTATCCTTGTTGATGGAAACGAAATAATCAATAGTGGCTTTAAGTGATGCACAGCCTGTTTCATACCAGTTGTTGGTTGGGTCTTTTGAAGAGCGTGGAGCAAGTAAAAAAGCACCGCCTGCATTTTTAAAACGTGATTGATACTCTGGTGATGCCCAGTTGCTGAAACGATACCAATCAAGCTGTGCTCTAGGCTCATCACCTGATTTTGCACCGTGAAGCCATATCATAAGTGGATATTTTGTGTCATCCTTCATTTCCGGAGCGTAATAAACATAATCGAGTTCACCGGGACACTCACCATCAAGAAACCATGTGTCAAGCACATCGTTGCTTATAGAAAGAGTCTCTGCAGATGTGGAAAATAAAGGTGCCATACAGGATGCTAACATAAGTATGCACATAAAAACAGAAATAATTTTCTTCATAATATTCCTCCTAAGATTTTCTTAAATTATAGCATTACGTTTGACATCTGTCAACAATTTGATACGTCATAACACGATGATTGAATGAGTGATTTCAATGGAAAGAGGATAAAAAATTGGAGGTTATCGGGGAGTTATAGTGGTGATGTCGCCATCTTGGCTTCCCTACAAATTATAATTTAATTTTCCTTTTATCTGTCCTTGACAAACATTCTAAATGTTTGTATAATAACTCTTGCTGATTACAGTGAAGAATCATATAGCACAAAACTTAATATGCTACTATGGCTCAGGAGGCAGAGCACTTCCTTGGTAAGGAAGAGGTCACCGGTTCGAATCCGGTTAGTAGCTCCAAAAACTCTTGAAAGCGTAAGCAATCAGGAGTTCTTTATTTTTTCTGTTCGCTTTTTTTGCTAAATTTGATTTAGTTTTATGCATAAAACTATGAATATTCATATAAATAATGTATAAAAATGCAAATAAGTGTGTTTTCGACTTGAATTTTTGCATAAATACTTGATTTTTGATAAAAAGGAATATATAATCTAACTGTAAAAATATATAATTTACAAAAGGAGTAGATTAAAATGAAAAAATCAGTTAAAATTCTTTCAGTTATCCTTGCTCTTGTTATCGTACTCGGTTGCTTCGCAGCTTGTGGCGGTAGCGAAGAACCAAAAGATGAAAAGAAGGTTCTTACAATGGCAACTAATGCTGAATTCCCTCCATATGAATTCTATGAAGGTGAAACAGTTGTTGGTATCGATGCTGAAGTAGCAGCACTTATCGCAGAAAAGCTCGGTATGGAGCTTAAGATTGAAGACGTTGCTTTCGACTCAATCATTCCTGGTGTTCAGGCTGGCAAATACGATATGGGTATGGCTGGTATGACAGTTACTGAAGACAGACTTAAGGACGTTAACTTCTCAGATTCTTATGCAACAGGTGTTCAGGTTGTTATTGTTAAAGAAGGTGGCTCAATCGCTTCTCTTGACGATATCGCTGGTAAGAAGATTGGTGTTCAGACATCAACAACAGGTGACATCTATGCTTCAGACGAATTCGGCGAAGAAAATGTTATAAAATATGAAAACGGAGCACTTGCAGTTGAAGCTCTTAAGAATGGTAAGGTAGATTGCGTTATTATCGATAACGAGCCTGCAAAATCTTATGTAGCAGCTAACGAAGGTCTTGTAATTCTTGAAACAGAATATGCAATTGAAGATTATGCAATCTGTTTTGCAAAGGAAAATACAGAACTTCAGGAACAGGTTAATACCGCTCTTAAGGAACTCATCGCTGATGGTTCAGTTCAGAGAGTTGTTGACAAATACATCTCTGCTGAATAATTTATATTAAAACTTAATTTTAGGGCGGCTTAAACTCCGCCCTAATTTTTGCGTAAGAAAGGAGAAGTTAATCGAATGGAATGGTTGACAGAGCTTATTGCTGATATTCAATTTGTATTTTTTGAAAAAGACCGTTATATGCAGCTTGTAAACGGTTTGCTCAATACATTGAAAATCACAGCAGGTGCACTTGTAATTGGTGTAGTTATTGGCATACTTATTGCTGCAATTCGTACTTCTTTTGATAAAAATAAAGAATCAATGAAACTTCGTGGTGGAGTTGGTTATTATATTCTTGCTATTCTTAATGGCATTTGTAAGGTTTATCTTACAATTGTAAGAGGAACACCTGTTGTTGTTCAGCTTATGATTGCTTATTTTGTAATTTTCGCATCCTCTGATGATGGTGTTATGGTTGGTATAATTGCTTTCGGTTTTAATTCAGGTGCTTATGTTGCTGAAATTTTCCGTGCAGGTATTATGTCAATTGACCATGGTCAGTTTGAAGCGGGTCGAAGCCTTGGCTTTAACTATTTCCAGACAATGCGTTTTATCGTTATTCCACAGATGTTCAAGGCTGTTCTTCCAACACTCTGTAACGAATTTATTGCACTTTTAAAGGAAACTTCAGTTGCAGGTTACGTTGGTGTTATCGACCTTACAAAGGCAGGTAACGTTATTGCCGGTAGAACATTCATCTACTTTATTCCACTTATAACTGTTGCGCTTATTTATCTTGTAATGGTTATGATTCTTTCATGGCTTGTTGGTATCCTTGAAAGGAGGTTGCGTAAGAGTGACAGATAAGGTTCTTATTAAGGTTGAAAATCTTAAAAAGCATTATACAGGCGGTTCTGTTAAGGCTCTTGACGGAATTAACTGCGAAATCAAAAAAGGTGAGGTCGTTGTTATCGTTGGACCATCAGGTTCAGGTAAATCAACACTTCTTCGTTCACTTAATCTTCTTGAAATCCCAACATCAGGTAAAATCTATTTTGACGGAACTGATATTACAGACAAAAAGACAAATATCAACACTCATCGTCAGAGAATGGGTATGGTGTTCCAGCACTTTAACCTTTTCCCAAATATGAATGTGCTTAAGAATATGACAAAAGCACCTATGACTCTTCTTAAAAAGAGTAAAGAGGATGCTGAAAAGCAAGCTCTTGAGCTTCTTGACAGAGTTGGCCTTAAGGATAGAGCAGATGCATATCCAAGTCAGCTTTCAGGTGGTCAGAAGCAACGTGTTGCCATTGTTCGTGCTCTTTGTATGGAGCCTGAAGTAATGCTCTTTGACGAGCCTACATCAGCACTTGACCCTGAAATGGTTGGTGAAGTTCTTGACGTTATGAAGAGTCTTGCTCGTGAGGGTATGACAATGGTCGTTGTTACCCACGAAATGGGCTTTGCTCGTGAGGTTGCTACTCGTGTAATCTTCATGGACGAAGGTAAGATTATTGAAGAAAACACACCTGAAGAATTTTTTGCAAATCCAAAGAATCCACGACTTAAGGATTTCTTATCAAAAGTTTTATAATGTATAAATAAAGGTCACCTTGGTAAAATAATACCGAGGTGATTTTTTATGAAAAATATGAATTTGGATGTAAAAGCTTATTTTGATTCTCTTCCTGTTTCAATAAGAGCTGCGATTGTGGAATCAGGTGCAAAATTTGACACGGTGGAACAGCTCAAGGTTCTTGTAGCTGCATATACAGGGCAGGCAAATAGCTGATTTTAAAAGACCTCTAAAAAAGAGGTCTTTTCTTTTAAATTTTTATTGACGGATAAGATGAAAAGTGCTAATATTTTTCTCGGTAAATTTTTAAAACACAAACGGAAGTGATTTCTTTGAAGAATTTTTATCTTAAACCAAAGTTTTTCAGTACGGTCAAAAACTACTCAAAAGACCAGTTTGTAAAGGATATTGTTGCAGGTGTG
Organism: Clostridiaceae bacterium; assembly: GCA_904501895.1. Classification (GTDB taxonomy): domain Bacteria; phylum Bacillota; class Clostridia; order Oscillospirales; family Acutalibacteraceae; genus Fimenecus. Next base: position 5,011 of record CAJGCX010000090.1, read on the forward strand.
ATTGTTGCGATTATCGCATTACCTTTGTCCATTGCTCTTGCTCTTGCTTCAGGTGTTGAACCTGCTCGTGGTGTTTACACAGCAATTTTTGCAGGATTTATGGTTTCGTTTTTAGGTGGTAGCCGTGTGCAAATCGCAGGACCTACTGCTGCGTTTGCAACTGTTGTTGCGGGAATAGTAGCAACTCAGGGTATGAGTGGTTTGATTATTGCTACAATTCTTGCAGGTATATTCTTGATTCTGATGGGTGTGTTTAAATTAGGCTCACTTATCAAGTTTATTCCATATACTATTACAACAGGCTTTACAGCCGGTATTGCTGTTACAATTTTTATAGGTCAGATTAAGGACTTTCTTGGACTTCAGTATGCTGACGGTGTTAAGCCTATTGAAACTATTGAAAAAATCGAAGCAAATATTCACGCTATTGGCACATTCAGTTGGCAGGCATTGTTAGTTGGTGCTGTGTCACTTGCTATACTTATTATATATCCTAAAATTGAGAAAAGAATTCCACCATCACTTATTGCAGTTGTAGTTGGTGCATTGATGGTTAAGTTTATTCCTGGATTAGATGAGGGAGTATTCACAATCGGTGAGCTTTATACAATTCCATCCGGTTTTCCAAAGTTTGCATTATCAGGCATGGAGATAAGCTTTGAAACTATCAAGGCAGTTTTGCCTGATGCGTTCACTATCGCAATTCTTGCTGCGATAGAATCGTTGTTATCTTGCGTGGTAGCTGATAGTATGGTAAATTCACGACACAATTCAAATGCAGAGCTTGTAGCTCAGGGTGTAGGTAATATTGCATCTGTTCTTTTTGGTGGTATTCCTGCAACAGGTGCTATTGCAAGAACTGCTGCAAATGCGAAAAACGGTGGCAGAACTCCTGTGGCAGGTATGGTTCATGCAATTGTGCTTTTGCTTGTCCTTTTATTCCTTATGCCACTTGCAGGTCTTATTCCAATGCCTACAATTGCAGCAATCCTCTTTATGGTTGCATTTAATATGAGTGAATATAAGAAGTTTATACATATTTTGAAATCAGCACCTAAAAATGATATTATTGTTATGGTAATAACTTTTGGCCTTACTGTTATCTTTGACCTTGTTATTGCTATTGAGGTTGGTATGATTCTTGCTGCTATGCTCTTTATGAAACGAATGAGCGAAGAAACTGCAGTTAAGGGCTGGAAATATGTTGATAGTGAGAATGATGCAGATAATCTTGAGTTAAAGGTTGTTCCAAAAAATGTTTGTGTATATGAAATCAGCGGACCTATGTTCTTTGGTGCAGCAGATAAGATTCTCGATATTCAGCTTAAGGAATACACAAAGTGCCTTGTTCTTAGAATGAGAAGTGTTCCTGCAATTGATGCAACTGCAATGAATTCTCTCGAAAGTCTTTATAAGAAGTGTCAGGATAAGGACGTAACGTTAGTTCTTTCTCACGTTAACGAACAACCACTCAGAGCTATGAAGAAATCAGGACTGTATAAGGCGGTTGGAAAAGATAATTTCTGTCCTAATATTGATACTGCACTTGAGAGAGCAAAAAACATATAAAATATTAGTTTATAAGGGTAATACGTGGGTATTATCCTTATTTTTTTGCCTTTTTTCGTATACATATTATATATAGGGAATTTTTGAACATAAAAATAATATATTATTTTGTGCTGAAACAGGACGGAAATACAATATATTGTGCTTGAAAATCGGTGAAAAATTTTTCTCCGTTTTTTACAAATTTTTTTAAAAAAGTTATTGATTTTTCACAAAAGATGTGTTATTATACTAGAGCACGCGTGGGAATGGGCGTAGTGTGTCCATTTGTAAGAGATGTGCGATATGCGTTGAAGCGGTAGGTGGCTGCACTTGTGATGCAGGGAATTACCGTGGAGTATGTCTGATTTTAAATCGGGCGACCAATAATGCTTTTAAAACCTTGTGGCTACAACCCAACTATGCCATAACGGTACTTGCAGGAGCATTCTGCGTTATTTTACGCCGTCCGAAAAATCAGAACCGATTTTTCGGTTTTTAAAACGGAAGGGTGGAAACACCCGGGTGAGTTGCAAGTAAAATAACGTGCCCAGTAATTTAGGAGGAAACAAAATGGCAGCAACAAAAGGTAAGAAAATCAGAATCAGACTTAAGGGTTAT
>CAJGCX010000091.1 GCA_904501895.1 Clostridiaceae bacterium
TGGTGGTGCTGAAATCTTAAGTGAAGTTATCTGTGCAAAGTTTGATATTACCCCACCTGCACTTCTCCGTGTTCTTTATGACGTTGAGGCACTTGGAATGTTCAGTGTCGGTGACTTTGTAATGGCTACACTTGAAATGCTTACACAGACAGGTATTCTTGAAGGAGTAATCAGTACAACTGAAAACCTTTTATATGACAAGCTTATTGCAGGCTGTACATCTGCTCTTGCTCTTTCAACTTTCTATACATGGCCTAACTATTGGGCATGTGTATCACCTGAAGACTATGAATCTGCTAAATATTATGTTTTCGGTGAAGAAGGCAGTGAAAAGAGACAGGAATATGCAGGACTTATCAGTAAGCTTGATAATTACGACAAGAATGTTCGTCAGAGAATTCCTGAGCTTATGAAGTCAATCAAGGATGGCGGTGCTAACATCGGCATTATCTCAAAGTATGGTTATCAGATAATTCCTATTGTAGCAAGTTCTGATGTTGTTTCTGACCAGTTTGCATCTGTTACACGTTCATCATTCGGTGCAACAACATCTACAGTTTATGAAACACTTTCTGATGAATATATTGCACAGAGAGAAGCTGAAGGCAAAGGAAAATATATTTCTCCTGATAAGATGATTGATGCTTCTACTTGTATTTATCCTGACTACACATGGTTTATAAAGGGTTCAAGCCATTCTAACTGGAATACATATGAGCTTAAGATTATGTACGAGGTTGCATCTGCTGACAAGCAGTTGACACCTGACGATTACCCATATACTCAGTTTATGGTTTACGACACACCTACTGATACACTTTATGCTATGACTGAAGAAAATTGTCATACTGAAAACTGGGATGCTGACCCTGAGGTTTATAAGCCAATATCATATTTTGATAAATTGAAGGTTGCTATAAAGGCTATTTCCGTATGGTTCCCACTCTTTATCGAACAGGTTACAAAAGATATGTAATATTAAAAAGTCCGGTGATAAACCGGACTTTTTTTAATATGTAATTAATTATATATAAACAGACAGCAAGGAACATTAAAAGTATACAGATATTTTACAATAAAAAAACGACAAAGCTCTAACGAGCCTTGTCGTTTTTTGGTGCCGGTGACCGGGGTCGAACCGGTACGGTATCGCTACCACTGGATTTTGAGTCCAGCACGTCTGCCAATTCCATCACACCGGCAAATATTTGACTTTGATATTATATGAAATTCACAGTAAAATGTCAAGAGTCATATAAAAGTTTTTATTGGATTATTTATAATTATGTGAAAATATACTTATATTTCTCACTTGTTCTTAAAGAGAAAAAGTCAGAGCCGTTGCCGATAATAATATGGTCATTAAGCTTAAGGCCTACCTTTTGCAGGAGATTAACCATTCCGATTGTAGCATCAATATCATTTCTTGACGGTGCGACAACACCTGATGGATGATTATGAATCAGTATTACGCTTGCTGCATTGCAATTAAGTGCTGTTTCCACAATCTTTCGAGTATTAAGCGGTGCTGAATTGGAAACACCTTCACTTACCTGAGTAAAGCTTAACACATTACAATTTGAATTAAGACATAAAACATACATTTTTTCATTCGTAACACCCTTGAAATGAGGAGCAACAAATTCAGCAACCTTTTTACTTTTGTCAAGTACAATGTCGTCGTTATTGATTTTATCAATCTCATACTTTTTGAAAAGTTCAGGCATCATTTTAATGAGCGTTGCTGAACGCTCACCTATCCCCTTCACACTACAAAGGTCTTCAAGGCTCGCATCAAAAACACCTGAAAGAGAACCGAATCTATCCATAAGTGCGTGTGCTTCCTCATTTGTATCCTTTAGGGGCACTGAATAAAACAACAATAATTCAAGCACGTTATGGTCCTGAAAATTATCAAGACCTTCACTTAAAAATCGTTGTCTTAATCTTTCACGATGTCCCTCGTGAATGTTTTTAGGCTTTTTATTATCTGCAACCTCAGACTTTTTTGCCATCCTATTTAAACACCCTTTTAATTGATTTTCTCCATCTATACAGATAAACTGAAACAAGCCTTGTCAGCATAATATCATAAATTACAAACAAGACATTCCCCGCAAGCAACAGTAGTGGTAATGCAAATTTACCAAAGGCTTCAACATCCTCAAATGAAATCATAAAAATCCTTGTTGTAATGAAATATGAGGATACTATAGCCACATTAAATATAAGATATTTTACTATCCAACATACAATTCCTTTTATATATCTTTCCAATATGCTTTTGATAATCGGATAATACCCGAAAAAGGCAGCATACATTACTGCTGCTTCTTTATTACCAAGGAGCAAAAGTGAAAGGACACTAACAGCCACATAAATAAGTGTTGCAAATCCGTGGCCAAACTCCACAACAAGCATCATAAGTAATGCACCGGTAAACATTGGAATTGCATATACAAGAGTTGATGTAACTCCTGCTAAAATCATAAACAAAAGTGACAAGGCAGCAACAACACCACCTAATGCAACCTTAAATGATAACGCTTTTCTTCTATTCATATTAACAACACGGAATCAAATCCCCACCAAGGCACTCACAACAACAATCGGCACAAAGGAGTCCCGTACAGATGTCACAAACATCAGTATCCTTTGTCTTGGTCGTTGTTCTGTAACCACCACGAGAATTGTTATTCAAGGAATTAAAGGCTGCTGAATACTCCTGATTATGAGGGTCCATTGAGCAAGCTGTCTGATAACAGCTATATGCTTCATTAAGCCAGCCACGACGCTGATGAATAACACCCTTAAGATAATGCCATTCAGCAGTAACCATATAAGATGGTACACCATTAAGAATTGTTTCAGCATCATCAAGTCTTCCTGAATTTATACACTGACGGACATCGGAAAACTGTGAGCCATTATTGTAATTATTCTGACTCTGATTACCAGCATAGGCAGTAGTGCCTCTTAATTCATTAAGTACTGCATCATATGCATTATTGAGCTCATTCATTCTCTGTGTTTTTTCGCTATCAGGAATATTCGCATTAGTAATATCCCCTGCAATTCGTCTGTAAGCATCCATTATGTCCTTTTCCGTTGCATTTCTGCCAACTCCGAGATATTCATAAGGATTATTCATCGTTTTCACCTCTGTACTTTTTAATTATTCTATCCATCTGAAGGCTTAAACCATCATAAATAATATTTTCAATTACTGTAGAAAAGTTATTGAAGCTTTGCTTTTTAAATATTTCTGTTAATGCACCGATTGACATATTTATTATATGGGTTGAAGCTCCAACTATATCATCACATTCTTTAAAAGGATTAAAGGAATTTTCCTTAATATCCTTTTCATAATCATCAAAGGCATCGAGAAAATAAACAACTCTGCCTAACTGATAACCAAACTGCTTTGTATTTTCTTCATTATCTCCTGTTTCACCAATGGAGAAAAGCTGTGAAAGAATTTCTGCAGTAGGATGTGCTGTTTTATCAAGAGAATGTTCATTACTCTCTTCAAGTTCAAATTGCTCTTGCATACCCTTTTCAACAATTTTATAAATATCAGGAAATTTATTTAAAGCCTTATTTTTAATAATCGTGAAATATGGTAAAAGAATGTACAAAACAAGTTTTTTAAAAAATCTGCTGTCGTGAAGATTATCCACCAATTTAAAATATGCAAGAATAACAGTTATTGCACAGGCAATTTTATACACATTATTTTCACAAGTGATTTTCATACACATTTTGCAAGGATTAAATGAACAACAGGATTTTGTTACATTAATTTTATCCTGAGATAATCCCAGCTTATACATTACATAAAAAGCACCGTCATAGCTTAAAAGAAATCGTGATAAGAATCCGTACTCCTTACCCATTTCCTTGCACAAAGTACAGTAGACACCCTTATATGCTTCGTATTCTTTAATTTTCAGTTCAGGCTTATTTATAGTTACATATCCGAACATAAATTATCTTACAATACCTTTCAGAACAGTTTTTGCTGTTTTAGGCTTATTCATTGTATAAATATGTATTCCGTTTACTCCGTTAGAAAGCAAATTGTTGATTTGCTTGATTGCAAAGTCAAGACCTGCTTTTTCTAAATCCTCAGGACTATCCTTATATTTTTCAAGAAAAGTCTTCATCTCATCAGGAAGCTTTGTTCCAGAAAGGCTGATTATTCTATCAATTTGTTTAATATTAGTAACAGGCATAATTCCTGCGAATACAGGGACTGTAATACCTTTATTTCGAACTTTATCAAGGAAAGAGTAAAATACGTCGTTGTCGTAGAAAAGCTGTGAAATGAGGAAATCTACGCCACTATCAACTTTTATTTTAAGATTATCAATATCCTTTTCAAGAGTGTCACATTCAGGGTGACATTCCGGGTAGCAAGCACCACCAATATCGAAATATCCATACTCCTTAATATGAGAAACCAATTCATAGGCATAGGTATAATATTCACCGTCTGGTCTTATATAATCCTTAGGGATATCGCCACGCATAGGAAGAATATTATCAATATGATTTTCCTTAAGAGTATGGAGAATACTGTCGATTTTTTCCTTTGGAGTTGATGCACAGGTTAAATGTGCCAATGCAGTTGTATCAAGTCGATTTTTAATTAAAGAAGCAATCTTTGTTGTATATTCACTTGTGCCACCACCTGCACCATAAGTAACGCTCATAAAATCAGGATTAAATGCTGCTAACTCACGGACAGCCCACTCAATACTATCAAATGCAGAGTCCGTTTTAGGAGGAAAAACCTCAAATGAAATGAGCTGATCCTTAACTAATAATTTTTCTGTAATTCTCACGTTTATCACCTGTATTATAATAGCACATCAGGATTTTTTTAGCAATAGAATGACATTTTTTTAACATTTAATTTACAATTTATGCATGAAAAAATCCTTGCACCACTTGGGTACAAGGATTTGTAATAAAACACTATTTAATATTAATCAAGGAAGTCACGAAGCTTTTTACTTCTGCTTGGGTGACGAAGCTTACGAAGTGCCTTTGCTTCAATCTGACGGATACGCTCACGAGTAACGTTAAATTCCTTACCAACCTCTTCAAGTGTTCTTGGGTGACCGTCTTCAAGACCGAAACGGAGAGAAAGAACCTTTTCTTCACGAGGTGTAAGAGTTTTAAGTACCTCTGCAAGCTGTTCCTTAAGAAGTGAAGCTGATGCTGCATCTGCAGGTGAAAGTGCTTCATCATCAGGAATAAAGTCACCTAAATGGCTATCTTCCTCTTCACCGATTGGTGTTTCAAGAGAAACAGGTTCCTGAGCAAGACGAAGAATTTCACGCACCTTATCAGGTGACATATTAAGCTCTTCACCGATTTCTTCAGGTGATGGGTCACGACCGTTTTTATGAAGAAGCTGACTGCTTGTCTTTTTAACCTTGTTGATTGTTTCAACCATATGAACAGGAATACGAATTGTTCTTGCCTGGTCAGCAATAGCACGTGTAATAGCCTGTCTAATCCACCAAGTAGCATAAGTTGAGAACTTAAAGCCCTTTGTGTAGTCAAACTTATCAACAGCCTTAATAAGACCTAAGTTACCTTCCTGAATAAGGTCAAGGAACTGCATTCCACGGCCAACATAACGCTTTGCAATACTAACAACAAGACGAAGGTTAGCCTCAGCAAGACGCTGCTTTGCCTTCTTGTCATCCTCTGAAATACGGATAGCGAGCTCAATTTCCTCTTCAGATGTAAGAAGTGGTACACGACCGATTTCCTTAAGATAAACTCTTACAGGGTCATCCATAACGATAGTTTTGCTATCCCCTGCTCCACCGTCGTCAGTTTTTGCCAAATCACTTTCGTCAGTGATGGCATCTCTTGCCATATCTCCAAGGTCGTCAATAAGCTCGATGTTGTTTGCTTCAATCATTTCATAAAGCTTTTCAAGCTCGTCCATATCAATGTCGAGTTCAAGAATTGCATTGTCGATTTCCTGAGTTGTAAGCTTACCAACAGCTTTACCCTTTTCAACAAGCATTTTTAAAGCAACTTTCTTGTCAATATTTTCCATTATTTATATCTCCTTCACATTAATTACTTATTATTAAAAAATTTAAGAAAATCCTCATCACTTATATTATCCACATCTGTACTTTTGAGTTTTTTCTTATTTTTTTCGTTTAATATAACACTTATACAATCATCACATTCTGCAAATGTATTCTTAAGAGTATGTGAAATTGTCTGAATTTTTGCAACAGCATTTATTTCGTCATCAGTGAGCTCACCATATAAAAATGAGATTTCATGTGACTTACCCTGACGGATTCTGTCAGTCACAGCCTTGTAAATTCTGCCGTTAAAATCTGTTATAAAGTCCTCGTAAGAAAGCTTTTTATCAACATCGGCTACAAATTCAGGATTTGCCATTATGAGTGCTATAAGCATTTCTTCAGCCTTAGCACCTCGATAAAAGGCTTTTCTCTGTGGATTAAGCTTGTCCAGAATATCCTCTTGTCGTTGGATTTCGGTAAATTCACGTTTTTGCTGAACAACGGTATTCCTTTTAGCCTGTCGTTTTGCTTCAGTTATAATAACATCCTTTGACACAGATAATTCATCAGCAATTCGTGATGCGTAAATTTCAAGCTCAATTGGACCAACTGAAGACAAAACCTTAATTGCAGATTGAAGGTACTGTCGTTTTCCGTCATCACTTGCAATATCATATTTGCTCTGCTCACGGAGAAGTGCAAATTCAATCTCGTTTGCAGCACCTGTAATTATGGCTTTCATTTTTTCAACACCATAATTTTTGATGATTTCGTCAGGGTCCTTACCACCGCTTAAACGAAGAATTTTGATTTTCGCATTTGTTTTTTTGAAAATCTGTAAAGCCCTTGCAGCAGCCTTCTGTCCTGCCTCATCAGCATCATAGGAAATTAAAATTTCAGATGCGTAGCGTGAAAGAAGCTGTGCCTGTTCACTTGTAAGTGCTGTACCAAGACCTGCAACTGCATTTGTAAACCCAGCCTGATGAA
>CAJGCX010000092.1 GCA_904501895.1 Clostridiaceae bacterium
GACTTATAAAGGCTGCTGACGGATTTCGTGAGGATTTGGGCTTTGCCTTTTCGACCTATGCAGTACCGTCAATTCTCGGTGAAATAAGACGGATTTTCCGTGATGACGGTGCAGTAAAAATCAGCAGAAGCCTTAAGGAAAGGGCAAGGGAATTGGCTCATATCAAGGAAAATTTTGAAAAGGAAAATGGTGTTGAGCCTACTGTTACAGAACTGTCTGAAATCATGGGCATTTCTCCTTATGAGACAGCACAGCTTGTTTGTGTGCTTCAGCCTGTGAAGTCCCTTACCGCTGAAAATGACGATGAAAATCAGATAGATATTCCTGCTGATGATGAATACACACCAATTGACAACAGACTTTCAATACATCAGGTTTTAAATGACTTATCACCAAATGACAGACAGCTTATAATCCTGCGATTTTACAACGGACTTACACAAAGCAAGACTGCTGAAATTCTCGGAATATCACAGGTGCAGGTTTCACGAAAAGAAAAAATCATCCTGAGTCACATGCGAAAAAAGCTGACAGGATGAAAAATTTGATATTTTTAATATTGTATGGTAGAATATATAAAATCAATCCTAAAATTCAGGAGAAATACTATGATAAATTCTCGTTACAATATTATTATAAAAATAATATCTGTTGTCTGCATTGCTTCAATGCTACTCACCTCTTGCGTTGCAGATGTAAACAGAGCAGAAATCGTTGAACATGTTAAAAGTGAATATTCCGGAAACGAATTTCACAAGGCAGATAAATCTGCTTATTCTGTGGTTTCAAAATCAGGTCTTATTGAGCTTCTTTTTGATAAGGACACAACTGCAGTTGCAATCCGTGATACAAATTCAGGCGCAATATGGTCAAGCCTTCCTGAAAAAAATGTTGAAAAAGATATTTCAAGCTACGCTGTTGAAATGACACTTTCTGACGGTGGCAATAAGATTTACAAGCTTAATTCACAAGACAATTCAGTTGCTCACGGTAATTTTAACTATACTGCTTCTGTTGACGGTATTTCCGTAACATATTCAATGGCACTTGATAAGGAAACAGGTGCTAAGGAAATTAGCAAGGTAAAGGACGGTACAATCCGTGCTGACATAACAATTCTTTATACCTTGCGTGACGGTTCATTTTACGTAAATGCAAGTATGAACAATCTTCATTTACCAAATGGTATTTTTCTTGAGGATATTACAATTCTCAACAATTTCGGTGCTTTTGAGGAAAGTGGTGCTGAGGATTATCTTTTTGTACCTGACGGAAGTGGTGCAATTATTAAAACAGGTGTTGAGGACAGTGATTTCACTCCCCTTTCACTTGCAGTTTACGGTGAGGATGCTGCTGTTACAGATAGCAGAAATCCTTCATCCTGCCTTATAGGTGCTTTTGGTATTAAAAAGTCTGACAGTGCATTTCTTTGCATTATTGAAAAGGGTGACGCAATTGCCACAATCAATGCAAATCGAAATGATGTGGCTTCACTCAACAATGTAAACGCCACATTTAAAATTACCGATATTTATTCAGAAGACATTCAGGCAAGCCCTTACAAAGATGAAATAACTCTTTGTTACCGTTTCCTTTCAGGTAAATCAGCTACATATTCAGGTATGGCAACTGCTTGTCGTGAAAATCTTATCAGAAATTCTGTTCTTTCAACAAAAACTGTTGATGCATCCTCAGGTAATCTTCCTATGGTAGTTTCTGTACAGGGTGGTTACAAGGACAGTGAAAGAAAATATCACGCTCTTTCAAGCTTTCAACAGACACTTTCCCTTATGACACTCTTAAAAGCAAAGGGCGTTGACAATATTTATCTCCGTTACAATGGACTTTACGACAACGCAAATAACGGAAACACTGATGATTTTGATGAATTCAAGAATTCATTAGGCACAAGGAAGGATTTCAACGAGTTATACTCATATCTTAACAGTCAGAAATTCTCATTATTTATTGATACTGATGTGCTTACATACAGTAATTCCTTATCCGGTGCAAAAGGCATTAACAAGAAGCACATCACCGACACAGCTGTCAATTCATTCCCTTACAGCACCTCTTCACAGGAATTTGTCAAAATAAAAAATCTTGAAAATAATGTTGAAAAAATTCTTGGTGCATCTGAAAAAGTAAATTTCGACGGATATGCGCTTAACGATATGGGGGCATTCCTCTATTCAGATTTTTCAGGCAAATCATTTTCACGCACACTTGCACAGCTTGAAATCGCTTCACAGATTTCTGCACTTTCAACATCAAAGCTTCTTATGATTGACAAGGGTAACTTCTATTCATTAAGAAATGCAGATATTGTTTCAAACATCCCTGTTTCCCCTGTTGCACGAATAGAAAGTAATGCTTATGTGGGTATTCCTTTTGTACAGATGCTTATACATGGTATTCTCGAATACAGTACTGCGGGCTTTAACACTTCTAACGATATAAAGGCTTCATTCTTAAAGGCCGTCGAATACGGGTGTCTTCCAAGCGCAGATTGGTACTGTACAGTATTCAATGATGAGCTTGATGAAAAATATTACTACGACAAAAACATCAATGATATAGTTACCTTCTACACAAAGGCAAATGAGGCTTTAAAGACTCTTCGTGATTCACGAATGACATCACATTATAAAATCCAGGACGGTGTTTATTGTACGGAATATGATAACAGTATAAAAGTTTATATAAACTACACAGATACGGAAGTCACAACAAATGGTGTTATAATCGGTCCGACAGACTGTATAACAATTTCATAAAATAAAAATTGAGGTACTGACATAAAAATCAGTACCTCTTTTATTTTATTTAGAACAAGCTTTCAATTAAACCGCCTAAGTCAATTCCAGGTGTTTTGCCGTTATCAACATAATCATCAGGGAATAAATCAAAATCATTCTCGACAGGTGGTTCACCCCATACCTCAAGGTAAATCTCACTACCCTTTACAGCACTTTCACCTGCTTCAGGAGTAACCGTTGCTACAGTACCTGCTGTATAATTACCGTCATTTGCTTTTTCGATAACCTTAACGATAAAGCCTGCTTCTTCAAGCTGCTTCTGTGCTAAATCAGCCTCAGTATCAACTACTGGTGGAATAAGCACGTATTCAGGACCTTTACTTATTGTAAATACAATTTCAGCACCCTTTTCAACAACACTACCTGCAGGAATACTCTGTGAAATAATATATCCCTTTTCAACTGTATTGCTATATGCAGAAACTGACTTAATTGTAAATCTTTCATTCTGGACAGGGTTCTGTGCAATCAAGTCGTAAGAACTATTTACAAAATCAGGAACCTCAACAGTTTCTGCTGTCTGTATGTTATCTTCAACAGGATTTTTCTCAGGGGCATTGATTATTTTGTCATAAACAAGCCATCCTGCAAATGCTATAAGACCAATGCCTAAAATAATAAGGAAGGTTTTAAGAATTGTCTGTACCGGTGATTCATCATCTGTTGTAACTAAAACAGGTGCATCTTTTTTCTCCTCAGACGGAACCTTAATTCCTGAATATGATGAAACGACATTTGACGGAGTTGCAGAAAGCTCTTCACGGAGCGCTTCAATATCCTTTGTTCTCTCCATTGGGTCAACCTGAAGTCCGTTCATCAAGGCGTTTATAACATAAACAGGAATAATTTCAGCATATCTTGCAGGGATTATAAGTTTATCGCTCGTTGCACGGGAAACCGCATCCTGCGGAACGCTACCAACAAGGGCACGGAAAACTGTAGCACAGAAAGCATATACATCAGACCATTCACCACTCTCAAGGTCATAGCCATACTGCTCAAGTGGAGTATATCCGTCAAACAACTCTGCAGGAATCTGTGTTCTTTCAAATCTTGCTTCAGGAATTGAAAAACCTGAAATTCTCAACTTACCATCTCTGCCGATAAGCATTGTATCAGGGCTTATACCGTAATGAACGATACCTGATTTATGAAGATTTGACAAGAGTGAAAGCACAGGCATAAAAAGAACCTTTGCCTTTTCCCAATTAAGATATCCCGTCTTGCTTCTCAAAAGAAATTCACGAAGAGTAAGACTTTCAATATATTCAGTAACTGCATAAGCAGTATTGTTCTCTTCAATAATATCGATTACAGGGATTAATGCAGAAAAACCTCTTACCCTTGCAAGATTCTGCCACAAGTCAATGAACTTATTCAAAAGAGAATAATATGTATCCTGCGCATTTCTTACAACTGCAACAGTTTTACCGTCCTCACCTCTGTCAGAAAGTCTTTCAGGTAAAAACTCCTTAACTACAACTGCAGTTTTTCTGTCAACATCATAAGCAGAATATGTAATACTTTCACTATTCCCAGAAACTGCTTTTCCTATAATATATTTTCCACCGATAGGTGTTTTCAAAGGTAAATATGGTGAAATCTGTGGAGAATCAACCTGGTATCCACATTTCGGACACTGCTTCTCACCAGACAATTCATTCATACAATTCATACAAAGATTGTCGTAATTCATCACATAATCTCCTTTCATCAATTATTTATAATATATCAATATATATGCTCTTTGTCAAACAAAATTAAGTCAGGTCAGATAAAACTGCCTCGGCACACTTAACACCGTCAACACCTGCTGAAACAATGCCACCTGCATAGCCTGCGCCCTCACCACAAGGGTAAAGTCCACGGACATTTGTCTGATAAAATTCATCACGGATAATTCGTACAGGCGATGAGCTTCGTGTTTCAGGTGCTGTAAGGACAGCATCATCCATAGCAAAGCCCTTAAGCTTTTTATCCATCTGTACAAGTGCATCTCGCATTGTATTTACAACCTTTGAAGGTAAAACTCTGCTTATATCATCCATTGTGACACCTGTTGTAAACGATGGCTTTACAGAGCCTAATTTAGTTGATTTCTGACATTTAAGGAAATCGCCAACAAGTGTTGCAGGTGCTGAATAATCCCCACCACCAAGGTTGAATGCCTTTTCTTCGATTTCCCTCTGCAAATCGAAGCCTGAAAGCGGATGCTCTGTTGGGAAATCAGCAGGCTCAACACCAACTAAAATTGCTGAGTTAGCATTTTCCTTATCACGGGCATACTCACTCATACCGTTTGTCACAACTCCACCCTTATTTGATGAAGCACAGACAACTGTACCACCGGGACACATACAGAATGTATATGCACCTCTGCCATGAGGTGGATGACAAGCAAGCTTATAATCAGCAGCCTTTAATTTAGGATGATTTTTAAATTCACCATACTGAACGGAATTGATATATTCCTGTGGATGCTCAATTCTTGCTCCTACTGAAAATGGCTTTTGCATCATATTGATACCCTTGCCATAAAGCATTTCAATAGTATCTCTTGCAGAATGTCCAACCGACAAAATAAGAGCATCAGTTTCAATATCCTTTTCCTTACCGAATTTATCTGTTACAGTTACACCGTGGATAAATCCGTTTGCAACGATTAAATTTGTAAGCTGTGTTTCAAAAAGAACTGTACCACCAAGAGAAATAATTTCTTCACGGATGTTTTTAACAGTTTCCTTTAATTTATCTGTACCGATATGTGGCTTTGCATTTGTGAGAATATCCTCAGGTGCACCGTGTGACACAAATTCCTCGAAAACAAAGCGACAACGACTATCCTTAATGCCTGTTGTAAGCTTACCGTCAGAGAATGTTCCTGCACCACCCTCACCATACTGAATGTTTGATGTTTCGTCAAGGACACGATTTGTCCAGAAATTATTTACATCTGCAGTACGGGAGTCAATATCTCTGCCTCGTTCAACAACGATAGGACGATGTCCACTTCGTGCAAGAATAAGGGCTGCAAACATACCTGCAGGTCCAAATCCTGCAACAACAGGTGGCAAAGTGCTTTTTCTGTTTGATTCAGGAATTTTGTACTCATATTTCTGACATTTTATAACACGGTTGTTATTAAGGCTTTCGAGAATTTTATCCTCATCACCGTCAACAGTCACATCAACTGTGAATACAAAATGCACCTCACCCTTACGGCAATCCACACTCTGCTTGAATATTTCTGTTTTTAATATTCTGTTTTTATTAAGCTTTAATGCCTTGGCTGCTGCATCCTCAATATTATGAAAATCGCAATCAAGGTCAAGTTTTATTTCACTGATTCTGAGCATTATTTACCCTCTCACCGATTGTATGGCCTGCTGCTCTGCCTGAGCTCCAAGCCCACTGAAGATTATATCCACCGCAATCACCGTCAATGTTAAGTGCCTCACCACAACAGAATAAGTTGTCGCAAAGCTTTGACTCCATTGTTTCGGGATTGAATTGTGAGCAATCTGCACCACCTGCTGTAACTTGAGCAAAATCAAAGCCACGTGCAGTTTTAATCTTGATTTTCCAAGACTTGCAAAGTTTTGACAAACTTATGATTTCATCATCGTAAAGCTCACTGATTTTTTTGTTAGGTGCAATTCCACATTCCTTTAATAAGGTTATGCAAAGCTGTTTATTCATAATACCAATAAGAAGATTTTCGCAAAGACCTGTGCCAAATTCACGACGGTCAAATATATAATTTTCTATTTCCTCTGCAGTAAAATCAGGTGTCACATCAAGATTTATTTGAATATTATTAGATGGTGACATTGACACAAAGCGTGACAACTGCATAATAGGAATACCTGAAAGTCCATAGTCCGTAAACTGAACCTCACCGTAATTTTCAAGTGCTTTTTTACCGTCGATAATCAAATCCAGTCCACAAACTGAACGAACACCCTTAAGTGCCTTTGTAAAATCGTCACAATTAAGAGAAACAAGTGCAGGAGCAACAGAGGTAATCTTATGTCCCATCATTTTAAGTAACTCATAGGAGTCACCATCAGTGCCATGCACCTTTGCAGCCTTACCACCTGCTGCAACAACCACATAATCGAATCTGTCACGATTATTGATAACTAATTTATTCACAACACCATTGAAAACTGATTTCAAATGCACAGCGTTATAATCACAAACAGTTTCAATACCTAA
>CAJGCX010000093.1 GCA_904501895.1 Clostridiaceae bacterium
AACAGCATTGATAATACCCTGGCTATGACCATGAGCAGAGTCAAGAGTAATCATATCAACACCTGCTTCAACAAGAGCAGCTACACGGTCAAGCACGTCAGCAGTTGCACCAACAGCAGCACCACAAAGGAGTCTGCCCATTGTGTCTCTTGCTGAATTTGGATATTTAACTGCCTTTTCAATATCTTTAATTGTGATAAGACCCTTAAGGAAGCCTGCTTCATCAACTAAAGGAAGCTTTTCAATCTTATGCTTCATAAGAATCTGCTTTGCTTCGTCGTGATTTGTGCCGACAGGAGCAGTTACAAGACCTTCACTTGTCATATAGTCCTTGATTTTACCACTGTAATCAGCAATAAATCTCATATCACGGTTTGTAAGAATACCAACAAGCTTACCATTTTCGTCACATACAGGAACACCTGAAATCTTATAACGGTGCATAAGATTGTCAGCTTCCTGAACAGTATTTTCAGGAGATAAGAAGAATGGGTTGTTGATAACACCATTTTCACTTCTCTTAACCTTGTCAACCTGTGCCTTCTGTGCTTCAATTGACATATTCTTATGGATAATACCGATACCGCCTTCACGAGCAATAGCAATAGCCATATTACTTTCAGTAACAGTATCCATAGCTGCTGTGATAACTGGTGTGTTCAATTTAATTGTTTTTGTAAGCTGAGTTGAAATATCAACATCACTTGGAAGAACGTTACTTTCTGCAGGGATGAGAAGCACGTCGTCAAAGGTAAGTCCTTCTTTTACAAACTTGTCTGTCATAATTTATATCTCCTTCACATTAAAATTTATTATAAGAAAAGAGAAACAATTAATGTTTCTCTTTTTTAGTCGCAATTATTCCGCAGGGAAGAATGCCTTGTGAATTGCGCTAACTGCACGGTCAGCATCCTCAAGGTCAATAAGAACTGAAATTTTGATTTCGCTTGTAGCAATCATATCAATGTTAATGTCGCGCTCGTAGAGAGCCTCAAACATCTTTGAAGCTGTGCCTGGATGAGATTCCATACCTGCACCAACAATTGAGATTTTAGCAACTGAAGTGTCACAAGTAATGTTTGAATCATCAATATCAAACAAATTCTTAACACACTCAACTGTTTCATCAGCATTGCTCTTTGAAACTGTGAATGTAATATCCTTTGTGCTGTCACGACCAACAGACTGTAAAATAATATCAACATTTATCTTATGCTTTGCGAGAACATCGAAAAGCTTGAAAGCCACACCTGGTGTGTTTGGAATCTGTGTAATTGAAATACGTGCCACATCAGTATCCTTTGTAACACCTCTGATAAGCATTTTTTCCATTTTAGTAACCTCCTTAACGATTGTACCAGGAACTCTCTTAAGGCTTGAGAGAACCTCTAATTCAACATTATACTTTTTAGCCATTTCAACAGAACGGTTGTTTAAAACCTGTGCACCAAGAGTTGCAAGCTCAAGCATTTCATCATAAGTGATTTCCTGAAGCTTTTTAGCGTTGTCAACCTTTCTTGGGTCTGCTGTGTAAACACCTTCAACGTCTGTGAAAATCTGGCAACGGTCAGCACGAAGAGCAGCAGCAATAGCAACAGCACTTGTATCTGAACCACCACGACCAAGAGTTGTAAGGTCATCATATTTATTTACACCCTGGAAGCCAGCTACAACAACGATGTTATGACGGTCGATTTCTGAACGAAGTCTGTCTGCCTTAACATTCTTAATTCTTGCTGTACCATAAGCAGAGCTTGTGTTAAAACCTGCCTGCCAACCAAGAAGTGAAACTGCAGGACATCCTAACTTTTCAATAGCCATTGCAAGAAGAGCAATTGAAATCTGTTCACCGGATGCCATAAGCATATCCATTTCTCTCTTTGATGGCTTTGAATTGATTTCATAAGCCTTTTCAATTAAATCGTCTGTTGTGTCACCCTGTGCTGAAACAACAACCACAACATCATTACCTGCACGATATGTGTCAGTAACAATCTGGGCAACATTCATTACTCTTTCGGCGTCACGAACACTTGAGCCACCGAATTTCTGAACTATAAGTCCCATATATGTCCTCCTAAATGGAATAAATACTATTTATTAATAATCAGTAACTCTGATAAGAGATTTGATACTGATTGAAGAAACGCTGTTAAGCTTTTCTGTAAGCTCATTTTCTGTCATAGCGCATGTTACAAATGCAAGCTCATTTTCCTTACAGCCATCAAATGAAAGCACCTTTACATCACCGACTGCATTTACAACGTCCTGTAACGCAGCTGCTTTATCTGTAACCTCAGCACGGATATAAAGAGGATTAACCGCTGATTTATAATCAACAACATAGTTTTCCTCTGCTTCGTCCCAACCGAGAGGCTTCTTTCTGTCCATATTTCTAGCACAGTCAATAACGTCAGCAACAACTGCAGAAGCAGTAGGTAACTTACCTGCGCCCTTACCGTAGAATACAACATCACCTGTTGCATCACCACGAACAAGAATTGCATTGAAAACATCAGTAACTGAAGCCAACTGACTACCGTGCATAACGATTGCAGGAGAAACGATTGCAAAAATCTTGCCGTCATTCATTCTCTTTGCACGACCTAAAAGCTTAATTACACCACCGAGTGCACCGATATATGCAACATCGTCAAGAGTAATCTTTGTAATTCCCTCTGTGTAAACTGATTCAGGGTAAACGTGCTTACCAAAAGCAAGAGAAGCAAGGATACAGATTTTTCTGCAAGCATCGTGGCCTTCCACGTCAGCTGTAGGGTCTTTTTCTGCATAGCCATTATCCTGAGCAAGCTTTAACGCATCCTCAAAGCTCATATTCTTTTCAATCATCATTGTAAGAATAAAGTTTGTTGTGCCGTTTAAAATACCTGCGATTTCATCGATTTCGTTTGCTGCAAGGCACTGTGACATTGGTCTGATAATAGGAATACCGCCACCAACAGATGCTTCAAACAAGAAATTAACATTATTCTCACTTGCCAACTGTAAAAGCTCACAGCCCTTTGCTGCAACAAGCTCTTTGTTTGAAGTTACAACGCTTTTACCTGCTTTAAGGCAAGATGAAACAAACTCATAAGCAGGGTGAAGTCCGCCCATTGTTTCAACAACAACCTTAACGTCATCGTCGTTGAGAATTGTGTTAAAATCCTTTATCATTTTATCCTCGTGAGGGTCTCCCGGGAAATCCCTTAAATCGAGAATATATTTAACTTCCATTTCCTTCTGTGTGCTTCTTTTAACGATACTGTCGTGGTTTTTTGTGATAACCTCAACCACACCTGAACCTACTGTACCGTAGCCCATTACAGCAACATACATTTATTTCACATCCCATTACAAGGTATAATTTAGCATTATAAAAATACTTTTACATATTCTAACACAAATCTTTGCAATTATAAAGAGGTAATATACAATATTTTTATATTATTTTTTAATGAATTTTTAGAAAAAATTACATAATTTACAACTTTTTAATTGATACTTTGAGAAAAATGGTTTATTATATTAGTATTACAATTTTTTGGAGAAATTTTATGACAGGAATTGAAAAGAAAAAAGGTTTTATAATCAATACAGTATATGCGACAATTCTTATTGCGCTTTTTTATCTGTTTTTTAAATATGCTTTGGGGACAATTTTTCCTATTATCTGCTCTTTGGTAATTGCATTCATTTTACAGAAGCCTGTGAATTTCATTTGCAGTAAAACACCGTTAAAGAGGGGACTTACATCTACATTTTTTGTTCTTTTAAGCTTCATTCTTGTGTTCTCAGCTTTAGGTCTTATCATTGTGTGGTTAGGCTCTGAATTCAAGGGCTTTTTCCGATACATTATGATTCAGCTTGAGGATATTCCTGCGCTTGTTGAAAATATAAAAGGATATCTTGCAAACATCCTTGCTCTTTTACCTGAAAAAGTAGAATTTGCTGCACTCAGCTTTATTAACGAGAAATTAGATGCTTTTATTAATGCACCCGAAGCAGTTCTTCCTGAATCATCAGGACTTGATTTTTCATTCCTTTCAACGCCACTTTTAGGAATCTGGAATACTGCGAAGCAAATTCCTACAACACTCGTTTCTATTGTTGTATCTATTGTCGCATGTTGCTTTATGACATCTGATTTCAAATCAGTAAAAAACCTTTTGTTAGGGTTCTTCAGCGTTGAAACAAGAGAAAAGGTTGTAAGAGCAAAACGACTTCTTATACCATCTCTCGGTAAAATGATAAAGGCTTATGCAATTATCATTACAATTACCTTCTGTGAATTAGGTCTCGGATTATCCATTTTAACATTCCTTAAGGTTTATAGTGGAAGCTACATTTTCATTATTGCGGCGCTTACTGCAATAATCGACATTATCCCTGTTTTGGGTACAGGCACAGTGCTTATTCCTTGGGCGCTTTATAATCTTATTTCCGGTAACTACTCACTTGCAGTAGGTCTTCTTGTGATTTACGCTTGCATAACAGTTATCCGTCAGATTATTGAGCCTAAGCTTGTGGCAGCACAGTTGGGTATTCCTGCGTTTTTAACTATTGTTTCTATGTTTATCGGCTCACAGATTTTTGGTGTAATCGGCATTTTTATTCTTCCGATTACAATAGTTATGATTAAGCTTTTAAATGACGAAGGTATTATTAATATCTTCCACAAGATTGAAGAAAAGGAGGGTGCTGAATGATTGATATTCACAGTCACGTATTGTTTGATATGGATGACGGCGCAGAAGATATTGAAACATCCATTGAGCTTTGTCGTGATTCATATATGAATGGTTGTGACGCTATAGTACTGACTCCTCATTTTCTTGAGTACAGTTATCTTGAAGATTTTATTGAGGAAAGGGATATGCGAATCACCTTCCTTCGTGAAGCATTAGAAAAAGAAAATATTCCTCTTGAGGTGCTTCCCGGTGCAGAGCTTTTTCTTTCAGACAGAGTTTTCGGAGCGGACATTCTTGATGACCTCACCATTAACGGTACAAAATATATGCTCTGTGAGATGCCTCTCATTCCGTTCGACACTAAAAATGTCACTCGTTGGTTTGATGAACTCATTGACAGAGGCTATAAGCCAATCCTTGCTCATCCTGAAAGATACTACGAATTTCATCAGAATTATGAGTTAATTGACCAGCTTATTGAACGTGATATCATTTTCCAAGTGAACATTGATAGCCTTATCGGTGAAAATGGTTCAGATGCGCAGGATATGGCAATCGATATGGTTCGTAATGGCGTTGCACAGATAATCGCAAGTGATGCTCACGACCTGGATTTCCGTCACACTCGTCTTATTGAAAAGCTTAACGAGCTTCCCGAAATAATTTCCGAAAAGCTCGTTGAAAAATGCCTTATCCACAACCCTGAAAAAATCATAAATAATGAAGACTTATAAAAAACGGCAGTTCGTTTTGAACTGCCGTTAAAATTTTTATTTTTTTCCTGCGTTGATAATGTCATCCCATGAAATACTGTCGTCGCCGTCATCATCGCCTATGCTTGGTGGTGTTGATGTTGTCAATTCTTCTTCAGGAAGCAATCCTACAACACACTGTAAAATCATACGAGCATCAATTGCTGAAACGTTACCGTCCTTGTTATAGTCAGCCTTTTTCTTCTGCTCTGCTGTAAGAGTTCTCATGCCTGCTGTAGCCTGTAAAACATAGAGAGCATCAGCACCTGTAACCTGACCGTCTCCGTTTACATCACCTAACTTTGCTGCAAATGCAACAACCGAAAGTGAGAGCACCATAGCAACAACTAACACTAATGAAATTATCTTCTTCATATATTTATCTCCATTCCATAATAATTTTATCAACTTAATTAAACCATATTATATATTATTTGTCAAGTTACGGGAACCTTACAAAATCACTGTACTCGGCCCTTGAAGAATTTAGCGATTTCCTCATTTGCCTTGTCACCATAAACTGAAAATGGGTCAACAACATTGAAAACATGCGCAAGACTTTTTCCGTTAAGCTTTTCTGTAAAATCGCTGAAAGCATATTCTACACCAATATTTTCAAAAATTTCCTTTAATTTATATGCCTGTGCTCTTAAAAAGTCACCTGATGCAGTAAGGATATAAAATGGTGGGAAATTCTTTGATGCAATCTGTTTAACATCAAGATATTTTCGGTAAGGACTCTTACGTGATTTACTACCCAACAAAATCGGAATATTTACATTCATAAGGAAATTAGGGCTTAACAAATCAACTGCAGGACAAATTGCAGCAACAGCCTTAAAATCATATCCTATGTAATCAACCTGGAAATCCTTTTGCATATCCTTATTAAGATTAACTGCAGTTGTTACACAAGAGAAGTGACCACCTGCAGAGTCACCTGCAAGGAAAATATTGTTCATATCAGCAGGGTAGTCCTTGAGATTTTCTCCAAGCCATTTTAACGCTGCAAAAATGTCACGAATCTGGTCATCAAAAAGAAAATCACCTGCGAGACGATAGTTGATTGATGCCACAAGAAAGCCCTTTTGTGCAAGCTTTAAACAGAAATATTTATTGATTTCCTTATATCCGTACATCCATCCACCACCGTGAATGTCGATTATAACAGGAAGCTTTTCCTGAGTGCCTTGTGGGTAATAAATATCGAGAAGATGCGCTTTTTGTCCATCATTTATGTATGGTATATCAAGAAACTGTTCAAGTCCTTCAGGCTCTGTCTGTGATGCAATTCTTAAAGCATCCATTTTCTCTGTATTTTTCCAATTAGCTTCCAAAATAGGTTTTAAGATATACATTTTCGCACCTCATTACTAAATTGTGTTTGCAGTATTAGAAACCTGCAGACTGTTGATTTTTTTATTTACAAGCTTTGCTATCTGTCTGTTTTCAGGCTTTGCAAAACCGTTTTCCTCTATCATTTCCTTTGCAAGCTCCTGAGTCTGCATAAGAATTTTTGTATC
>CAJGCX010000094.1 GCA_904501895.1 Clostridiaceae bacterium
ATCTGCCCTCAAGCATATCAACTCTCATATCATAGAATTCTTTCATTCCGTCATTGTCAAATTCGGTGTATTTAATGGATAACTTGTAGTCGTCACCATATAAAAACATAAAAGGATGAAGATTTTTCTCGTAAAAACAATCAAGAATTTTCTTGAGTACTGAACAGTCAATTTCGTGATACTTTACTGCCTTTTTCGTTTCTGTGTCATACACAAAAACACCATTCATAAGCACAATAGGTGCAGAAAAATGTACACCGTCAAGAATAGGCATAGCACTGACCATACTTCTTGCAGTTGCAACGGAAAAAGGAATACCCTTTTTGTAAAAATCATTCAGTTTTTCCTTTGTGAATTCACTCATTTTGCCATTACTCTGCAAAAGAGTCCCATCCATATCGCTGATGTAAAGTGTTTTCATAATGACCTCTTAAAATGGTAGGGCGGGGTCTTGACCCCGCCGTAACTGATAAATCTTATTTAAGTAATGATACTACAAGATCGCCCATTTCTGAAGTTGTAACCTTCTTAAAGCCTTCCTCGTAAATATCAGGTGTACGAGCAATTTTAAGTGCTTCGTTAACTGCATCTTCAATAGATTTTGCAGCTTCCTTTTCATCAAATGAATACTGAAGCATCATTGCTGCAGAAAGGATTGTTGCAAGTGGGTTTGCCTTCTGCTGACCTGCAATGTCAGGAGCAGAGCCGTGAATTGGCTCATAAAGTCCCATTTTACCTGTAGCAAGTGAAGCAGATGCAAGCATACCGATTGAACCACTAATCATAGATGCCTCATCAGAAAGAATATCGCCAAAAATGTTTGAAGTAACGATAACATCAAACTGACCAGGATTTCTTACTAACTGCATAGCACAGTTGTCAACATACATATGAGAAAGTTCAACCTCAGGGTATTCTGCTGACATCTTAATAACAGTTTCTCTCCAAAGACGAGAGCTTTCAAGAACATTTGCCTTATCAACGCTTGTGAGCTTCTTATTTCTCTTCATAGCCATTTCAAAAGCTGTTCTTGCGATTCTTTCAACCTCAGGAACTGTGTACATTTCTGTATCGTATGCTGCAGGAACACCGTCAACTTCTTTTCTGGCTTTTTCGCCGAAGTAAATACCACCTGTAAGCTCACGTACAATCATAATGTCAAGACCGTCACCGATAATGCTATCCTTAATAGGTGATGCAGACTTGAGTGGTTCAAAAATCTTTGCAGGACGAAGGTTAGCGTAAAGTCCCAATGCACCACGAATGCCTAAAAGACCTGCTTCAGGACGCTGCTTGCCAGGAAGAGTGTCCCACTTAGGACCACCAACTGCACCAAGGAATACACAGTCAGCAGCCTTACAAGCATCAACTGTTTCCTGTGGAAGTGGTTCACCTATTGCGTCAATAGCACAGCCACCCATAAGCTTGTAATCATAATTGAATTTGAAGTTGTACTTTTCACCTGCTGCATCAAGCACCTTAAGTGCCTCGTCAACGATTTCAGGGCCGATTCCGTCACCCTTTAATACTACAATATTATATTCTTTCATAATTATTTTTCCTCTCTTACTACATTTGGCATACAACGGTTAACTGCACAAAGGATACCCTTGATAGAAGCGTAGTTAATGTTGTGTGAAATACCGATACCGAATACATCCTTGCCCTGTGGGTTTGTAATGTGGATATAGCTGACAGCCTTTGAGTCAGAGCCAACTGAGAATGCGTGCTCTGAGTAGTCGATGAAGTGGTAATCGCCAAGACCGATGCTGTTCATAGCCTGACAGAATGCACCGATAGGACCTGATGCAACGCCTTCAATCAACTGTGGCTCATTGCCATTGTACTTAATTGTACCGATAAAGTGTACCTTTGATTCCTCTGCACCGTGTTCTCTTTCTTCAAAGAATCTGTAGCTAAGAAGCTTGTAAGGACCTGTAACATTGAGATATTCCTGCTCGAAAAGTGTGAAGATTTCTTCTTTCTGAAGCTCTTTTCCTTTTTCGTCGCAAACCTTCTGAACAACCTTTGAGAATTCAGGATGCATAGCCTTTGGCATATTGTATCCGTATTCTGCCATGATGTATGCAACGCCACCCTTACCGGACTGGCTGTTGATACGGATAATTGGTTCATATTCACGACCAACGTCTGCAGGGTCGATAGGTAAATATGGTACTTCCCAATATTCAGTACCACTTGTACGCATATATTCCTTACCCTTGTTGATAGCATCCTGATGAGAGCCTGAGAATGCAGTGAAAACAAGCTCACCACCGTAAGGCTTTCTTGGGTCAACAGGCATTTTTGTTGTGCGCTCAAACATTTCCTTGATTTCGTTCATATTTGAGAAATCAAGACCAGGGTCAATACCCTGAGTGTACATATTAAGAGCAAGAGTAACAATGTCAACGTTACCTGTTCTTTCACCGTTGCCGAAAAGAGTACCTTCAATTCTGTCAGCACCTGCTAAAAGACCAAGCTCAGCAGCAGCAACAGCAGTACCTCTGTCGTTATGAGGATGTAAGCTGATGATTGCATTTTCACGATTCTTAAGCTTTCTGCAGAAGTATTCAATCTGGTCAGCGTGTCCGTTTGGAGTGCTTCCCTCAACAGTTGCAGGAAGGTTAAGGATAATCTTGTTATTCTCGTTGATGTCGAGTGCTTCCATTACCTTTTCACAGATAAGAACAGCGTTGTCCATTTCTGTACCTGAAAAGCTTTCAGGTGAATATTCGTAACGGATATTAACATCCTTCTGTGATTTTAATTCGTCAGTAAGCTCCTTGATAAGCTTTGCACCCTGCACAGCAATATCAATAACACCCTCCATATCCTTCTTGAAAACAACCTTTCTCTGAAGAGTTGAGGTTGAATTGTAGAAATGGATAATAACATTTTTAGCACCGTCAATAGCTTCAAATGTCTTTCTGATAAGGTGTTCACGGCTCTGCACAAGCACCTGAATTGTAACATCATCAGGAATTAAATTCTTTTCAATAAGTGTACGGAGAATTTCGTACTCAGTTTCAGAAGCTGATGGGAAACCAACCTCGATTTCCTTAAAGCCGATTTTAACAAGAGTTTTGAAATACTCGATTTTTTCCTGAAGATTCATTGGGTCAATAAGTGCCTGATTACCGTCACGAAGGTCAACTGAGCACCAAACAGGTGGCTTTTCAATCACCTTTGACGGCCATTGTCTGTCAGGAATGTTAATCGGTGTAAAAGGAATGTACTTTTCGCAACCATTTTTCATAATTTTTTACCTCCAAATAAAAAACGCCCACTATCAAAGTTAGTTGATAGGGACGACGAAAAAAATCTATCGTGGTACCACCCTAATTCATCGGTAAAAACCGACCTTAGCGACCTCAAACAAGGTCCGACCTGATAACGGTGTCAACCGTCACGGGCTATGATTTCACCCGTGCAACTCCGAAATGAGCTATACACATAAGCACTGTGTTGTCTTGCACCAAACGACAACTCTCTGAAAGCAAGTGGTTTATGTCTTGTTTTCTTCACTGTTTTTGTAAGGTGAGATGAGCTAAACCAAATACGGTTTTTGACAGCACCTTTTTGCCTATTCTTCGTTAAAATCTTGTAATACGGCAGTATGACTGCGATTTTATGCCTTGAATAGACAAAAATCTCCTCGTCAAAAACTGCCTTGCACCGTAAATACTTGAAATTCAGATGAATTTTTACTTTTAAGACCGCAGATTTGCTGATGCAAATCAAGGATGAAAAAGTGAAAATTCGCCGGAGGTCTGTATTTACGGCGTGTTTGGTTTAACTCATCTCACCTTAAGGGCTATTTGATTTGTATTATATTGTATAGTATTTCTGCAGATTTGTCAATATGCTATTTAAACCATTAAATTAAAATATTGACACTTGAAAAACTTATTTTAAAATGTTAAGATTTTAATATAATTTTAAATTTAAGGAATTGAAAATTATGAAAGAAAGAGAATTAAAATATCCTGTTATTTTTGTTCACGGTATGTTTGGTTGGGGTGAAGGAGAAGGCATATACAAAAAAATGCCATATTGGGGAGCCACAACCGGTAATCTTACAGAATTTTTGAGAGAAAGTGGATACGAGTGTTATGCAGCTTCAGTTGGTCCGATTTCAAGTGCATGGGACCAGGCTTGTCAACTATATGCTCAGCTCACGGGTACACAAGTTGATTACGGTAAGGCTCACTCACAACTCCATAATCACAAACAATTCGGAAGAAAGTATGAAAAACCACTCTTTGATGGCTGGAGTGAAGAAAAGAAAGTTCATCTTGTGGGCCATAGCTTTGGTGGTTTGTGTATCCGTATGCTTTCGCATCTTTTAGAATATGGTGACCCTCGTGAAGTGGAAGCAAGTGGTGATGATGTTTCGCCACTGTTCAAGGGAGGCAACGGAAAATTAATATGCAGCATCAGTGCAATCTGTTCACCGTTAGATGTTGTTGATGCATATGAAGTTGCAGATAAATATAAATTGTATCAGATTGTCAGAGCAAGTGCAGTTTTTTATTCCTGTGCTATGGGACGTTCACCTTTTAACGGTAAGGCAGTTGACTTCCATCTTGAGCATTTTGGACTTACAAATACTCCGGGACAAAAAGATGTTCAGACAGGACATCGTGCAAGAAAGTATTTAAGAAGAAGCTATAAAATGACAGATGAAAATATTTTTTCAGGATTGAAACCTGAGGGAATAACTAATTTGAATAATTTTGTGGAAATTGTACCACATATTTATTATTTCTCATTTCCGTTTAATGCTGTTGAATATGATGAAAAAAAGAGAAAAGAAATAGCAAATAAAACGGATTTACCACTTATGCATTTTACTGCATTTCTGTTGCTTCATAATTCAAGACAGAAAGGTGTCAATAACAGTGGTGGAAATGATGGTATGGTTGATGTTGATGCAGCACTATCTCCTCCGGACGAACCAAATATCAAATATACCGAAGGTATGGAATACAACCCGGGAATATGGCATGTTATGCCTATACGGGTAGGTGACCACGGCACTGCAATTGGATTGTTGGCAGATAAGGAAGAAACGCACAATTTCTATCTCAACATTATGAATATGTTCAAAGAAATAGAAAGAAAAAAGTAATCTCTTCAATTTAATTGTTGATTTTAAAGTAAAAAAGTGATTTAATATATCTATATTGTTTTAGGAGATGAGAATATGGACTTTAAAGAAAGTACAGGCTTGTACTTGATTGCCAGTGGCGTAATTATATTTGTTCTTGCTCAGTCAATTTTCTTCCTTGTAAAAGCATTAAAGCAAGGTAAGGCTTTGGGTATTGATAAGTCAAAATTACGTAACGCTATTACATCAAGTGCACTTTTTACAGTTCCGTCAGCGTTATCAATTCTTGCAACAGTTATTGCTCTTGCTCCATCATTGGGCTTGGTAATTCCTTGGGTAAGACTTTCAGTTATCGGTAACCTTATGTATGAGACAACTGCAGCAGAAAATGCTATGGAGGGTCTCGGACATGTAGGCGGTACAGCAGTTGAGGTTACTGACCCTGCTGTTTTTGCAGGTATTGCATGGGTTATGACTCTTGGTATCTGTTTCTCGCTTGTTATTTTGCCTTTCGTTGCAAAGCCATTACATAAGAAGATGCTTAGCTTAGGTAAAAAGGATGAAGCAAAAGAGGAAACAGGTGAAAAGAAAGAGAAGAAATCAGACGGTGGTATCGCAGGCTTTATTGACCTTTTAACACCTGCTGTTTTCATCGGTCTTATCGGTGCGTTTATTGCCCGTGCTATTGCCGGTGCAGGTAAGCCTGAAATCTTCGGTGACGGTGCAGGTGTGCTTTCAGTAATTACACTTGTTGTTGCTGTTGTAGTATCGTTGATTTTCGAAGTTGTTGCAAAGAAATGCAAGCTTACATGGCTTGAGCCATTCGTTATGCCAATCGGTATGATTGTGGCTATGGTTGTTGCAGTTATTATGTACAACGTATTGCCACCTGAACTTGCAATTATGGAATGGAGGGGTTAATTATGAGTAAGAAAACTACAGAAAAATCATATTTTGACCGTGTCCATACCTGGGGTAGAATTTCAAGTATCACAGCTCTTTGTGCACTTCTTATGTTCCCGGTAGGCATTTGCTTGTATCTTAATGTATGGCCATCGTTAAGCGGTGTTATGAGTGGACTTTTAAAGCTTATTCCACTTTATTGGTCACTTGCTGTTGTTGAAGTTTTGTTCTACACACCAATGCTCGGTGCAGGTGGTACATATCTTTCATTCGTTACAGGTAACATTACAAACCTTAAGCTTCCTTGTGCTATCAGTGCTATGGAGGGCGCAAAGGTTAAGGCAAACAGTGAGGAAGGCGAGGTTATCTCAACAATCGCTATCGCAACATCATCAATCGTAACAACACTTGTTATGGCTATCGGTGTTCTTGTGTTCAGACCTTTCCTTGACGATTTCACAAATAATGAACTCTTAAAGCCTGCATTTGCACAGGTGCTTCCTGCTCTTTTCGGCGCTTTGGGAGCAGGATATTTCATCAAGCATTGGAAGATTTCAATTGTTCCTATTCTTGTAATGGTTATTATCCTTTTCTTCGCACCAACAATGGGTGCAAGTACACTTCTCTTCCCTGGTATCATCGCTTCAGTTGTAGGCGCATTTGCAATGTGGAAGTTAAAGATTGTTAAATAATTGAACATATCAGTAAGTCCGTTGACCGAATTGGTTGACGGACTATTTTTTTGTGAAAATACACAGAAAAATGATGTTATTTTTTACCTTTAAAACATTGATTTTATTAGTGTAAAGTGATACAATAAATTGATTATATGAAAATGGATTGGAGTGTGCTTTTATGGCGTTAGTTCCAATGAAAAAGCTTCTCGAAAATGCCGAAAAAAACAATATTGCTGTGGGTGCCTTCAGCGTTGGCAATATGGAA
>CAJGCX010000095.1 GCA_904501895.1 Clostridiaceae bacterium
CGGTGTTTCAACTGCATTGTGTTTAGGTGGCTTCGGTTCAGTTTTCTGGATGTGGGTAATTGCAATTGTAGGTAGTGCATCTGCATTTGTTGAAAGCACACTTGCACAGATTTATAAGAGAAAAGGACCTGATGGATGCTATGGTGGACCTGCATATTATATTGAAAGTGCGTTACATTGTAAGCCATTAGCAATAATCTTCTCAATTCTTCTTATAATTACTTATGGCTTCGGTTTCAATATGTTGGCTTCATATAATCTTCAGTCAACATTTTCTGGCTACAGCTTTTATAATGCTGAAACATCACCTTGGATTATCGGCTTGATTGTTGCTGTAATCGTTGGCTATTGCCTTTTTGGTGGTGGTAAACGAGTTATTAAGGTATCAAGTACACTTGTTCCTGTAATGGGTGTTGCCTATATTCTTATTGCTTTAATTATTGTATTTATGAATATAAAGCTTTTACCTGATATTTTTGAAACAATTTTTAAGGAAGCATTTAATTTTAAGGCAATCTTCGGTGGATTCAGTGGCTCTTGCGTAATGTTCGGTATCAAGAGAGGTCTTTTCAGTAACGAAGCAGGTGTAGGCTCAGCACCAAATGCCTCAGCATCTGCTGAGGTTAATCACCCTGTAAAGCAAGGCCTTGTTCAGGTGCTGTCAGTATTTATTGATACAATTCTTGTTTGTTCTGCAACTGCATTTATGTGTATGAGCTCAAGTGTTGAGCCATCAGCCGAGCTTTCAGGTGCACCTTTTGTTCAGGCAGCACTTACTAAAACACTTGGTTCATTTGGTCCTGTGTTCATTACAGTTGCAATGATTCTTTTTGCATTTACAACCCTTATCGGAAACCTTTTCTATGTAGATAAGTGTATTTACCACATTTTCGGTAAAAAGCCTGGAAAAGCATTTATGAGCATTTATTACATTATTGCATCAGTTGTTATTTTTGTTGGTGCGGGACTTAATGCAGATTTACTTTGGGGAATTGCCGACGTTACAATGGGTGCTATGACAATTATCAATATGCCTGTTATTATCCTACTTGGTAAGTATGCATTCAGAGCATTGAAGGATTATGAAAAACAGCGTGAAAACGGTTCAGAGCCTGTTTTTAAAGCAAAAAATATAGATTTACCACATAAGACAGATTATTGGAATTAAGGTGATATTATGCGTAAATTATCTAAAAAGCTTAAAGCACTATTAGTATTTTTGCTAGTATTTGCTTGTGTGTTTACATTCTTGTTTTTCAATGGATATTCAGGTCTTCATTTAAGAAAAAAAGCAAATGATGGACAAATAAAGGTTGCTTGTGTCGGCGACAGTGTTACATATGGTCACGCTGTTGACATTTGGTTTAAAAATAATTATCCTGTTGTTTTGCAGAATTTATTAGGCGATGAATATCTTGTTAATAATTATGGTGTAAGTTGTGCAACAATTCAGAAAACAGGCGATTTCCCATATTTGAAAACTAAATCATATAAGCCAAGTATAGAATTTGATGCTGATATCCTTGTTTTTATGCTTGGTAGTAATGATACAAAACCATACAATTGGACAGATAAGGAAACATTTAAAAAAGAATATATAGAGCTTCTTAATTCATATTTAAACGATAATAATCCTGAAGTATATCTTTGTACAGTGTCCAGAGTCTTTTATAAGGACCCTGAACAAACTACAGGAGAATCAACTTATTTTGTTCAGGAAAATATTATTAAGATTGTAAATGAAGTTGTAAGAGAAATTGCTGAAGAATTCGATTATAACTTAATTGATATTTATTCTGTAACAAATGAGCACAGAGAATGGTATAAGGATTACGTTCATCCGGAAGCAGATGGTGCAAAAGCAATTGCCGAAGAAATCTACAATAATATTAAGTAAAGAAAATCACTCCTTGTAGTAAGTTACAGGAGTGATTTTTATATCTTTTATAGAATTTCAGCTAAATCGTAAATAAGTCTTTCTGTCTTTTCCCAACCAAGGCATGGGTCAGTTATTGACTTACCGTAAATGCCTTCCTCAGGCTTCTGCGCACCGTCTTCAATATAACTTTCAATCATAAGACCCTTGACAAGCTTCTTAACATCAGCTGAATGACGACAGCTGTGAAGCACTTCTTTTGCAATTCTTGGCTGCTCCATCCACTGCTTACCTGAGTTAGCGTGGTTTGTATCTATGATAACTGCAGGGTTACTGAGATTTGTCTTTGCATAAGCCTCTGCAAGGTGAATAAGGTCTTCGTAGTGGTAGTTAGGCATTGATTGTCCGTGCTTGTTAACATATCCTCTTAAAATTGCGTGAGCAAGGGGATTACCCTGACTTTCAACTTCCCAACCTCTGTAAATAAATGTGTGTGAGTGCTGAGCAGCTGTGATTGAGTTCATCATAACTGAAATGTCACCACTTGTCGGATTTTTCATACCAACAGGAATATCAAGACCACTTGAAGTAAGTCTGTGCTTCTGATTTTCAACAGACCTTGCACCGATTGCAATGTAAGAAAGAATATCAGAAAGGTATCTGTAATTTTCAGGGTAAAGCATTTCATCAGCACATGTAAATCCTGTTTCCTTAATTGCTCTCATATGCAGATTTCTGATAGCAACAACACCCTTAAGCATATCCTCGCTCTTATTTGGGTCAGGCTGATGTAACATACCCTTGTATCCATTACCGGTTGTTCGTGGCTTGTTTGTATAAATTCTTGGAATAATAAGGATTTTGTCAGAAACCTTATCCTGAACAGTTCTTAAGCGTGATATGTAGTCGATTACGCTGTCGTCCTTATCTGCAGAGCAAGGACCGATAAGTAAAACAAATCTGTCATCCTTGCCTTCAAAAATATTCTTTATTTCTTCATCTCTTTTAATCTTAATTGCCTCAAGGTCAGGAGTAAGAGGATATTGTTCCTTAATTTCTTTTGGGATTGGTAATTTGCGTTTGAAATTCATATTCATTTTAATTTTCCTCCTGTTTATTATTCTTTATCAAATAATGCTCTTCGTTCAGTTGAGCCTTCATCAATTATCTTTTCCCTTAATGCATAGTCAATTGAGCTTTGCTCTTTTGTAATAGCACTTATGTGAAAGCCAAATCTTTTTAATGCCTTTGCATAGCTACCACCTAAAAGGCCAAGACCAACTATACATATTTTTTTACTAACATCAACTATCATTTAGATTATGCCTCTGATTATATTTCGCTATGAGGAGCGTAAGTACCTGCAATTTTAAGCTTATCACAGATTTCACTTAATTCCTCAATCATCTTCTGTCCGTTTTCATTTTGTGTTGTTCCATCAATTTCTATATAGAAATAATACTGCCATGAGTGTTTCTTTATCGGTCTGCTTCTCAGTGCTGTCATATTATATCCGTATTTACCGATAATGCTGATAGCCTTTGCAAGTGAACCTGCCTCATTTTTAACAGTAAACATAAGAACTGAATTTGAAAGAGTAGGGGAGTCAGCCTTAACCTTTGAAAGCACAGCAAAACGAGTTGTATTTTCACCACTTTTATTAATGTTTGCTTCGATAACCTGTAATCCGTATATTTCAGCAGTTTCAACACTTGCGATTGCACCAAGAGTCTTGTCGTTCATATCCACAACTATCTTTGCAGCAACTGCAGTATTGTTTGATTCCTCTGTATCAAATCCACGAAGCTTAATATAATCGTGACATTGACTGAGCGCCTGTGGGTGACTTGTGACTTTTTTAATATCATCAATAGTAGCATCTGCAAGACCTAAAAGATTCTGATGAATTTCAAGCTCATAGATTCCGTTTATATAAAGACTACCTGAGAAAATAAGGTCAATAGTATGACCAACCTCACCTGCATAGCTATTTTCAATAGGAAGAACTGCAACGTCACTTTCTCCACGTACAACTGAGTCATAAGCTGATTTAAAATCTCTGTATGATACTCTTTTGCTTTCGGGGAAGATTCTACCCGCCGCAATGTGAGCAAAAGCACCTTCAACACCACTGTAAGCTACCTTAAGACCATTCTGTAAACGATATTGATATGAACGAGAAATGCCCATAAGATTCTTGATATAGTCTATATAATATCCTCTGATTACATCATCATCAACAAGTGATGCGTTTTTCTCAATAACAGCGTTTTCTCTGTCTTTATCAAGAATAGGAAGACCAAATTCCTTTTTATATTCAGACACCATTTCAGCAGCCCTCATTCTCTCAACGAACAATTCTGCCATCTGAGCGTCAACCTTATTTATAATTTTTCTTGCTTCTTCCAAATTGTTTGACATAAATATCGTTCCTTTCAGATAAAAAACCTCACTTGCATTTATTACAAGTGAGGTATCTAAAAACAAATTTAATATGCTTTAAAGAATGTTTTAGGCTCTCACAAGTAACTTTTTCATAGCAAAATAAGCATAGCCAAAATAAAAAGCTACGCTAAAGCTAAAGAAATATTTACTTGCACATGTAAGAGCTAAGTTCATATTAAATACCTTCAAAACTGAATTTTTCCATATTATATTCCTAAAAAATTCAAATGTCAATAGAAAAACGGAAAAATCTTTTATCGATTTAATGTGTTAAATTTGTTGTGTCGATTATATCATATTAATATTATTACATATTGTCATTGAGAAATAAGGATTAATTTATACTTAGAATGTTAAATATCATTTTTCTATTTACAGATTAATTCTCAGTTGTTATAATCAAGAAAAGGTGTTTCATAAGGTGGGGATATTATGAAAATAAATTTAAGAGAAATGAAAAAATTACAGACACTCAAGGGCTGGGGTACATCTGCTTGTTGGTGGAGTCAGTACTGTGCTGACGAAAAGGCAGCAGAGGAAATTGCAGAGCTTTTATATGGTGACACAGGTCTTGGTCTTAATATTTACCGTTACAATATCGGTGGTGGCACAGACCCTGACAACTGTCGTGTTAAAAATCCTTGGAGAGTAACGGAAAGCTTTTATATATACGACCGTGAGAATGAAACAGGGGAATATGATTTTACTGCTGATAAAACTGCTGTCAGTATGATGAAACGATGCCTGGATAAGGGTAATGTTGACACTCTTATTGTCTTTGCAAATTCGCCTCATTTTGCTCACACATCAACAGGGCAGGCATCAGGAAGTCTTATGATGCACACTTGCAATCTTCCTATGTCAAATTACAGAAAATTTGCGGATTATTTCTTAACCTGCACACAAGCACTTATTGATATGGGATTTCCTGTTAAATATGTTAGTCCCATAAATGAGCCTCAGTGGAAATGGGGTGGTAGTTACGTATGGCAGGAGGGATGTCACTACGAAACTGAAGAAATGGTAGCAGTTTATCACGTTTTTGCAGAGGAAATTATCAAAAGAGGAATTGATGTTAAGCTTTATGGTCCTGAAAGTGGTCAGATGATGGGGCTTACTCCTGAATATATTAAGGCAATCACAGAGGACGAAACCATTATGAAGGTAATGGATATTTTTGCTTATCACTCATACCATGATGATAATAATCCAAATATACGACTTGAATTCAAAAAGGAAATTGTTGAAAAATATCCGGAGTTTCGTTTTGATATGAGTGAATGGTGTGAATTGCCTAATAAGAGTCACACAAAGAATTTTAAGGGTGCATTGATTACTGCACGAATTATCGGTCAGGATTTAATCTATGCAGGTGCAGAAAGCTGGACCTCATGGGTTGCTGTTAATCAGTTTTCAATTAAGGAAGACGGAAATGATTATTCCGATGCAACAATTACCGCTACTAACGATTTTTCCGAGTGGTATGTTGCACGAAGATATTGGGGATTTGCACATTTCGCAAAATATATTCCGATTGATTCAGTTTGCCTTGATAACGGATTTTTCCCTGATGAAAATAACGATTTCAATGCCTTTTCATTCTTAACACCAAACGGTGAAACAGTAACAGTTGTTGTAAATGAGGGTGAAGAAAGAGAAGTTACTATCGACGGACGTTATGCTGAAATGAAAATTATTCAGTCAGTTGATGAAGACTATCTTAATGAAATTTACAACGGTGAATTTAAAGATACAATTACAGTAAAACAGAACAGTATTCTTACTGTGATTATGAAATAAGGGTAAAACTATGAGTTTAATATCTAAATTTCTCATAATTAAAGAATATTATGGTGAAAAAGCAATAGAATGTGCACGTGTGTCGAAGCAAGTAGAGATGGCTCTTCTACAAATGCTGAATTACGGTAAATGTCGTTTCTTTGCAACGGTTGTTCTAAATAAAACACTTGGAAGAATTATGCTTTTTACCGATTTGGAGGATAAGGAGCTTGCTGACGGAAAAACTGTTTGCTATTTTTCCAATCTTTGGGTGCATCCAAAACTGCGTGGGAAACATCTGGGCTCAAAACTTGTAAGATATGTTGAAAAGGAAGCAAAAAAGAATGGGTTCGAATATTTGACATTAGGTGTTCATACTGACAATGATAAGAATAATAAAATGTATGAGCATATGGGCTTTGATAGACTTGTAAAAAATAAAACTGAAGATGTAATTCTAAGAGATAAAGATGGAAATTTTGTTGCTCTAAAAGAATATGCAGTGTTGATTAAAAAACTATAATAATGGAGAAATATTATGAATTATCCTAATCCTTTTATACCACAGCGTGCTGACCCTTATGTTACAAAGGGTCCTGATGAAAATTATTATTTTACTGCATCATATCCTGCTTTTATGAATGTTGATGCAGGTTATGACAGAATAATTCTTCGCAAAAGTGAAACTGTAATGGGCTTGGCAAATGCTCAGGAG
>CAJGCX010000096.1 GCA_904501895.1 Clostridiaceae bacterium
AAAAGCTATTCTGCACTCAAAGAGGTTGTTGAGGATATGCAGAAAAATGCTGACAAGCTTGGAATAAAAGGTGTCTTTGCAACAACATCAATGAAAACAGGTGAGGATTGGCGTTGGCATACTCATCTTGCAAATATTCCTGTTTATTATGAATTTCAGAAAAAGAACATTGACTTATCAGGCAATGAAACATCAAAAATCGATTTTGAATATTCAGAAAATTTCAAAAACATCTTTGACCTTTATATAAATAATTCCACAGTTGATAAGAAAATTTTAGGTTCAAAAGTTGTTGATGAATCAATGGCTGAATTCGCACTTGGTCAGTGTGCTATGGTGCAGAATGGTAACTGGGCATGGAGTCAGATTAAGGATATTAAGGGTAACACAGTAAAGCCTGAAAATATTAAGTATCTCCCGATTTATATGGGATTTTCTGATGAAGAAAATCAGGGCCTTTGTATCGGTACAGAAAATTTCTTTGCAATTAATTCAAAAGCAAGTAAGGAAGAACAAAAAGCGGCAGAAGATTTTATTTATTGGCTTTTCTCAAGTGAAAAGGGTAAAAAATTTGTATCTGAGAAGCTCGATTTAATTGCTCCGTTTGACACATTTACAGAAAATGAAGTACCAAGTGACCCACTTGCACAAGAAATTTTAAAGTGGATGAAAAAAGAAAATGTGAATAATATTCCTTGGAATTTCACAGTATTCCCTAGTCAGACATTTAAAAGTGATTTCGGCTCTGCACTTTTACAGTATGCACAGGGTACTAAAAGTTGGGATGATGTAAAATCAACATTTGTAAATCGTTGGAAGAGCGAAAGTAGATAAACTAACTTAAAAGGACGGATAGATAATGGAAAAAAGCTTAAAGAAATATTTTCCTGTTTTTGTATTACCCACATTCATATCCTTTGTAATTGTATTTCTTATTCCTTTTGTTCTCGGTATTTATCTGTCCTTTACTGAATTTACAACTGTTGAAAGTGCACGGTGGGTAGGCGTTGAAAATTATATAAAAGCCTTTACACAGGATGACAATTTTCTCAATGCCCTTTGGTTTACCGTTAAATTTACAATTGTATCGGTTATTACAATCAATGTATCTGCATTTGGTTTGGCTTTGATTTTGACAAAAGCATTAAGGGGAACAAGCTTTTTCAGAACAGTATTTTTTATGCCCAATTTAATTGGTGGTATTGTTCTTGGTTATATATGGAATTTGTTAATAAATTCGATTTTGGGAATTTTTGGATATGACATAACTTATGATGCGGATTATGGCTTTTGGGGACTTGTATTTCTTCTCAATTGGCAGTTGATTGGCTATATGATGGTGATTTATATTGCAGGACTTCAGAATATTCCCAATGAGCTTAATGAAGCTGCGTTAATTGACGGTGCTTCATCATTTTCCATACTTCGTAATATTAAAATCCCAATGGTAATGCCATCTGTAACAATATGCTTGTTTCTCACCTTAACAAATTCCTTTAAATTATTTGACCAGAATTTAGCTCTTACAGGTGGTGCACCTGCAAGGGAAACTTCAATGCTGGCACTTGATATATACAACACTTTTTATGGAAGAATAGGTTGGCAGGGTGTAGGCCAGGCAAAGGCAGTTGTTTTCTTTATAATCGTTGCAATAATAGCATTTGTACAGCTTAAAATAACAGGAAGAAAAGAGGTTGAGCATTAATGAATAACAGAAAAATTTCAAATGCATTTTCATTCTCCTTTCTTTTGATTTTATCAATCATTTTTCTTTTCCCTATTTACTTGGTTTTTGTAAACTCCTTTAAATCAAAGTTCAATATTATAGGTGAACCATTCACATTTCCTAATAGTGATACCTTTGTTGGCTTTGAAAATTACCTGAACGGAATTGAATCATCAGGCTTAATTAGTGCGTTTATAAGAACGCTGATAATCACAGTGGGCTCTGTTTTAGCAATTGTAATATTTACCTCAATGACAGCTTGGTATCTTGTAAGAGTTAAAAGTAAAATGAATAAAGTCATTTACTATCTGTTTATTTTCAGTATGATTGTACCTTTTCAGATGGTAATGTTTACAATGACATCAATCTGTGCAAAATTAGGACTTAATAGTGTAATTGGTATTATTCCTGTATATCTTGGCTTCGGGTCAGGATTATCTGTCTTTATGTTCAGCGGTTTTGTAAAGGGCTTGCCTCGTGAAATTGAAGAAGCAGCAATGATTGATGGTTGTAGTCCTTTAAAATCTTTTTTTTATGTTGTATTTCCAATTTTAAAGCCAACTGCAATAACTGTTGCAATACTTAATGCTATGTGGATTTGGAACGATTTTCTGTTGCCATATCTTTTGTTGGGTTCAGGCAATAAAACACTTTCTGTGGCAATTCAACTTGCTATGCAGGGTGCTTACGGTGCAATTGATTGGGGCGGATTTATGGCAATGCTTGTACTTTCAATTATACCAATAATCATTTTTTATTTACTCTGTCAGAAATATATTATCAAGGGCGTTATTGATGGCGCCGTGAAAGGATAAATAAATGGCTTCAATAACACTAAAAAATATAAAGAAAACCTATGAGGACGGGGTAACCGTAATTGACAATCTTAATTTAGATATTAAGGATAAGGAGTTCATTATTCTTGTAGGACCTTCAGGCTGTGGAAAATCGACAACACTTCGTATGATTGCAGGACTTGAAGAAATTACAGATGGTGACCTTTTAATCGGTGATAGAGTAGTTAATACAGTTTCACCGAAGGACAGAGATATAGCCATGGTGTTTCAAAGCTATGCACTTTATCCTCATATGTCAGTTTATAACAATATGGCATTTGGACTGAAAAACAGAAAAGTACCAAAGGATGAAATTGACAAAAAGGTAAGAACTGCTGCAAAAATGCTAGATATTGAGGATTACCTTCACCGTAAGCCGAGAGCCTTGTCAGGTGGTCAAAGACAACGAGTAGCATTAGGTCGAGCTATGGTACGTGAGCCTGCCGTATTTTTACTCGATGAACCATTATCAAATCTTGATGCAAAGCTTCGTACAGAAATGCGAAGCAGAATTTCAATGCTTCACAAGGAGCTTAAAACAACATTCGTTTATGTCACTCACGACCAGACGGAGGCTATGACAATGGGTGACAGAATTGTTGTAATGAAGGATGGTGTTGTTCAGCAATTTGATACTCCACAGGTGTTATATAATCATCCGCAAAATGTCTTTGTTGCAGGTTTTATCGGTTCACCACAGATGAACCTCATTGATGCTGTAATAAAAAAGAATAATGATAGCTTTTATGCTGATTTTTCAGGCTTCAACATCAATCTTCCTAAAAGAATGTCAAAATATTTGAGCGAATATGAAAATAAAAAAGTTATCTTTGGAATAAGACCTGAAAATATGTCGATTTCAAATGGGAATAGTGAAAACACAATAAAGCTTCACATTGAAATTGCCGAAATGACGGGTGCTGATTATTTTCTATACGGTAATTTAGGTGATAAAAAGATTATTGCAAATGTATCATCAAATCAAAATATCGAAAGTGAAAAGGATTATTTTCTTAAATTAGATATTGACAGAATTCATATCTTTGATAAAATCAATGAAAGACTAATTTGTGATTAAAAATATTCGTTGGTGATTTTATGAGAGCAAGTGGCGTATTAATGCATATTTCTTCATTACCGGGTGACACAGGAATAGGTACACTTGGTAAGGAAGCGTATGAATTTGTTGATTTTTTAAATAAAAGCGGACAGACCTATTGGCAGGTATTACCTCTGTGTCCTACAAGCTATGGTGATTCACCATATCAGTCTTTTTCAACCTTTGCAGGTAATCCGTATTTTATTGATTTTGATTTACTCTGTAATGACGGAATAGTTAAAAAAAGTGATTTTTCAAAAATAAAATGGTGCGATAATCCTGAAAAAATCAACTTTGATTTAATATATGAAAATCGTTTTAAGGTTTTGAAAAAAGCGTTTGCAAATTTTAATCCAAGCAATTCCGAATATTTTGAATTTTGCAATGAAAATTCACATTGGCTTGATGACTTTGCTCTCTATATGGCATTAAAAATTTCATTCAATGGTGCCCCTTGGAATGAATGGCCACATGAACTTAAAACAAGAAATACAAAAAACATTTCAAAGGCAAAAAGTGAATTAAAGGAAGAAATAGATTTTCAGAAATTCATTCAATATATTTTCTTTAAGCAATGGAATGACTTGAAGAAATATGCAAATGAAAATGGCGTAAAAATCATTGGTGATATTCCTATTTATGTAGCAGGAGATAGCGCGGATGTCTGGGCAAACCCAAAGCAGTTTTTACTTGATAAGGACTGTAATCCTATTGAGGTTGCAGGTTGTCCTCCTGATGCTTTTTCAAGCGATGGTCAGTTGTGGGGGAATCCTTTGTATAATTGGGATTATATGAAAAAAGACGGATATTCCTGGTGGAAAAACCGTATTGAACATTTATGTAATATGTGTGACGTAATCCGTATTGACCATTTCAGAGGCTTTGAGTCCTATTACTGTATTCCTGCTCATTCAAAAACTGCAAAAATTGGTGAATGGAGAAAGGGTCCGGGAATTGAATTCTTCAAGGAAATTGAAGATTCATTAGGTAAAAAGGATATTATTGCAGAAGATTTAGGTTATCTTACTCCTGCTGTAAAAAAGATGCTTAAGCAAAGCAAATATCCAGGTATGAAGGTACTTCAGTTTGCATTTGATACGGATGAGGATAATGACTATCTTCTTCATAATTTCACAAAAAATTCAGTTGCTTATGCAGGTACACATGACAACGATACAATAATCGGCTATATGACAAAAACTGCTCCGAGAAAAACTCGTAAAAGAGCAAGAGAATACCTTCGATTAACACGAAAAGAAGGCTATAACTGGGGTTTTATGAAGGCAGTATGGTCAAGTGCTTCCGATACAGCAATTGTCACAATGCAGGATTTGTTGGGACTTGGTAACGAAGCACGAATGAATTTTCCTTCAACGGTTACTGATAACTGGCAATGGCGTGCAAAGTCCGATTACTTATCAGACGAATTGGCTGAAAAATTAAAATATTATACAACTCTCTATCAGAGAATTCCTAAAAAGAAAAGAGTAAAATAAATGTCACAAATAGTAAATGATGCAATCAAGCTTGCAAGAAGTAAATATTTTAAGGATATAAATGAGTTAAGCTCTTATGAGCTTCACGATGTTGTTTCTACTGCTGTTATGTCACATATTGCAGAAGATTGGAAAAAAAGCAAGGACAAACGAGTTAAAAACAGAACAGCATTTTATTTATCTGCTGAATTTCTTGTTGGTCGTGCAATATACAATAACCTTGTTTCAAAAGGCTTGTATGATGAGGTTGAAAAGGGTCTTAACGAGTATGGTGTTTCATTAAATTCACTTGAGGATATTGAGGATGCTGCTCTTGGTAATGGTGGCCTCGGCCGTCTTGCTGCTTGCTTCCTTGACAGTGCTGCTACACATAATATTCCTCTTGATGGCTATGGAATCCGTTACAAATACGGTCTCTTTAAGCAGGATTTTCAGAATGGCTTTCAGGTTGAAGCTGCAGACGATTGGACAAAATGGGGAGACCCTTGGTCAGTAAGATGCGAAAGCGAAGCTGTAACAGTTGATTTTAAGGATATGTCTGTTAAGGCTGTGCCCTATGATATGCCAATTATTGGCTTTGGTACAGATAATGTCGGTACATTAAGATTGTGGCAGAGTGAATCAATTTTGCCATTTGATTTCGATTTATTCAATGCACAGAAATATGACAAATCAGTTGCTTTGAAAAACAGAGCAGAGGATATTTCCCGTGTTCTTTACCCAAATGACGACAATAACGAGGGTAAGAAATTAAGACTTAAACAGCAGTATTTCTTCTCAAGTGCATCATTACAGGATATTATCAGAAAATATAAGGCAATTCACGGAAACGATTTCTCAAAATTTGCTGATTTCGTTACAATTCAGCTTAATGACACACATCCTGTTATTTCAATTCCAGAGCTTATAAGACTCTTGACAGTTAATGAAAATGTTGAATTTGAAATGGCTGTTGAAATCTGCAAAAAAGTATTTAATTATACAAATCACACAATTATGCAGGAAGCACTTGAAAAATGGGATTTAAAGCTTATCCGTGCTACAATTCCACAGGTTGTTGACATTATTAAACAGCTTGATGATTTGCTTAAAAAAGAGCTTAAAAATGCAAATGTTGACAAGGAAACTGCAAAGACAATGCAGATTATTCAGGACAAGCGTGTTCATATGGCTTACCTTGCAATTTTCTGTTCAAAATATGTAAACGGTGTTGCACGAATTCATACTGACATTCTTAAAGCAGATGTTTTAAAGGATTGGTATGAGCTTTATCCTGAAAAATTCCAGAACAAGACTAACGGTATAACACAAAGAAGATGGTTGTTACTTTGTAACAAGGAATTATCAGCACTTATTACTGAACTTTTAGGTAGTGATGAGTGGGTAACAGACCTTGATAAGCTTAAAGACCTTGAAAAATATGCTGATGATGAAAATGTACTCAACAGATTTATTTCTATTAAAGAAGCAAAGAAAAAGCAGTTAGTTGAGTACATTAAAGCTAACGATGGTGTAGAAATTGATGAAAATTCAATTTTTGATAT
>CAJGCX010000097.1 GCA_904501895.1 Clostridiaceae bacterium
AAGTGCTGTTGTAACAGGTATGCTTTTAGCATTTAACTTACCGTCAACAATGCCTGTGTGGATGGTTGTAATCGGTGCATTTACTGCAATCGTAATTGCAAAGCAGTTCTTCGGTGGTATCGGTAATAACTTTGTAAACCCTGCTTTAATCGGAAGAATTGTTCTTATGGCATCTTATCCATCACAGATTGGTAATTTCGTAGCACCATTCTCACATAAGGAGAGTGTTGATGCAGTAACAACTGCAACTCCACTTGCACAGATGACTTCAGTTTATTCTGCTGATGATATGGGTGCTGCTATTGACACAGCAGGACTTCCTTCACTTCTCGATATGTTCCTCGGTGTCAAGGGTGGTTGCCTTGGTGAGGTTTGTATTTTAGCACTCGTTTTAGGCTTTGTTTACCTTGTAATCCGTAAGGTTATTTCACCTGTAATTCCACTTGTTTATGTTGGTACTGTTGCAGTAACCATGCTTGTGGCAGGTAAGGGTGACCTTCAGTTTGTGGCTTATCAGCTTATGGCAGGTGGCCTTGTTTTAGGTGCTGTGTTTATGGCAACTGACTACACAACATCTCCTGTTTCATTTAAGGGTAAGATTATTTACGCTATCGGTTGTGGTGTTCTTACATCTCTCATCAGAATTTTCGGTTCATTACCTGAGGGTGTTTCCTTCTCAATTATCATTATGAACATTCTTGTTCCTCATATTGAGCATCTCACTACTGCAAGACCATTTGGTGAGGTCAAGGAAAAGAAAAAGAAGAAGGAGGCTGAGGCAAAATGAAGAAATTCGATTTAAAAGAAGTTCTCGTTCCTACAATTTCACTCTTTCTTATATGTGCAATAGTAACTCTCTTACTTGCAGTTACAAACTCCGTAACAAAGCCACAGATTGAAAAGCTTCAGATTGAAACTGCAAATAAGACAAAGGCACAGGTGCTGTCAGTAGCAGACAGCTTTTCTGATGAAAAAACAGCCCAGTTAAACGGTGCTACATACACATATTTTGAAGGCTATGACAAGGAAAATAATGTTGTAGGCTATGTTTTCACAACATCTGCTAAGGGTTACGGTGGTGACATTGTAACAATGGTTGGTGTGAATAATGACGGTACAGTCAGCGGTATGGATTTCCTATCCATTTCCGAAACTGCAGGTCTTGGTATGAATGCCGATGCTGATGAGTTCAAAAATCAGTTTGTTGGCAAGTCAGGAG
Source organism: Clostridiaceae bacterium (assembly GCA_904501895.1). GTDB lineage: Bacteria > Bacillota > Clostridia > Oscillospirales > Acutalibacteraceae > Fimenecus. The sequence continues at coordinate 1,220 of CAJGCX010000097.1, forward strand.
AAATCGGAGTTAATAAAAACGCACCATCTGAAAATGAAATTCAGGCACTTACAGGTGCAACAATCACGTCAAAAGCAGTTACAGAAGCTGTTAATATTGCATTAGAGCTTTATGAGGAGGTGGCTTGAGAATGGCAGAGAAAAAATCATTAGGTAAGGAATTTACTAAAGGTCTTGTTTTAGAAAATCCTGTTTTAAGACTCGTTCTCGGCACATGTCCTACTCTTGCTACTTCAACCTCTGTTGAAAGTGCAATCGGTATGGGACTTGCTGCTACCGTTGTTCTTGTGTGCTCAAATATTGTTATTTCAGCACTTCGTAAGGTGATTCCGTCAAAGGTTCGTATTCCTGCTTACGTTGTTATTATCGCAGGATTTGTTTCAATCGTTCAGATGCTTGTTAAGGCATTCTTACCACAGATTGACGAAATGCTTGGTGTTTACCTTCCTCTTATCGTTGTTAACTGTATTATCCTTGGTCGTGCTGAGGCATTTGCAAGTAAAAATACAGTTCTTTATTCAGCAGTTGATGGTGTTGGTATGGGTGTTGGTTTTACTGCTGCACTTCTCCTTATGGGTGGTATCCGTGAACTCTTGGGTGCAGGGTCAATTGCAGGCTTCACAGTTTTACCTGAAGCAATTCCACCAATGACAATTTTCGTTTTGGCACCCGGTGGATTCTTCGTATTCGGTATTTTAATTGCTCTTGCAAATAAGGCTGCAGAGCGTAACGGTAAGCCAAAGGCAGAGCTTAAAGGCTGTTCAGCATGTCCTATGGCTTCATCATGTAAGCTTGTTGGTACAAATGATGCGTGTAAGGAGGAAGCAAAATGATTAAGGTGTTTTTAGCAATTCTTCTTACAGGAATTTTAACTGATAACTTTATTCTTTCAAAATTCCTTGGTATTTGTCCTTTCCTTGGTGTTTCTAAAAAGCTTAATACTGCTGCAGGAATGAGTGCTGCCGTAATCTTCGTTATGGTGCTTTCAACTGCTGTTACTTATCCTATCAACACACTCCTTGTGAAAAATGATATGGAATATTTACAGACAATCGTTTTCATTCTCGTAATTGCAGCTCTTGTTCAGCTTGTTGAAATCATTCTTAAAAAGTATATGGTTTCACTTTATAATGCACTTGGTATTTATCTTCCATTGATTACAACAAACTGTGCTGTTCTCGGTGTTGTTCTTCTTAATATTGAAGAAGGCTACACATTCTGGGAATCAATCGTTTCTTCCCTTGGTGCAGGTCTTGGATTTATGGTTGCTATGGTTATGTTTGCAGGTGTCCGTGAAAGACTTGAGGGTGCTGATATTCCAAAAAGCTTACAAGGACTTCCTATCACTCTCGTTTCAGCATCTCTTGTTTCAATGTCATTCTTAGGCTTTACAGGACTTGTTGAAAACATCTTTAACTAAGGAGGGAATAAGATGGATATTTTAACTGCTGTTATTATTGTGGCTGTAATCGGTCTTGTTCTCGGTCTTGGTCTTGCAGTTGCTTCAATCGTTTTTGCTGTGCCAAAGGATGAAAAGGCAGAGGCTGTCCGTGAGTGCCTTCCCGGTGCTAACTGTGGTGCTTGTGGATTTTCAGGCTGTGATGGTTATGCTAACGCCCTTGCAAAGGGTGAAACTGATAACACAGCTCTTTGTGCTCCCGGTGGTAATGCAGTGTCAAAGGATATTGCAGGGATTTTAGGACTTGAGGCAGGTGAGGTTATGCCTGAGGCTGCTGTAGTGCTCTGTATGGGGCACAATGAAAATGTAAAGATGAAATATGACTACATAGGTGTTGAAAGCTGTAGAATGGCTTCACAGCTTTATAACGGTCCTAAGGAGTGTAGCTATGGCTGTCTCGGTCTCGGTGACTGTGTGGCTGCTTGTCCTTACAACGCAATTCATATCTGTAATGGTGTTGCAAGAATCAATCCTGTTGAGTGTCGTGCGTGTAAAATGTGCGTAAACACTTGTCCAAAGGGTCTTATCGAAATGATGCCTCTTCACCGTATTACTGCTGCCGTCCTTTGTAAAAACCATAATAAGGGTGCTGTTACAAGAAAGGAATGTACTGCAGGCTGTATCGGTTGTATGAAGTGTGTCAAGGCTTGTGAATACGATGCTGTTAAGGTTGAAAATAACGTTGCACACGTTGATTATCAGAAATGTGTCGGCTGCGGCAAATGCCACGAGGTCTGCCCTGTAGGCGTAATCGACTTGGTCGAGATGAAGAAAGTGTAATTGATATACAATATATAAAAAAGCCAACACGGTATTTTCTGTGTTGGCTTTTGTTGTGTCAATAAATTGGAGTTTATAGGGGTGTTAATTGTATCACGGTAGGGCGGGGCTTGCTCCCGCCGTTGCTGTTTAATATGAATTTAAAATAGAGATGTCATTCTGAGGAGTGCAACGACGAAGAATCTCTGTTCGTTGATATGTAACTATTGGAGAGATTCTTCGCTTCTCTCAGAATGACTCGGCATTTCGATAAATTATAAATTATAAACATATTAAGACGCAAAAAAGATGACTGCTACCGAAGTAACAGCCATCTTTTTTATGAGAAAAATTATTATGAAAAAACCTAAATTAAGTGACTTCGTGTGAAGTCTATATATTAAAAATTTCTGTGCAGTAGGAAAATAGGGATTGGTGTTATACTTTATGAAAAAGGAAAGGGAAAATTTGTTGGGGATTGGAAAACCCACCACACAGAAATTATAAACAAACTAAAGGAAAAATTGTGTTCAGCTTTTATGCTGCGAAGCTAAGTAACTGAACAACCTTGAGCATTGACTTGATTGAGAACTTTTCCTGAATCAACTCAGCAGCAAGTCTCATCTGCTCCTGTTCGGCGTTAAACACTCTTACCGCCTCCTTTATTCTGTTGTGGCTATATAATAACAGAAAAAAATACAAAAGTCAAGTATTTTTGCACAATAAAATTATTAAATATTTGTGAATATTGCACAAACAATGTGTGAACAAAAAACTTTGCAGGGTGTGTAATAATCCACAAATTAAAATCATCTTTTTGTATAAAACATACAAAAAATAATGGGATTTAAAGAGTTAAAGTCCCAAAATATTGGTAAATAATTACAAATGCAGTGGGAAAAGTTTGTGCAATATTTTTAAAAATAAATATAAAAAGTTAAAAAAATACACTTGCCATTGTTGACAAGTGTATCAATATAAAACGTGAATTATTCCTTTTCAGCCATTTGTGCACGTTTTTCAAGAAGAGCATTGTGGAAATCTTCCTTTGTTTTGCCTGTCAGCTTGTAGAAGAAGAATGGAACGCCGGCAAGGAACATCATAATACCGTGCATAATTGTGTAGAAGAAGAGGAGAGTAACCTTTGTTTCAAGGCTCTGAACAGGTGTTGGCATAAGGTCTGTAGGCTGAATATAGCCGATAATTGAGCCTTCACCATAGAGAAGGAGAGGAGCAACCGTACTTGCGATTGTACCACTGATAAGCGTACCGATACCGATAACAAATGGGAATGATGCGTCAAGACGTTTGCCTGTTTTAAGCTCAATTGTTTCAAGAACGTCTGCCTGGAACATAGAAGGCAGAAGATTTGAAGCACCAAACTGAAGACCTATAAGGAACAAGAATACAATAAACACAATCTGTAAAACAGAGTTGCCTGTCGTAAAGTAAGCGTAACCAACGCCGAAAGCCATACAGTTAGCACAGAGTGAGTAAATACCACTTGCAATATAAAGCTGACGTGCATCGAATTTCTTTAAAAGGAAGTTGATAACAAGCATACCAACTGCAGTACCGATACCAACAGGAAGAACGAAGAGAATCTTCTTTGAAATATCACCAAGAACTGCTGCAGCCATAAATGCTTCCATAAATGTTGAAATACCACGGAAGCTCTTTAAGAATTCTGAAATGATAATTGTCCAAGCATATTTGTTAGTAACAATATCCTTAAAGCCTAAAAGAGGATTTTTCTTTTCTGCAGTATAAACAGTTCTTTCACGAACAACCTTCATACCGAGAAGAATTGTGATAATACCAACAACACCGCAAAGAGCAGCAGAAATTATGTACTGAAGACCCTCAACACTTCGGATACTTGTACCTGTAACAGCCTCAATAAGCTCAGGATTATCCTTACTCCAGATAAGACCGACAACAAGAACAATAACAACAGGAGCAGAGTTACCGACAGCTGATGAAATGCTACGGAATGAAAGCACCTGGTCACGCTCTTTAAGGTTAGGTGTCATAACGTTGGCAACCATATTGATTGAGTTACCGAATGTACCAAGCACAGCCCATAAAACTGCAAGTGTAATAATGTAGATGAAAAGAATTGTACCTGAAAGTCCCGGAGGTGCCCAGAATGAAAGCACCATAACAACAGCCATAGGCACTGCCACTAACATTGTAAGTGGTCTGAATTTTCCACCCTTACCCATTTTTCTACCGTCAATGTACATAACGATAAAGAAATTAAGGACAAACGGAATGATAGATGTAAGGAGATTGAAAAGTGATGTCTGCTCCTCAGGGAGTCTTAAAACGTTAACGAGGTATGCATTTCTGTTACCACCAACCATACCTGTCATTGTGGTATAGAAGAAAACACCCATTAAGTATAAGACGAATTCGCTTGTGCCAACGTGCTTTTGCTCATTGGTCTTTGTAACTGTGTTACTCAAAAAATCCCATCCTTTTATTTAAGTTTTGCAACAACTCTGTAAATAGGTAATCCCTGATTTACAAATTTTTGTTCATATTCAGTAACGATATTGCCCTCAAAATCACTCTTATGTAAATCAAGTGAAATTTCAGAAAGAACAAAGCCGTTTTGTGAAAAGCTTTCAAGTGAATACTCAAAGAAGCATTGACTATCAGTTTTCTGCGCAATAAAACCGTCATCAACAAGAAGCCTTTTATAAATATTAAGAAAATCTTTGTATGTGAGTCTGTGACATTCATGCTTGTTTTTAGGGTAAGGTGTGCTGAAATTAAGATAGATTTCAGTAACGCTCTTTTCTTTCATAAAAAGAGAAAGATATTCTGCCCTCATTTCAAGGAAACGGATATTTCCGATTTTTTCCTCTTTAACTCTTTCACAAGCCTCAACTAAAACTGTAGGCACACATTCAATTGCAATAATATTCTTGTCAGGATTGCGCTTTGCATATTCGCAAACAAACTGACCCTTACCACAACCGATTTCCATTACAAGAGGTGCTTCTCTTCCAAAAATTTCCTCAATGTTGAAAAAGTTTTCATTTTCTTCATTTGTACGGAAATCAAAGGATTCAAGAGTATATGGTATTCTCAAATCTGTACAGTTTTCTCGTCTTGTTGTAAGATTTCTTATTTTTCTTGGTCTCATATGTGTTTCATCCTATGCTTTGATAAATAAAATTGATGTTGATAAAAGTATTTGTGCAAAG
>CAJGCX010000098.1 GCA_904501895.1 Clostridiaceae bacterium
TCTTTCAGCTTCAGTCATACTCATACCAAGAAGAATATATCCAATTTCATAGCCATAACGCATTGCACCATCATGGGCAGTTCCATCAAGTTCGTCATTAGAATTATGTCTTGATGATGAAACTGTTGAAACATTACCCTGAAGGAAAATAAAGTTATATCCTACTGAATTTAACACTTTTTCTATGTACCAGATACAATCAGCAGTGAATTTTCTATCAAAGTTTAATGGGTCACTTTCATCCTGATTCCAGTCAAAGCTTGCTGATTCAGGGTGACAACCAAATGTTGAAATAATTGTAGGTGTTTTCTTTGCGTTGAACGGCATAAACTCAAGTTTATACATATTAGTATCATAGGAAATAGGTGCTGTACGGTCAAATAGGTAGTCACCAATATCAATCTTTGAATAATACATCTTACCTGTTGTCATATCAGCAAGAGCATCTTCAACAGCCTTCTTTGAGCCTTCAATAACAGCATCAAGGAATTCACGAGGAACACCATATTTAACATCATTTGTAAAAGTATTATTCAAAAGACAACCGATAGGGTCAGTCCAAACACCCTGTGAGTCGATACCTGTGTGAATATGGGTACAAGAAACATTAATGCTTACAATATTGTTCTTTTCAGCGATTTCCTTTAATGCTTCACGGATAAGACGAACATCAGAGTTAGCAAGACCCATAGCATCAACTGCGATAAATACAACATTACCTCTGCCTGAACCGTCATTCATTACAACAACTCTTGACATAAGGTCTTCTGTCACGCCGTCATCATCCTTATACATTTCACTACCGTAAACGTAAGGAATATAAGCACCCTTTGCGTAAGATTTTTCACCAAAATCTGCAGGAAGAATTGATGCTTTACCATAGCCAAGGCTCCACACCTTATCACCCTGTGGTTCATCAATAAATTCATCCATACCTGGATAGAAATTCTCATAAGAATCAATATCGAATTCCTCGTAATCAAGCACAGCTGCTGAATCAGGAACTACAAGACAAAGAGCCTTGCCGAGAACATCGTTGATAAGAAAGTTGCTTATAGCATTAAAAACCTTAACAAGAAAAATCTTTGTCTGTAAATCTTCGTCAATCTCTACACCCGTTTCTGACGCAGCAACATATTCTGCAGCAGAAGTGTAAGTCACTTCTTCAGCACTTGCTGGTAAAACGAGCATTGGAATTACCATACAAACACAAAGAATCAATGACAGGATTGATTTAGTTGTCTTTTTCATAATAACATCCTACCTTTTTTAATTTATTTTATCTTTGATTTCATCACGGAAGATGAAACGATATCCGTTTTCAATAAGCCATTTTTCATTTGTGACAAAATGACCTAAACCTTTAATCTTTGCAAGTCTTGGCTCATCAACGATATCACATTTTATACCTAATTGATTTGATAATCTTTCAGCAATATCGAAAATCAGTGACCCACCACCACAAACCATTATACCATTATCTGTCACATCTGACAACAGCTCAGGAGAATTTTTTAAAATATCCTGATAGATTTCCTTGATAATCATATCTATTTGTTCATCAACATACGGATAAACCTCAGTTGAAGTGATTTCAAATGAAATTGGTAAATTATCAAGAGCACTTTTACCTGCAACAAACAATGCAGATTCACAATCACGCTTTTCAGCAGATGTAATCTTATTTTTAATTTCACGTGCAGTATGTGGTCCGATAAGAATATCCCTATCTCTACGCAAATGATTGATTATAGCTTTATCAATATCATAGCTACCGTGTTTAATTGTACCCTTAGCCTCAATTATGCCTTCCGAAAGAATAGCGTATTCTGTAACCTGATGTCCGATATCAATCACAGTTCTGCAAACTGATTCTTCACTATCAGAATCACAGCCAAAAGCTGATGCCAATACTCCTTCTATCATACAGACTCTTCCTGCACCTGCTAGTGTAACAACGTCAAGAAACGTTTTTCTTTCAAGACTTGAAACATTCGATGGCAAAGAAAGAATTATATTAGGCTTATAAATTCTGTTACCGCAAACACGCTGAATGTAATATCTCAACATTCTTTCTGCCATAACGAAATCTGAGATAACACCATCCTGAATAACCTTTGAAATAGTAATATCCTCACCATTTCTACCGTATACATTATCAGCAGCCTTACCGAATGCTATTGGGTTGCCCGTCTGATTATCGATTGCAACAATAGATGATTCGTCAACAACAATCCCCTTCCCTTCAACATAAATTTTAAGGGAATATGAGCCAAAGTCAATACCAATCTTAATTCCTATCAAGGTGTCATCTCCTTTCGTTAATTATTTTGATTTTTAGTTTTTCTTAAACTGTTGCTTAAGTCTTAAATCCTTTGACAGAATTGTTTTACGAAGTCTGATGCTTTCAGGAGTAACCTCCATAAGCTCGTCATCCTTAATGAATTCCATAGATTGTTCAAGGCTTAATGTTGTATGAGGCACTAATCGTAAAGCATCATCAGAGCCTGAAGCACGAGTATTTGTAAGATGCTTTGTTTTACAGATATTGCAGGTCAAGTCCTCATTCTTTGAGCATTCGCCAACAATCATACCTTCATAAACAGGAACACCAGGGCCTATAAACAATCGACCTCTGTCCTGAGTATTAAACAAGCCATAAGCAGTGCTTTCGCCTGTTTCATGAGCAACAATTGAGCCTCGTTCTCTTGTTTCAATATCGCCCTTGAATGGTTCATAACCTGAAAAAAGGTTATTCATAATGCCATTACCGTTAGTGTCTGTCATAAATTCTGAACGATAGCCGATAAGACCACGAGCAGGAATTTTAAATTCAAGATGTGTTGTTCCACCCTCACGTGTGCCCATATTTTCAAGTTCGCCACGACGAGAACCGATTTTCATCATAACAGAACCAACATATTCCTCAGGGACTTCAATAATAAGCAACTCAATAGGCTCTAACAAAACACCATCCTGCATTTTTGTAATAACCTTTGGACGAGAAACCTGAAATTCATATCCCTGACGACGCATTGTTTCAATAAGGATTGAAAGGTGTAATTCACCACGACCTGAAACCTTGAAGGTATCAGTTGACTCAGTTTCCTCAACTCGCATACTTACATTTGTTTCAACTTCTTTGAAAAGCCTGTCACGAAGATTACGTGAAGTAACAAATTTACCCTCTTTACCTGCAAATGGACTATCGTTAACAATGAAATTCATTGAAATTGTAGGCTCGTCAATTTTAATAAACGGAAGTGGGTCAATGCAATCAGGTGAACAAAGTGTTTCACCGATATTCAAATCAGTAATACCTGAAATACAGATAATATCACCTATTGATGCAGATTCAACCTCAACTCGTTTAAGTCCCTCAAACTGATAAAGTCGTGAAATTTTTACATTTTGCTGACTTCCGTCAGTTTTGCAAAGAACTAAAGAGTCATTTCTCTTAATTGTACCTCTTTCAACACGACCGACACCGATACGACCGATATAATCGTCGTAATCAAGGCTTGAGAAAAGAACCTGAAGAGGTGCTTCACCATCTCCTGTAGGTGCTTCAATATTTTCAATAATAGCATCGAACAATGGTCTTAAATCACCTTCACGAACATCCGGCTCTAATGATGAATAACCATCTCTTGCAGAAGCGTAGATAACAGGGAATTCAATCTGTTCATCACTTGCACCAAGCTCAATAAACAAATCGAGCACCTCGTCAATAACCTCTGCAGGACGAGCACCAGGTCTGTCAATTTTATTAACAACGACTAAAACCTTCTTATTAAGTCCAAGTGCCTTTTTAAGAACAAATCGAGTCTGTGGCATACAGCCCTCAAATGCATCAACAAGAAGCAATACACCATCAACCATCATAAGGATTCGTTCAACCTCACCACCGAAGTCAGCGTGACCAGGTGTGTCAACAATATTGATTTTTATATCCTTATAATGAACTGATGTATTTTTTGAAAGAATTGTAATTCCTCGTTCTCTTTCAAGGTCGTTTGAGTCCATAACTCTATCCTGAACAACCTCATTTGTTCTGAAAATACCACTTTGCTTTAAAAGCTCATCAACCAAAGTTGTTTTACCGTGGTCAACGTGAGCAATAATTGCTATGTTTCTTACATCTTCTCTTTTTTTCAAATTTATTTCACCTTCACTGAATAACTTACAGAATATTTTACCACTATAATTCCTATTTCGCAAGACAAATAATGAAATGAAAAACTAAAATTCTTTACAAAACACAGAAAATAAGATAAAATATAATGAGAATTTTTTAGGAGTAGTAAAATGACACTTAAATTATTATCTTCACTTGAGAAAATATATCATAACGATACATTGCCTGAAAGCAATTATTTAGGTTTTTCAATGCTAAAAAATGAAGTTAAGTCATTTCAGATTGCTGTTGATAGTGATGTTTCTTTCAAGGGCACAATTAAAATTGAGTCCAATTTTAAAAATACCAGCGTTTACTCCGTTGAGCATATCAAATCTGACTTTCCTATGGCAAAGGGTGCTGACGATTATTATCGCTTCAGCAATGACGGATATTATCCTGATTTGCTTTTACCCGTATCAGGTGATGTTCAGATTAACAAGGGCGTTAATGTCTTCTGGGTGGAAATCAAGTCTGATGAAAGTACTGTTGGCGAACAAGAAATTATAGTGAAAATCGGGAATGATAACACCTGCCTTAAAGACAGCTTAAGTGTTGATGTAATTGACTGCGAGCTTGATTTCAGGGATTTTATTTACACAAACTGGTTTCACACAGATTGCTTGATGTCATATTACAATGTTGATGTTTTCAGCGATGAATATTGGAGAATTACTGAAAATTATCTTAAAACAGCAAATGAATACGGTATGAATTGTGTTCTCACTCCTATTTTCACACCACCTCTTGATACTGAAATGGGAAAAGAAAGACCTACTGTTCAGCTTATTGATATTTACATAAATGACGGAAAGTATTCATTTAATTTTGATAAGCTTACACAGTGGGTTGAAATGAGTGAACGTTGTGGCGTTAAATATTTTGAGCTTGCTCATTTCTTCACTCAATGGGGAGCAAAACACGCACCAAAAATCATGGCAACCGTAGATGGTGAATACAAAAAAATCTTTGGTTGGGAAACAAAAGCATCTGCAAAGGAATATACAAAATTTTTAACTTCCCTTTCTGTAGAATTAAAAGAGTATCTTGAAAGCAGAAATTTAAAGGACAGAGTTTTAATTCATGTCAGCGATGAGCCAAATTTTGCGATGCTTCGTTCTTATGCAAAGGCATCAAGACTTATTCACAAGCTATATAAAGGCTATAAAATCGTTGATGCTTTATCTGATGTATGGTTTTACAGACTTGGAATTGTATCAACACCAATTCCGTCAAATGACCATATTGATAATTTCATCGGTAAAACTGATGAGTTGTGGACATATTATTGCAGTGCACAAAATAAGAAAAATGTTTCGAACAGATTTTTCTGTAACGACTCCATAAGAAACAGAATTATCGGTTATCAGATGTTTAAATATGATGTTAAAGGCTTCTTGCATTGGGGATATAATTTCTATTACACTCAGCTTTCAAAAGCACTCATTGACCCCTTCAAGGTAAGTGATGCAGGTGGAAAATTCCCATCAGGTGACAGTTATGTTGTTTACCCTGCAAAAGACGGTACTGCTTATCACTCAATAAGATTAAAGGTGTTTTACGATGCCTTACAGGATATGGCTGCATTAAACACTCTTGAGAAATTAACAAGCAAGCAATATTGCTTGAACATCCTTGAAAACAAACAGCAAATCACATTCTCACAATATCCTCATTCTGATGAATGGCTTTTAGATACAAGAGAAAAAATCAATTCAGCAATTAAGGAAAATTCAAAATGAAACAGGCTTTTAAGGAATTAAAAAACTTTATAAAAGAAACTGACAAGGTGCTGTTAGGACTTTGTCTGTTGGCATCAGCATTCGGTTGTATTTCTGTTATGAGTGCAACGAAATGGACTGTAGCTGATGGTGGTATGTTTTCACGAGACTGTATTGTTATGATTGCTGCAGTATGTGCAGGAGTTATAATTGCAATGATAATATCGATTATCGACTATGAATTCATTATGAAAATGGCACCGTTAATCGGTTTAGTCTGTATCGGTTTAATGCTTTTGCTCTTCGCAATCGGTGTTGGTCCACTTGAACGACCTGATGCTAAAACATGGATTAAATTCGGTTCAATTTATTTTCAACCGTCAGAAATTGTTAAAATCGGTTTCATCATCACCTTTGGTGTGCATCTTGAAAAAATTAAGGGAAATATTAATCACCCATTATCAATTGCACAGTTAGCTGTTCATGCACTTATACCAACTGCACTTGTTATTAAATCGGGTGATATGGGTTCAGCACTTGTATTCATCATTATTACTCTTGCTATGCTTTTTGTTGCAGGACTTCATTGGGGATATTTTTTAGGTGGTGGACTCCTTATATTAGCAGCATTACCACTTGCTTGGTTGTTCTTGCTTGATAACATCCAGAAGGAA
>CAJGCX010000099.1 GCA_904501895.1 Clostridiaceae bacterium
CTGAACAGGTAAGAATTCTCCCAATTGCTGACCGTCATCACGACCGTTCATTTGAAATCAAGAAAGAACTTGAAAAAATGGGTATGCGTGTTACTGTTGACGACAGAAGTGAAAAGACAGGTTATAAGATTCGTGAGTCAAGACTTCAGAAGCTTCCATACTGGATTATCATTGGTGACAAGGAAGTTGAAGAAGGTTCAGTATCAGTAAGCAAACGCGGTCAGGGTGATATTGGTTCAATGAGCTTTGACGATTTTACTGCTATGCTTAAAGAAGAAATTGATAATAAGGTGAGATAATTTATGAGAGCTCCACTTACAGTAACGGTTATTACCGACACACATTATTATTCAAAAAAACTCGGCACATCAGGTGCTGCATATGAAATTGCCAATAACAAAAGTGGTGTTTTATTGGCAGAAGCTCCTGAAATGCTTGAAGCTGCATTTGCACAAATTGCAAAGGATACAAGAACTGATATTGTTCTTCTTTCAGGCGATACAACAAGTAATGGTGATTTCGATTCTCACCATGAATTTATAGAAATGCTCCGTGACCTTAAAGCAAAAGGCAAAAGAGTTTATGTGCTGACTGCAACTCACGACTATAAATGGGATGGACAGACTCACAAATATGAAGGTGATGAAAGAGTTCCTACTCCTGCTGCAAAGCGTGAGGAGCTTTATGATATGTATAAGGAATTCGGTCCTGACGAAGCTCTTGCTGTTCATAGAGAAAGTATGTCATACATCATTCAGCTTGCAGAGGGTTACAGACTTTTTGCTCTTAATGACGACACAAACTTAAATGGTAAGAGTGGTTTTTCTGACGAGCTTTTCGAGTGGATTAAAGAACAGATTGCAGATGCAAAGGCAAATGACCAGTTTATCGTTGCAATGACTCACCACCCACTTATTGCTCCATCCCCTATGTACGAGATTATCGGTAAAGGTGATATGATGGGTGACTACGAAATCCGTCGTGAACAGCTTGCTGACTTGGGTGTTCAGTTTATGCTCACAGGTCATACTCACGTACACGATATTGACAAGCACGTAAGCCCTAAGGGAAATTATTTCTACGATATTTCTACTGCTTCAACAGTAGGCTACCCTGCTACAATCAGAAATGTTGTTTTTGATGTGGATAACAATGTTGTTACAACTACAACAGATTTGATTACTGAGCCTGTTAAATTTAACACTCACGGTAAAGATTTACAGACATATCTTGCTGACCACTTTATCGGCACAATCAGAGATATTATCAAGGCCGGTGGTGAGGATATTGACAAGTTTGCTGATATGGCAACTGCTATCAGTATCAAGAAAAAGGTTTCATATAAATTCGGTTGGATTATCAAGCCTGTTTTCAAATTCCTCAACTCACTTAAAATCGGCACTGTCGGTAACTGGACAAGAGCAGAAACAGGTCTTAAAAAGTCAGATTACGCTGATATAAAGGACAAGAGCGTTGTTGATTTTATCGTTGATTTAGTCCTTAATCTTTACGGTGGTAAGAGTCTTTACACACCTGATGATAATGAATATAAGATTGCAATCGGTCTTATCAACATAATCGACTCAATTATTAAGGTGTTACATATTCCATTTAAGAAGCTTATTAAGGTTTCTGACACAGTACGTGGAATTGTTGAGCCACTCCTTTACAACTCAGGTATTCCGTCTTATGACGCAATTATGCAGATTATGCCTGTATATGAGGGTGATGAGGTTGGTCCTCAGCCTGAAGCTCCAAAGAAGCCTGACACAGTTAAGGACAGCAAAAAGGGATTGCCAATTATCTTAATCACAGTGCTTCTTGTGATTTTGTTATTCCTCCCTCTCCTTCTCCTCCTTTTATTCGGTTTTGTAAGAAATCAGATTAAATACGGAAAAGAGCTTAAATAATTTAATTAAAATTAAGAGGTAACTTCGGTTACCTCTTTTTTAATGCAAAATGCAAAGTGCAAAATGAAGGAAATTGTTCAAATTATAATTTGTCGCTCTCTTTGGTGACGGTGCAATTCGGTAGGGCAGACCCCGCCCTACCGTGATACAATTTAACTCCCCGATAACCTCCAATTTATTCTCCTTTTTGTGCAATGGTACAAAGTTTTTATCTGAAAATATACATATCCTACAAAAAATGGGTTGATTTAGATAATTTTTAACAAATTACTGAAAATTTCTTGATTTTTCCTAGAAATAGTCGTATAATTGTCTTATATATTGAGGTAATTATACGCATTTTTAGTCCAAATTGGAGGTTGTTTGTTGTGAGCGGAGATTTACATTGTCACACAAGGTTGTCTGATGGTACTTTAGGTATCGAGGATATTATTAATTTCGCGAAGAAAAAGGGCCTTGAAACTATCGCTATTACTGACCACGATTGTCTTGCAGGTACTGTTAGAGGTAAGATTATCGGTGCTCGTCAGGGTGTTCAGGTTATTCCGGGTGTTGAGCTTTCTGCAACTGATGAAAAGAATGACAGAAACGTTCATATCCTTTGCTATTTGCCTGATGCTCCTGATATACTTGAGGGTCTTTGCAAGAGAAATTCACTTGCTCGTAAAAAGGCAGGTCACTTTATGATGCTTCAGACAGCTAAACGTTTCCCTATCTCCACAGAATTTATCACAAAATGTGCGACAGGCTCAACAAATCTCTACAAAAAACACATTATGCAGGCACTTGTTGAATGTGGCTATACTGATTCATTCAACGGTGAGCTTTACGACAAGCTCTTTACAAAGGAAAGTGAAGAAAATATTCTCGTTGTTCCAAAGTATGAAAATGTGAAGGATGTTATTGATGCAATTCATACTGCAGGCGGTGTTGCTATTCTTGCTCACCCTTACGCTAGTGGTTGTGTTGATAACCTTGCTGATTACATTGAGTACGGAATTGACGGTATTGAGGTTTTCCACCCAAGTGCTGATGAGGAGCAGCAGGCTTCTCTTAAGAAATTCGCATCAAAGAATAAGCTTTTAATGACGGGCGGTAGTGATTTCCACGGACTTTACAATACATATAAGGTTTCATTAGGTGATTATCAGACTCCTGACGACTGCTTACACGCTTTACTTTCATACAAGGCAAAGCAGAAGAGATTACAGAAAAAATTAGCACAGCAGGCTGCTGAATAATATTGAAATTTACGGAATATATTTATAGATAAGGAGGGTTTTGAAATGCTCTTTGACGACAGTGATGTTAAGATTTTTAACGATAACAGTAATGCTTCGGAGAATCCTTATGAAGTTTCTGTTATTGCTGAAATGACCAAGCACAGAAGCAACGGAAATATCGAAAAGGCAAAGAAATTAGGTAAGCATCTTGCTGAAATCTTTGTTGATGAGCCAAGTCTTCTTAATCAGCTTGAAAATGAAGTCGGTAAAATTGAGTGTGATGCTGACGATATGTATCACATTAAGGTTTTACTTGTTTTCACTGCAGAATATTGCATTAACCGTTACCTTCCTGCTACACTTTTATCAAACACAGCTGTTAATTCCCTTTACGATACAGTTATTAAAAAGGCTCAGGAATTTTACGAAAGACTTGATGATGCTGCTGAATACAGCTTCTATTACCTTGCTGTAAGAAAGGGTGTTGAAATACCAAAAAATATCGGTATTTCATTTGCAATGCTCTGTGGTGAGGATAAAAACGAGTATTATGTAACTCTCGGAAGAAGACTTTTTGAGGTTGCAGAGCACGAAATTCAGAAAATCATTGATGGATATGAATTTGTGAAATAGATGAATATTAAATCTAACGGACAGTCGAAATGATTGTCCGTTTTTGTTTGATAAATTGGAGATTATGGGGATGTTTTTAAATGTGCGCGTAGGGACAGAACTCCTGTTCTGTCCGCAATTCTACACGCAACTACAACGGACAGACGGGGACGTCTGTCCCTACGCGATGTCCCCTACAAATTATAATTTGAGCATAAAAATACCGACAGTTTTTTAGGCTGTCGGTATTGGTTTATTTATAGAGTGATTTTAAAAGCGCGATTTCGTGAGCGTAGCCGTCAAGCTCATTTGGAGTTTCAAGGAAGAATGGCAAATCACGGAGTGCCGGGTGGTTGATAATTCTTTCAAAGGCTTCAGCACCGATTGAGCCCTCACCTATTTTCTCGTGTCTGTCCTTATGGCTACTGAAAGGATTTTTACTGTCGTTAATGTGAATTGCTTTAAGTCTGTCAAGACCAATAATCTTATCAAACTGTGTGAGCACTCCGTCAAGGTCATTCACAATATCATATCCACCGTCATAAACGTGACATGTATCAAGGCAGACACCCATTTTTTCCTGAAGCTCGACACGGTCGATAATTTCACGCAATTCCTCGAATTTGCTTCCGACCTCACTACCCTTTCCTGACATTGTTTCAAGAAGGACAGTTGTTGTCTGCTCCTTCCAGAGGATTGAATTGAGAAGTGATGAAATCAGCTCAACACCCTTTTCCATACCCTGACCAACGTGGCTTCCCGGATGGAAATTATATAAATTCCCGGGAACAAATTCCATTCGTTTAAGGTCATCAAGCATTGTGTTATATGCAAATTCACGAACATATTCCTTTTCAGCACAAGCATTGAGAGTATATGGAGCGTGAGCAAGAATTTTTGCGAAATTCTTTTCCTTCATTAATTCATTAAGCTTCTGCGCATCGGCAGGGTCAATATCCTTTGCACTGCCGCCTCTTGGGTTTCTTGTGAAAAACTGAAATGTGTTACCGTCAACCTTGAGGGTTTCAAGACCCATATTGTAAAAGCCCTTTGACGATGACAAATGACATCCTATATTCAACATATTTTATCACCTGAATTTTTCTTCAACAATAATTCGCTGTTTCTTATTCTTACCCTTGTATCCACGAAGCACAAGGAATGCAACTGCACCTGCAACAACAGCAATAACAACAGCAGCCACCACAACAATATATCTGCTTGCATTTGGGTTTGTATTATTCTGCATTGCATTATGGTTTGTTGTTGGCTCAACTAATGAAAATTCTTCCTTAGTTGTAGGCTCAGTTGTAAATATTGGACGAGTTGTAGGCTCTGTTGTGAAAATATCTGTTGTACTCTCCTCACCTGTTGTTGACTCGTCCGTTGTACTTTCAGCAGTTGTACTTTCTAAAGTAGTGCTTTCCTCACCCTTTTCAGTTACTGTGATTTTATATGTAGCTGTCCACTTACCTGCCTTTGCAGTAATTGTAGCCTCACCAACAGCCACAGCGGTAACAACGCCTGACTTAACAGTAGCGATTTCAGGGTTTGATGTACTCCAGCTTGCAGTTACCTTATCAGTAGCATCTGCAGGAACCTTTAAAACCTTAAGATTAATTGTTTCACCTACAGCCATCTTTCTATCTGTACTGCCATCAGCCTTAATGCCGGTCATAGGAACAGAAACAGTAACTGTACATTTTGCTGACACATCTCCTGAAATTGCAGTGATTGTTGCAGTACCACCCTTAACAGCAGTAATTTTACCGTCGTCACTTACAGTTACAATATCGTCGTCAGATGAATAGAAGCTAATACCTGTAGTTGCATTTGCAGGTGTAACAGTAGCCTTGATAACTGCTGTTTTGCCCTTTTCAAGTGAAATGCTTGTTTTATCAAGAGTGATTTTTTCAGCAGGAACACTGTTTACAATTGTGATACTACTGTTTGAAACACTGATATTATTATAAATTTCACCTGCATTATCAGTATTCTCTGTTGAAGAAAGAGTAAGAGAAGCCTTACCCGACTCCTTGAGAATCTTAAAGCTTACAGTAAATACTGTACCACTTTTAGCAGAGTACATACCTGAGAAATTAACAGAAGAGCCTGAATCGTTAATACTACCGTTTGAAACAGCGCTTCCTTTTGCATAATCAACTACCTGAAGCTCACTAGGATTATACTTAAGCTGTACGTTTGAGCCCCACAGGTCAATTGATGTTGAAAGTGACACAGCAACTGTAACAGTTTCACCTGTTGCACCCTTTGCAGGAGATACAGAATATGTAACATCTGCAGCAGATACAGGAATTACACCGACAGATAAAACAAGGAGCATAAGTGCCAATAAAATTGATATGCTTTTTAAAATCTTTTTCATAAATATCACCTTAAATAAAGATATATATTAATAATATAATATTTACAATAAAAAGTCAATTTCTCACATATAAAAAAAGTGGTATGGAAAATTTAACCATACCACCTGTATTTAAAGATTGAGTAATGATGCTGCAATTGTGAAGTAAATAAGAAGTGTCACAGCATCAACGATTGTTGAAATAAACGGACTTGACATTACAGCAGGGTCAAAACCGATTTTCTTTGCAATTACAGGAAGGACAGAGCCCACAACCTTTGCAAATACAACTGCTGCAATCATTGTAACGCTGACAACAAGAGCAATTTTCCAGCCAACGTCGTTGAAAAGCATAAGCTTTACGAAATTAACTATTGCAAGAGCAATACCGCAAATCAAAGCAATTGAAAATTCCTTAAGC
>CAJGCX010000100.1 GCA_904501895.1 Clostridiaceae bacterium
CCACAAAAAGAGCTTACATCAGGTGAGGTTGGATATATTACTGCATCAATTAAAACAGTTAGTGATGCTCGTGTTGGTGACACAGTTACAACTGCTGAGAACCCTGCTTCTGAACCACTTGCAGGTTACAGAAAAGTTAACCCTATGGTATTCTGTGGTGTTTATCCTGCTGACGGTGCTGACTACGAAAACCTTCGTGAAGCACTTGAAAAATTACAGCTTAACGATGCTGCTCTTTCTTTTGAGCCTGAAACATCAGGTGCTCTCGGCTTCGGCTTCCGTTGTGGCTTCTTAGGACTTTTACACCTTGAAATTATTCAGGAAAGACTTGAAAGAGAATATAACCTTGACCTTGTAACAACAATTCCAAGCGTTATTTACAGAGTTCACCTTACAAATGGTGAGGTTATTGAAATTGACAACCCAAGCCATTATCCTGACCCTGCAAACATTGATTACTGCGAAGAGCCAACAGTTGAAGCTCACATTTACGCTCCACCTGAATATATCGGTGCCATTATGAATCTTTGTCAGGACAGACGTGGTGTTTATGTGAATACTACTCACCTTGCTTCTGACCGAGTTGATTTACATTATATTTTGCCACTTAACGAAATCATTTACGACTTCTTTGATGTGCTTAAATCCCGTACTCGTGGTTACGCTTCATTTGACTATGAAATGAGCGATTATCAGCGTTCAAGTATCATTAAGCTTGATGTACTTCTCAATGGTGACATCATTGATGCTCTTTCATTTATGATTCACTCTGAAAAGGCTTATGCAAAAGCACGTAGAATTGCTGAAAAGCTTAAGGATAATATTCCACGTCAGATGTTTGAAATCCCTATTCAGATGGCTATCGGTGGTAAGGTTATTGCCCGTGAAACTGTTAAGGCTATGAGAAAAGACGTTCTTGCAAAGTGTTACGGTGGTGACATTACACGTAAAAAGAAATTGCTTGAAAAACAGAAGGAAGGTAAAAAGCGTATGCGCCACTTC
The DNA here is from genome assembly GCA_904501895.1 of Clostridiaceae bacterium. Classification (GTDB taxonomy): domain Bacteria; phylum Bacillota; class Clostridia; order Oscillospirales; family Acutalibacteraceae; genus Fimenecus. Next base: position 1,003 of record CAJGCX010000100.1, read on the forward strand.
GGTACTGTTGAAGTACCTCAAGAGGCATTTATGGCTGTGCTTAAGCTTGATGATGAATAAAGAAATTTTTGAAAAACTTAAAGAATTAGAAATCGAATATAAAATGATTGAGCATCCTGCAGCATTCACAATGGAGGAAATCAACGAATATCGACTTACTGAAAATGGTCATATTCCTAAAAACCTCGTTCTTCGTGATGTTAAGGGTACTCGTAATATGCTTGTTGTTCTTCACGGTGACAAAAGAGCAAATCTTCAGTTAATCCGTGCTGAAATCGACTCAACAAAGCTGAGCTTTTCTTCAGATGAAAGACTCCAGAAATATCTCAAGGTTGAAAAAGGCTCTGTATCCCCTTTTGGTGTTATTTATGACACAGAAAAGGAACTTGAAATTTACTTTGATGCTGACCTTAAAAAGGAAGATATTGTTGGTTGTCATCCAAACGATAACCACGCAACTGTTTTCCTTAAGTTTGACGACCTTGTAAAATATGTCAAATCCTGTGGTCACACAATCTCTTACATAAAGGTATGAAAAACATAGGACTTTATCTTCATATCCCCTTTTGCAAGTCAAAATGTCCTTACTGCGATTTTTATTCTTTTTCATGTAAGGATAATGAAAAAGACCACTACACACAAGTTCTCAAAGAGAGAATTTTGTCAGGTATTTCTACTTTACAATGCAAAGGCAACACGCTTTACATTGGTGGTGGAACACCGTCAGTATTAGGTACAGAAAATCTTGCAACGCTTGTAAACACTTGCAAAAACGGTTTTCTGACAGATGACGCTGAAATCACAGTTGAATGCAATCCTCACGGACTCAATGAAGATTTTTTTAAGACTCTTCACAACTGTGGTGTGAACAGAATTTCAATGGGACTTCAGTCTGCAATTGACTCTGAAAGACGAATTTTAGGTCGTTTAAGCGATAGAAATCAGGTTGAAAATGCAGTAAAAATCGCTCAAAAAGTTGGTTTCCTAAACATTACCCTTGATGTTATGCTTGGTATTCCACAGCAGACTGAAAAGAGTTTAGCTGAAACTCTCGATTTCTGTATTTCACTTGGTGTGCCACATATCAGCGCATATATGCTGAAGCTTGAAGAAAACACTCACTTTTACAAAAATCAATATAAATATAATTTTCCTGACGATGATGCTACTGCAGATTTGTATTTGCAGATGTGTGAAACTCTTGAAGGTAACGGAATTATGCAATATGAGATTTCAAATTTTGCGAAATCGGGTTTCGAAAGCAAACATAATCTTAAATATTGGCATTGTGAGGAATATCTCGGCATTGGCCCTTCTGCACATTCATTTATTAATGGCAAAAGATTTTATTATGACAGAGATTTTGCAGCATTTATGAGTGGTAGCTCCCCTATCGAAGATGGTATCGGTGGAGATTTTACAGAATACGCAATGCTGAATCTTCGTTTGGTTGAAGGATTAAATGAAGATAAGGCAATTAAGCGTTTTGGTTATAATATCCCAAAGGAAATTTACGAAAAATCACAAATTTTCATTGATAATGGGTATATGATTAAAAATGAAAATGGTATCGCATTAACACGTAAAGGTTTTTTGATGTCAAATACAATATTGTCTGAAATATTATAGGTGATATTATGAAATGGTTATATAAGCTTCTTGCATTTATACTTGCATTGTTTATTTACACACCAGCAGAATCGATAACTCCATACGCAACAACAAAGGAGGATGAAAAATTAGCCTTCACAGTCCTTTCAGATGTGCATATGGAGGGAAATAACGAGGAGAAATTTCAGTTTTTTGGTGAGGCTATACGCGATATAAAAACTGCAGAAGAAAATCATGAGCTTATTTTTCTTGGTGACAACACTATGAATAATCAGGTCGTTGAATTAAGTGCCTTTTACGGAATTCTTGACCAGTATTATTCAGGCTTTTACAACGTTGTTTCGGGTAATCACGACCTTTGCCCAAGTGATTATAATGTGGGTGACTACGCCCATTTGAAAAAGCGTTTTCTTGATTACGGAAACGAGTTTCATTCTTTCAACGGAGATGATTTATACTACGTATTCAGTATTGGATACTATGTTTTTATTGTACTCGGTTCTGAATCTGATGCAGGAATTAATGAGGATATCTCTGATGAGCAGTTCCTGTGGTTGGAAAATGAATTGAAGCTTCACGAGGATGATGGAAGACCAATTTTCATTTTGAACCATTATCCGCTGAATCACACCTGGAATGACGTGTGGACAGAGGGTCATATCGGTGAGGATAGTGAACGCCTCCGTGAGATAATGAAGAATTCAAAAAACAGAATCATATATTTTTCAGGTCATCTTCATATGGGACTTTATGATAATCAGGTTTCATACATAAACGAGGACAATATAACATACATAAATGTTCCTGCATTCGGTACTGATAATACAAACGGTGATGCAGATATTCAGGATAAAGGTATGGGAATGTATGTTGAGGTTTATGAAAACGAAATCATTGTCCGTGTCCGTAATTTTGCAGAACACAAATGGATGGATATTGAACACAGTATTTCCCTTTGACATTATAAATATATTGTGATAGAATAATTACTTGCATATTGAAGAAAGGAGTGGACAAAATGCCTATTAAAATTGATGACCAGTTACCGGCAAGACACAATCTTGAGTTGGAGAACATCTTTGTTATGACAGAGCAAAGAGCAAGTATTCAGGACATTCGTCCACTTAAGATTATTCTTCTTAACTTAATGCCTACTAAAATCGAGACTGAAACTCAGATTTTAAGACTTCTCAGTAACTCACCTTTACAGGTTGAAGTTGAGCTTTTGCAAGTGGCTACTCATGAGAGTAAAAACACAAGCAAGGAGCATATGCTCAAATTCTATAAAACCTTTAATGACATTAAGGACCAGAAATTTGACGGTATGATTGTGACAGGTGCTCCTGTTGAAATGATGCCATTTGAAGAGGTTGACTATTGGGACGAACTTTGTAAAATCTTCGACTGGGCAAAGACTCACGTTTACTCATCCTTCCACATTTGTTGGGGTGCTCAGGCTGCTCTTTATTACCACTATGGTATTCCAAAGTATAAGTTGCCTGAAAAGATGTTTGGTATTTTCCCACACAAGCCACTTGATATGTATCATCCTTTACTTCGTGGCTTCAGTGATTTGTTCTATGTGCCACATTCTCGACACACAGAAACTAAAAAAGAGGATATCGCTCTCGTTAAGGAATTGCAGATTCTTTCATATTCTGAAATTTCAGGTGTTCACCTTGTAGCAGATATGGATTGCAGAAATTTCTACTGCACAGGTCATAGTGAATACGACAGCGACACTCTTGCACGTGAGTATTTCAGAGATTTACATAAGGGACTTGACATTAAGCTTCCTTACAACTATTTCCCTAACGATGATACACAGCTCACACCACCACTTACTTGGCGTGGTGCCGGAAGCCTTTTATTCCAGAACTGGCTTAACTACTTTGTGTATCAACGCACACCTTATGATGTGAATGAAATTAAATAAGATACAAAAAAGCGCTCTCACCTGAATTGGTGAGAGCGTTTCCCGTTTTATACGGATTTAAAAAAGGAGAATGAAAATGAAAGGGTGTGGTTTTGATAAGCAATGGTGTTTCCGGGCATTACTCTCGTTAACCACTGTACATAATATAACATTAAAATATGTAAGAATAATGGATAGAAGATTAAGAATTTGTTAATTCTTATATGTAATAATTAATAAAGATGTAAAAAATCTATTGTTAAATTCGTTTCTTTGATATATAATATACCTTGGTTAAATGTAGAGGTATAACTTTATGGAAAAATTCTTTAAATCTCAGATACATTTAAATAGATTAGAAAAAGTGCGAGCTTTCCTTTTAAGTGATAAATGGATGGCTATATTGTTCTGTGTCGCAGGGGTATTCACCTCTTTAAGCTCATATTACCCTGACAAGCAGATTGAGGTTATCGGCACTATAGTTTTCCTTTACATTATTGGATTCTGTATTTGCATAAGTGACGATATTATGGCAGGACTTGCACCACTTTCGCTAACGTCGCTCGTTGCAATTAAGTGCTACGATTCATTCGATGTTTTTATGGGATATATTCCTTATTTTATCCCTCTTGCAGGATTTGTGCTGTTTCATCTTTTCGCATATTGGAAAAAGCCTACAACTGAAGGTGTAATGTTCAAATCAATGGTATTTGTTTCAATTTCCATTCTACTAGGTGGTCTTGGATTCATTTTACCTCAGGAATATTTCGCGCCAACATCAATTTATCATATGGTGGGTCTTGGTTTCGGAATGGTATTCATTTATTCCTATTTACATGCTCACATTAACATCAAGCGCAATTATTCTCATATTGATATGCTGACAAAGATAATGGTGCTTACAGGTACCTTTGCAGCATTTATGGTTATTTCACATTACATAATCAATATCAACGCTGTTATTGACCGTGGCGGACTTCTCTATATGCAATGGAGAAACAACTGCTCCACTATTCTTATGATAACAATTCCGTTTGCCTTTCTTATGGCAAATAAGAAATCCTACGCTACTGTGTTGGGCTTTATTTTCTATTTTGCATTGTTGCTTACAGGCTCACGTGGTGGTATGGTTTTCGGCTCTGTTGAAATTGTTATGTGCATTGTTATGTATATGCTTTATGACAAGCGAAGACGACTTGCTTATATTATTATCTGTGTATGTATTCTCTTCGGATTTTTAGCATTTGCACCACAGATTACAGAATTTTTAGGCTATACCCTTGACCGACTTTTTAAAGCTGTCAATGAATTCCTTATGGGTGAATCAACTGAAGTGCGTGCCGCTCATTACGCAAGAGGCATTAACGATTTCTTAAGTCATCCGTTATTTGGCACAGGACTTGGATATATGGGCAACCGTGATGTCCACGCTTCTGTTGAATTTGCGCTTTGCTGGTATCACTGTGCACCGATTCAGGTTTGTGCAAGCTTTGGTATTGTGGGAATTATCGCTTTCAGCTATCAGTTTATTAAGAGAAATGTGCTTATCTGGAGAAAAGCAACTCTTTTCAATATGACTATATTCTTATCATATATCAGTCTTGAAATGATGTCACTTGTTAATCCCGGTGTTTTCTGTCCGATACCATATCTTTTCTACGTAACGCTGTTTATGGTTATGGTTGAAAAATGTGACGGTGAATATCAGGAAAAAATCATCGTAAGTAAAAGAAGAAAAGAAAAAGAAGAAAAGGCTTGACAATCAAGCCTTTTTTTGATACAATTCATATTTGCTATGGATAATTTTTTGTAAATCCATATCCTTCCTCCCAAGGAAAGTTTGGGGGGCAAAGTCCATAAGGAGGTGTAAAAGAATGTCAAAGTATGAGACTATTATGGTTTACTCACTTAAGAAGGGTGAGGAAGCTGCAAAAGAGCTTATGGAAAAATTCAAGGCTCTTATGGAATCAAACGGCAC
>CAJGCX010000101.1 GCA_904501895.1 Clostridiaceae bacterium
AGGTCCTTAGGGAAAAGAGGACGGATAGGTCTGTCGATACAACGAGATGTAAGGATAGCCTTTTCACTTGCTCTGCCTTCTCTTCTCTGGAAAGAACCAGGAATACGACCTACTGAGTACATTTTTTCTTCATAATCAACTGAAAGTGGGAAGAAATCCACACCTTCTCTTGGCTTTGCAGAAGCTGTAACTGTACAAAGAACTTCTGTTTCACCGTAACGAGCCATAACAGCTGCGTTAGCAAGACCAGCCATCTTGCCTGTTTCAAGAGTCAATTTTCTACCTGCGAGTTCAGTTTCCCAAACCTTAAAATTCTTGAAAAACATAATTTTTACCTTCCTTTACTTTATTGTTTTTGTTGTACTGAGGCAAAAATCTGTTTAGCAATAAATACAACCTTCAAAGTTTATTTAAAAGCTCTATTTACCGCTAAAGCATAAGATTTTGCCTCAAAATTCAATTACCTCATAAGGCAATTCAAGGCAGATAGGTTTCCACCCATCTGCCTTAATTTGTTGTAATTACTTACGAAGACCAAGTCTTGCAACGATTGCACGGTATCTTTCGATATCCTTCTTCTGAAGGTATGCGAGAAGATTTCTTCTACGACCAACCATCTTAAGAAGACCACGACGTGAGTGATGGTCCTTCTTGTTAGCCTTAAGGTGCTCAGTTAAATCGTTAATTCTCTTTGTGAGAACAGCAATCTGAACCTCAGGAGAACCTGTGTCGCCTTCGTGTGCAGCGTATTCAGCCATAATTGCCTGCTTTTCTGCCTGTGTCATTGTCATTTCACCTCATTATAATAATATTTATGCTCAAATGCCCCAGATGAAAGTAGGTGAAAACACTCTACGAGTTTACTCAATCACCCGAGTGCACAGAGATAGCCTTGATAGTATAACACAAGAGTTTCAAAAAATCAAGTGTTTTTTATTTTATTGATTATTCAGACCTCAGTTACAGTCAGAACACAATTGAATTCATCAATAACTTCTGTCTGATTTGCATCTGCTAATTTAAATTTAATTGTATATGTTCCCACATTTTCAGGAGTGAAAACAAAATACTGATTAAGAACTCCGCCTATAACCTCAGTTGGTGAATTATCAAAAAGTCTATCAAAGAAATTCAATCCGCTCTTATCAACCTCACACTGCCAATAATATGGAGTACCTTCTGTTGAACGTAACGGACCTACAACAAAACTTCCGCCTTTTTCTGCCTGTGCGTATGTTGTAATCACAGTCATTCCTGCAACATCCTGCAACATAATTCTTGCATCAACAGCAGTTATTTTACCATCATTATTTACATCTGCATTGCTTCTGTTAGACAATATAGAAGAAATACTAAGGTCAGGAGAAGCAACAGCCTGAAGACAAAGTCTTGCATCAACAGCTGTAACCTGTCCATCCAGATTCACATCACCTTTACGGCTTACTGCTTCTGAAAGGAGAATTTTTTCTCCCTCTTCAGTTATTATATAACCCAAGCCACCTAATACCAAATCAGTCACAATGTCATCACCAGGAGCTGCAACAACAGGAAGGATACATAGCCCCATCATAACAACACATAAAATTAAACTAATTACTTTTTTCATAATCCTTACTCCTATTAAAAATTTTATTGTAAAAGCCATTTAAAAATAAATTCACCATAAAATTAAATGACATTTTATCGTAATATTACTCCTGATTGTTGTGATTCTGTTACATCAGAATTACGGTTAAAATATGCTTCGTAAACCTCTCTGATATAATTGCCGAGACCTGATGAGTCAACATTTTCAATTGCGATAACAACTGCAATCTGTGGGTTATCTGCAGGTGCATAAGAAATCATAAAACCGTTTGTATAAGCAACCGTTACACCATTTACCTTTTTCTTCGCCTGAGCAGTACCGGTTTTTGATGCAACCTTATAATCAAGACCTTGGAAGGCTGCAAGAGAATTTGCCATTGAAATCATACCTGTTCTTACAGCAGCAAAATTTTCTCTTGAAGCATTTACAGTATTAAGCACAACTGGCTCTGCCTCATAAATTGTTTCCGAATAATCGTAAGATTTTATACTCTTTATAAAATGAGCCTTATATCGTGTACCGCCGTTTGCAAGTGTTGCCACATAAGAGCAAAGCTGAATAGGTGTGAACAAGTTGTCCGACTGACCGATTGCAGCCTGAACAGTGTTACCCGGATACCAGATACCGCCCGCTGCTTCACGAGCCTCTTTACTTGCTGCCTGACCCTGTGCTTCTGTAAGCTCAACGCCTGTTTTCTGTCCAAGACCAAAATTCGTAAACCATTGATTTATTTTACTTATACCAAGCTGACGACCAACCTCATAGAAGTATGTGTTACAAGAATGTGTAATAGCTCTTGTAAGATTCATATAAGAATTTCCGTGGTCACCAAGACCAACACAGTTAAGTGGCAGGTCAGCAAAGTAGTTATATTCAAGGTCACAGAAAATACCATCCTCAGCAGTAAGAATACTTTCCTCCAAGCCTGCAAGACCAATAATCGGCTTTACGGTTGAACCGGGAGCGTACGTGCTTCTTAATGCTCTGTTCCACAATGGAGCAGACTCATCCTTATTGAGTGCAACGATGTTTTCCTTGTATGTTTCAAGGTTATATGTGGGATAAGTAGCACAAGCAAGAACTGAAAAATCACTTACATCCATTACAACCATACATCCTGCAGTATCGATACCTGAATGTTGCTTTGTGCTATTAATTTTTGAGGACAGAACATCCTGAACCTTTTTCTGCAAATCAGCGTCTATTGTAAGAATAACGTTATTTCCATTGACAGGCTTTGTTGTAACCTCAGTAGTTTTGCTTCCGTCAGAATTAGTGACTGTTGTAAGGATACCGTTTGTGCCACGAAGCTCATCCTCATAAGCACTTTCAATACCGAATTTACCAAGCTTATCTGTCATACCGTAAGCACGAAGCTTAAGAAGTGTTTTTTCTTCTTCCGTAAGATTTTCGTCACTTAAAGCTTCTTTGTACTCTTCGCTTTTTGCCGAATATTCCTCTGCATTGATATAGTCGTAATAACCGATTATATGTGGTGCAATTTCACCATCATAATATTCTCGGTTTGTGTCAACACGGACTTCAACGCCTCTGTAGAATCTGCTTTGCTCTTTTACAAGTGCAACTGTATCAGTCGGCACATCCTCGGCAATAGTAAACGGATTGTACTTTGAAAAATCAGCGGTTACCATTGCAACATAAACAGTCATAAGCATAAGAGCATCTTCCTGTGAATATTCCTGTAAATCGTAATATTCACACAAAGCGTCAAAACAGTTTTGTGCAGTTGCGTAGGAGTTAAGATTAAGATAATCCCTTGCAAAAAGCTTCTTTTTAAGTGAACCTATACCTTCTGTGTATTTCAACTCACCATTTTCAAGTGTCAGAAAATCAGCGAAAATATATTCTATTTCATTTTCCTTGAAAAGCTTTAAAAGAGAAAGAAGAATTTCGTTTCTCTCCTCCTGCTTTGATGCACTTGGAAAATATGATGCATCAATATAAATAGCATTTGACTGGGTACTATACACAAGTGGCTGGCCTGTCGTGTCGAGAATTTCACCTCGTATAGCCTTAATCTGCGTATTAGCTGATGAATAATAAATATTCTGTGATGAATACTCATCGGCATCAATAACCTGAATTCTGAAAAGGTCAGCAATAAAAATTGATATAACAAACAATACAGCAACAATAAACGCCGTTGCTCTCATTCTAAAGCTATAAGCTCCTCTCATTTTATCGCCACCCTTCTTTTTATTTTTTAATTAATATTCTGTGTAATCAAATGAGAATTTTCTATAAACAGTTCTTACAAGATAATACCATAATGGAGTTAATATAAATGAATAGAGTCCCATAGGAATATAATATCTGAAGAATATCTGTACTGCACTATCAATACCCCTTGCAGAGATAAAAAACAGCACATAAGTAATAAGATAAAAAATTAAAATACCTGAACACATTATAAAATAAGTAACAATGTTGTTTCGCAAAAATATTCGTAGCAACACACCACAAATAGCACATGCAACCATAAGATACAATGCAACGTAGCCATCAGCAGTAACAGTCACCGTATCCCACAAAACCCCTGCAATAAGCCCTGCAGCAGCACCCACAAGCTCACCCTCAAACATTGCAATACAAACTGCAACAGGAATAAGAAGAAGTGGCTTAACCTGCACGATTTCAGGAAAAACAGATACAACATTCTGCAGAAAATGTGCCAGAAGAATTATTAAAGCATATACTAAATATCGCTTTGTTTTTACTTTGGTTTGAACAGTCATAATCTTTTATTTTTCCTCATAAGAAGTGATTATAAAGCAATCGTGAATTTCTTTTGCGCTGACAACAGGCTCAACAATAGCATAAGATGAAAGGTCAGTTTCACTCTGCTCTACAGAAGTGACAGTACCGATAATCAAATCCTTTGGGAAAATTCCGCCTGTACCAGATGTGCATACAATTCCGCCCTCAGAAATTGCTGTTTTTGTATCAAGTCCTGTAAGCATACATTTTTCATCAACCGACATATCGTAGGATGCTGAAGCGTAACCTAATTCACCTGTTCTGATTTCATAAGCCGCAATATTTACTGATGGGTCAAAAACAGAACGGACAACACATGATGTTGCACTTACCTCCGTAACAACACCAATAAGGTATTCACCGGAAATTACCGCATCATTTATCTCAACATTATCTAATGTTCCTCTGTTAAGGGTAAATGAACCGAAAACGTCTGATGCATCTCTGCCGATAACGGTAGCATATGTCCATTTGTAGTCAGGATGCTTTTCACGCACCTGAAGAAATTCCTCATAAGTTTCAAGCTTCTTTTTAGTATCCTCATAATCAACAAGCTGACTCTGATAATCAGCAACCTGCTGCTCAAGCTCTGCTACTCTTTCCTGATATGCCTTCGATGAAATGAATCCACCCTTTGCATCATCAAATTTCGCAGACAACGAGGATGCCATATCCTGTAAAGGAGTTGTTATTATACTTACAACATTTGTAAGAGGCGAAGTTGAATTTGACACAACAGTAGCCAAAACCGTTGCACTTAAAAGAATAATTGCAACAGATAACAAAACCTTGAATGTTGTGCTTTTAAAGAAATTGTTCATTTAAATCTCTCCGACAATTAAACGTTACCTTTTTCAAGGCATACACCCATACCTGTTGCAACACAATCCATCGGATACGGTGCTACATGGACAGGGATTTTAGTTTTTTCTTCGATAAGCTTATCAAGTCCACGAATCAATGCTCCGCCACCTGTAAGCATAATGCCGTTATCAACAATATCTGACAAAAGCTCAGGTGGTGTCTTTTCAAGAGTTGCTCGGATAGCGTCAACAATCTGTAAAATTGATTCAGAAATTGCTTCACGCACATCCTCTGATGTAATCTCAATATTTTTTGGCAATCCGTCAACAAGGTTTCTGCCACGGACATCCATAGCACCTTCACCGTCATAGCTCATTGCTGAACCAATTTTGATTTTAAGCTCTTCTGCAGTTCTTTCTCCAATAAGAACATTGTGCTTTTTGCGTATGTATTCGATAATCGCATCGTCAAAATCATCACCGGCAATACGACATGACTTTGCAGTAACAATATCACGATAAGAGATAACAGCAACCTCAGTTGTACCACCACCAATATCAACAATCATACTTCCTACTGCTTCTGTGACAGGAAGACCAACACCGATAGCAGCAGCCAAAGGCTTATGAATAAGAGAGGCGTACTTAGCACCTGCATCTCTTGCGGCATCGTGAACAGCCTTTCTTTCAACCTCTGTAATGCCTGATGGAACACAAATAAGAACTCTTGCTCTTACGAAAGGAGTCTTATTAATTACCCTTTTGATAAATTCCTTAAGCATATCTGATGTAATTTCCGAATTTATGATAACTCCATCCTTTAATGGCTTAACGGCAGAAATTGAGCCAGGTGTTCTGCCTATCATATCCTTTGCTTCATTACCAACAGCAACAACTGCAGGTGGATTTGCTTTTTCATCAACTGCAACAACTGTAGGTTCACGAAGAACAATGCCCTTTCCTTTAAGATATACAATCGTATTTGCAGTGCCCAAGTCAATGCCTATATCCTGTGCAAATAACATTTAAACATCTCCCAATAACTCTGATATGTAATGCGAAGTAAAATCAAATATAATCTATTGTATTATAACAAAAAAGTGGGTACTATACAATACCCACAAATAAAAATTAATAGTATTTTCAAAAAAGAAAGCGCCCATCCTATTGGACAGACGCTTTATCTTATGTCGGCATTACCTATTTTTCCGGGCCGCTTCCAGCCAAGTATCTTCGGCGCAAATGAGCTTAACTACCGTGTTCGGGATGGGAACGGGTGGACCCTCATTGCAATCAACACCGACTCACGAAACACTTTATCTCGTGAAC
>CAJGCX010000102.1 GCA_904501895.1 Clostridiaceae bacterium
AAAAAGGGTATGAAAGCACCTGAGGGTATCACAACAAATATTTACGATATGACCCCGGAAGAAAGAAAAGCAAACGGAATCGAAAATCTTCCAAGCACATTACAGGAAGCAACAAGAGAATTCGAAAACAGCGTATTCGTAAGAGAAGTTCTCGGTGAACATATCTTCTCAAAATACCTTGCAGGTAAAAAGCAGGAGTGGAGTAACTACACAACAAGAATTACTCAGTGGGAAATCGACGAATACCTTACCAAATATTAATAATTACACATTATTGCGGGGTCGAAAAAGACCCCGCTATTTTCATTTTTAATTATAATTTGTATTTTACATTCATATTGACTATTTTTGTTATTTATGTTATCATCTATGCATATCTTGATACATAAAAGGAGAATATCATTATGTTAAAATTAAAAGACATTGACAAGGCTGCTGCTGCGAAGGGCAAGGGTGTTGAAACTTTCTGGCAGTTTATCAAATTTATTGTTGTAAGCTTGGGCGCATTTGTTATTCAGCTTTTCTTACCATATCTTGTTAAGTTACCTATGTCAGAGGAATTTCTTGCAAGACCTTATGACCTTTTCGGTTTAGGTATTTGGTCTTCTGAAAAAGCTGCATCTGCAGGTATGGAAACAACAGGTCTCGGACTTTTCATTGCACTTACAGCATGTAACATTCTTGCTCAGGTTTTCTCTTTCTTCGTAAATAAGGAAAAGACATTTAACTCTTGTGCAAATGTTAAGGTTGTTTTCCCAATTTATCTTGTTGTTACTTTCGCACTTATTGCTTTCTCAGCTTGGTTACAGCCATTCCTTGTAAACTTCCTTACATTAAAGGGCTTGGCAGGTTCAGCAATTGCTATTTCAGGTGCAATCTGTGCTTGTATTCAGTTCTTCCTTTATTTCCCAATTCAGATGATTCTTTTCAGAAAGAAGAAGGAAGACTAATTTAAAATCAGAACATTGAAAATCTGCCCTGTGTCTTATTGATGCAGGGCTTTGTTTTTAGGTGAGTATATGAATAAATGTTTTAAAATTATTTCAATTGTGTTGTCGGTGATAATGAGTGTTATCCTTGTTTTCACATCAGTTTCTGCCGTTCTTTTAACTACAACGAGAGAATACTTTGTTTCACGGAAGTTCAATGCACAGGTTGAAAATACTGATTTAGCCTCATTAAAATTCATTTACGATGGCAAGAAAATAACACTCAAAAATTACGTTAGGGAATACGTAAACACAAATATTGATAAACATATTCTCGATAAAGCGTCACCGTATTATTCAGACCTATGGTTTCCATTTGCTGACGCCCTGACAGATTATACTGTTGATAAGGTGTTTTCTTCTGAATATATAAACAGACTCGTTAAGGATGAATTTAAGGAGATTATCAATTACTTCCTTCATAGTAGCGTTGATGAGGCAAAACAGCGTATTGAAGATGGTATATCCCTCGAATTGAACGAACAGCTGAATCCTGATAATGCAAAGAATTATGAAGATAAAATTAGCGCAGAGGTAAAGCTTGCTGTACTTAAATCTATTGAGGAAGAAACAGGCACATCATGTGACAAAATAATCATTATTATGTCAGAAAAAACAGCCTCATCATTAAAAAGTATTTCGATTATTCTTGGTATTTTACTTTTGCTCCTGAATATTAAAAACATTATCAATATATTTATTTATCTTGGGATTGTTTTCTGTGGATGCGGTGGTGTAATCACATATATTAATAATAGCTTCGAAGACTATTTTGAGGGTGGAAAGGATTTAATCACCTACGAATTTTTAAATCCTGTTGTAAATGAATATACTCCGTATGCTGAAAACGGAATTGCCTACGGAATAATCTGCATAGCAATTTTTATTGTATTAACAGTTACCCTTAAATTATTGAAAAAGAAAAGATAAATTTAGATTAAACACAAAAACAGAGGCTATGATTTCACTCACAGCCTCTGTGCTTTATTATATGATTGTTTATCCTAATGAGTTTGTGACAGTTGTTGTTACTTTCTTGTTGTAGCAGCTGAATTTTTCATCAATATTTTCAGGCAATGTCTTCTGTGTCAATAAGCTTACGATTGGCACAAGTATAAGCCCACCTACCATCGCAAAAACACCTTTTGTTTAATGCTTGACAAACGCTATGAAAAGTGGTATTATTGCTTTAACGTTTTAAAGTTTAACGCTTTAAATCAAATATGTTAATAGGTTTTCGAATAAATTTTCGAAAAAGTTTTTTGCAGAATTTATTGATTTTTATGTTGCGTTGCAGTAAAATGTAAAGATATTCGTTAATTTGGAGATGTGTTATGACAATCGTACATTTACTTGAAAAAAATGCCCGTGAATTCCCTAATGATGTGGAGTTGGTTGAGGTTAATCCGGAACAACCGGAAACAAGACGAATTACATGGAGTGAATTTGAACTTGTTGAATCAAGTGCAAGACGTCCTTATCGTCGTGAAATCACATGGAGCGTTTTTGAAGAAAAAGCAAACAGATTTGCAAATATGCTTTCACAGAATGGTATCGGAAAGGGTAATAAGGTAGCAATACTTTTAATGAACTGTATTGACTGGTTGCCTATTTACTTCGGTATTCTTAAGACAGGTGCATTAGTAGTTCCTCTTAATTTCCGTTATTCATCAGATGAAATTGATTATTGTCTTGATTTGGCTGAGGCTGATGTGCTCGTATTCGGTAACGAATTTGTAGGACGAGTTGAGGCTATTGCTGATAAAATCAGTAGAAGATGTAAGCTTATTTACTTTGGTGCTAGCTGCCCTGCATTTGCTGATGATTATAACGAGCTTGTTTCAGAATGCTCAAGCTCATATCACGGATGCTGGTTAGAGGAATCTGATGACGCTGCGATTTACTTCTCATCAGGTACAACAGGCTTCCCAAAGGCTATTTTACATAATCACGAAAGCCTTATTCACTCTTGCAGAGTTGAACAGGCTCATCACGGACAGACAAAGGACGACTGCTTCCTTTGTATTCCTCCACTTTATCATACAGGTGCTAAAATGCATTGGTTCGGTAGCCTTTTGACAGGTTCAAAGGCAATTATCCTTAAGGGTACACAGTCAAGAAATATTCTTAAGGTTGCAAGTGATGAAAAATGCTCTATCGTATGGCTTCTCGTTCCTTGGGCACAGGATATTCTCAATGCTATTGACAGTGGCGAAATCGATTTGAACGAATTTGATTTCTCAAATTGGAGACTTATGCATATCGGTGCACAGCCTGTACCACAAAGCCTTATTAAGCGTTGGCTTGAATATTTTCCAAATCAGCAGTACGATACAAACTATGGACTTTCTGAGTCAATCGGTCCTGGTGCTGTTCATCTTGGTGTCGAAAATGTACATAAGGTTGGCGCAATTGGTGTTCCGGGCTATGGTTGGGAAACAAAAATCATTGACCCTGAAGGAAATATAGTTGAACAGGGCGATGTTGGTGAACTTTGCCTTAAGGGTCCTGGTGTTATGACTTGCTACTATCGTGATGAAGAGGCAACAAAAGCAACACTTAAGGACGGATGGCTTCTCACAGGTGATATGGCTATGCAGGACGAGGATGGCTTCATTTTCCTTGTTGACCGTAAAAAGGACGTTATTATAACAGGTGGTGAAAACCTTTATCCTGTTCAGATTGAAAACTTTATGGCAGCACACGAAAAAATCAAGGACGTTGCTGTTATCGGTCTTCCTGACCCAAGACTTGGTGAAATTGCAACTGCAATTATTGAGGTTAAAAAGGATATGACTTGTACAGAAGAGGAAATCAACGAATTCTGTAAGAGTCTTCCAAGATATAAGAGACCTCGTAAGATTATTTTCGCAGACGTACCTCGTAACCCTACAGGTAAGATTGAAAAGCCAAAGCTTCGTAAAATGTACGGTGGCGAAGGTCTTGTTGATTCACAGAATAAATCATAATTATATATAGAAAAGAGAAACGGATATGAAGAAATTAATGATTGGCAATCAGGCAGTTGCTGAAGGATTGCACGATGGTGGATTAGGTGTAGTATCAAGTTATCCGGGCACACCATCAACTGAAATTACAGAATTTTTAAGTAAATTTGACGATATTCACAGTGAATGGGCACCAAATGAAAAGGTTGCTTGTGAGGTGGCTTTCGGCTCATCACTCGCAGGTGCACGTTCAGCTTGTGCTATGAAGCACGTTGGTCTTAACGTTGCTGCTGACCCACTTTTCACACTTTCATATACAGGTGTTAACGGTGGTATGGTTATCTGTGTTGCTGATGACCCTGCAATGCACTCATCACAGAATGAACAGGACTCACGTCATTATGCTATGGCATCAAAGGTGCCTATGCTTGAGCCTGCTGATTCTCAGGAAGCATACACATTTGCAAAAAATGCTTTCCTATTGTCAGAAAAATTTGACACACCTGTACTTCTTCGTATGTGTACAAGAATTGCACACAGTCAGTCAATTGTTGAAACAGGTGAAAAAGTTTCTGCAACATTAAAGGATTATGAAAAGAATCCTTCTAAATACATTATGGCTCCTGCTAACGCTATTAAGCGTCATCCGTTTGTTGAGGACAGAACTTTCAGCCTTCAGGAGCTTGCTGAAAATTGTGAATACAACACAGTAGAAATGAACTCTGACGAAATCGGCATTATCACATCAGGCTGTTCATATCAGTATGTAAAAGAGGTAATGGGTGACAGCGCAAGCGTTCTTAAAATCGGTATGTCATACCCACTTCCTGTAAAGCTCATTAAGGACTTTGCATCAAAGGTAAAGACTCTTTATGTTATTGAAGAGCTTGACCCATTCATTGAAAATCACGTTAAATCTCTCGGTATAAATTGTATCGGTAAGGAAAAATTCTCGATTTTAGGTGAGTTTTCTCAAGCAACAATTGCAAAAGCATTCGGCAAGGAATTACCTGAATGTGTTTCTGCAGATTCAGTAATTCCAAACAGACCACCTATGATGTGTGCAGGTTGTCCTCACAGAGGTCTTTTCTATACACTTGCAAAGAATAAGATTACAGCACTCGGTGATATCGGTTGTTACACACTTGGCTCTGCACCACCACTCAGCGCGCTTGACTCAACTCTTTGTATGGGTGCTTCAATTTCAGGTCTTCACGGTTTTAACCTTGCAAGAGGTAAGGATGCTGAAAAGAAGAGCGTTGCTGTTATCGGTGACTCAACATTTATGCACTCAGGTATGACAGGTCTTGTAAATGTGGCTTATAACGCTACAAATTCAACTGTAATTATTGTTGATAACTCAATTACAGGTATGACAGGTCATCAGCAGAATCCTACAACAGGCTACAATATTAAGGGTGACCCGGCAGCAAAGGTTGACCTTGAAGCACTTTGTAAGGCTCTCGGTATTAATCGTGTAAGAGTTGTTGACCCATATAACCTTAAGGAATGTAATGAGGTTGTTAAGGAAGAATTGGCTGTGGAAGAGCCATCAGTTATCATTTCTCGCAGACCATGTGTGCTTCTTAAGTCAGTTAAGATTCAACCTGCTCTTAAGGTTGAAGCAGATAAGTGTAAGTCTTGTAAGAGATGTATGACACTCGGTTGTCCTGCAATCAGTATGAAGGACGGAAAAGCAAAGGTTGATGCAACATTATGTGTTGGCTGTGGCGTTTGTAAACAGCTTTGCGCATTTGATGCAATTGTATAAGGAGGGGACTTAAAATGAAAACTGTTAGTGTTATGATAGTTGGTGTCGGTGGACAGGGAAGCTTGCTTGCTTCAAAATTATTAGGTCGTCTTCTTGTTGATGAAGGCTATGACGTAAAGGTTAGTGAGGTTCACGGTATGAGTCAGCGTGGTGGCTCAGTTGTAACTTACGTTCGTTTCGGTGAAAAGGTGTATTCTCCAATCATCACAGAGGGTGAAGCAGATATCATTATTTCATTTGAAAAGCTTGAAGCAGGCCGTTACGCAAAATTCCTTAAGAAGGATGGCAAAATCGTTGTAAATACACAGCAGATTGAACCAATGCCTGTTATTATCGGTGCAGCAGAATATCCTGAAAATGTGCTTGATGAATTAACAAGTAAGGGTGTCAGCGTTGATGCTCTTGATGCACTTTCACTTGCTGAGGAAGCAGGCTCATCAAAGGCTGTTAATATTGTCCTTATGGGTAAGGCTTCAAAGTATTTCGACATTCCAAAGGAACGCTGGATTACTGCAATTGAAAACACAGTTGCACCTAAATTTGTTGAAATGAACAAAAAGGCTTTTGAATTAGGTTATAATTCATAATAAAAAACACTTGACTTTGTGTATTTACTGTGCTAAAATACTAAAGCATAAAGACGTTTGAAC
>CAJGCX010000103.1 GCA_904501895.1 Clostridiaceae bacterium
CTCTGCATTCTGCCGTTAACACCCTGAGTATCGAGTGTACCACGGATGATGTGATAACGCACACCAGGAAGGTCCTTAACACGGCCGCCTCTGATAAGAACAACAGAGTGTTCCTGAAGATTGTGTCCTACACCAGGAATGTAAGCTGAAACTTCGATTCCGTTTGTAAGACGAACTCTGGCAAGCTTTCTAAGAGCTGAGTTAGGCTTCTTAGGTGTGTCTGTCTTAACAACAGTACAAACGCCTCTCTTCTGTGGAGAATTGTTATTTGTCATAACATTCTTCTTTGAGTTGAGACCCTTACCAAGAGCAGGAGCCTTAGACTTCTTAACGAGAGTTTCTCTTCCGTTACGAACGAGCTGGTTAAATGTTGGCACTAAATTCACCCCCATACATATTTATTGCATAACTAATAGACGGACAAATGTCCGCATGCTTGATTATATTATCATAAATGCACAATGTTGTCAACATATTTTTTTGCAATTTTAACGAATTTTTTTGATGTGGTAATAGGTTGTTTTTTTACGATAAATTATAATTTGACATAAAAATCCCATTATTCGCATTTGAATAATGGGACTGGGTTTTATTGTTTATTTTTCTCTGCTTTACGCTTGTCGAAGAATTCCTTTGTTTCCTTTGCAACGATGCCTGAAAGTGCAAAGAGCGCAATCATATTTGGAATCGCCATAAGTCCGTTGAAGATATCTGCGATTGTCCATACAGCAGAAATTGTCATATAAGGACCGATGAAAACTGCAAGGATATATAAATATCTGAACACTTTAACAGCTTTTTTATTTCCCTTTGTAAGGTATTTAATACAACTTTCAGAGTAGTAGTCCCATCCAAGAATTGTAGTAAATGCAAAGAATACAAGACAAAGCATAAGGATGAATGATGTAACTCTTTCAGGAAGGAATGGAATACCTTCGCCAAAAGCATAAGATGTAACTCCTACACCCTCAAGTCCTTCTACTTTCCATGCACCTGTTATGATAATTGAAAGACCTGTCATTGTACAGATTACGATTGTATCAAGGAATGTACCTGTCATTGTTACAAGACCTTGTCTTACAGCAGAATTTGTCTTTGCAGCAGCAGAAGCAATAGGTGCTGAACCAAGACCTGCCTCATTTGAGAAAATACCACGAGCAACACCTTTCTGCATTGCAATGAACATTGTACCTACAATACCACCTGTTACTGCAGATGGATTAAATGCACCTTTGACAATAAGTTCAATTGCAGTTGGAATTTTATCAAGGTTTGAAAAAATGAGCAAAAGTGCAAAAACAACATAAGCAATTGCCATAAATGGAACAACAATTGTTGCTACTTTTGAAATTCTCTGAATACCACCAATAAGAACGAGTCCTACACAAACAGCAAGAATTACTGATGCGATTACAACTGACCATGAGTATTCACCAATAAATGGGATATTAACTGTATTGGCATTATTTGCATCAAAAAAAGAATTGATTGCTGATGAAATACCATTAACCTGAGTAAATGTACCGATACCCATAAGACCTGCACAAACGCCGAAGATTGCAAATGCTTTTGCAAGCCATGTCCACTTCTTGCCCATACCTTTTTCGATATAGTAGAAAGGTCCACCCCATGTGTGACCGTCTTCGTCAGTAACACGATACTTTACAGCAAGAAGACCTTCAGCATATTTTGTAGCCATACCAAGGAATGCAGCAACAAGCATCCAGAAAAGAGCACCAGGACCACCTGCACAGATTGCAGTTGCTACACCAACAATGTTACCTGTACCAATTGTAGCAGAAAGAGCTGTACACAACGCACCAAAGGATGAAACATCACCTTTGCCTCCTTCTTCTTCCTGCACCATCCATTTAAGAGCCAATGGCAAATGGAAAATCTGCACAAGCTTTGTTCTGCAAGTGAGTAAAAGTCCACCTACCATAATGAGCACCATAAGTGGTACGCCCCAGACAAAATCGTCAATTGCCACCAAGATTTCGTTGAAATTCATTTTTCGTTCTCCTTTACTAATAGAAAAAGCTGAGCGTAAAATAAACACTCAGCCTGAAAAATCATGAAGAATTTTCCGTCCTTTGACCTGAGAGATTAGCACTTACGCCTTGCACCTTCGGTATCCACAACCTGTGGAATTCTCCGGAATACCATCAGCAGACAGTCAGTTTCCTTTCAATCTGCATCATCTGGTTGTTAAATTTTATGGTTTATTCTATACCCATTTTTTCAATATGTCAATATACAAATTATATGTTTTTGGAATATTCCTACAAGTTGTAATTCACGACATAATGTATGTAAGAGCCATAATGAGTGTTTCGTCTGCATTTTCGCTTTTGAGTAGCATTATAAGGCCTAAAAGCAATGCTTTATCGGGCTCTGAAAACAAATCCTGAAGCGTTTTTTCCTTTGGTTTATTCCCCTGCTTCATTGGTTTTTGTGATTCTTTCTCCTGTTGCGCGGTAAAATACTCCTTAAAGGTTGGATAAGTATTATGTTCAGGGAAATTTGGAGGCATATTAGTTACCCTTGCTGTCACAGGTGTTGAATTACTCGAATAATCTGCATTTTTACTCTGATAATCGAACTCCTTTTGAGCAACTCTTGTAACCTCATCAGAGGTCTTTTTCATTTCACGGACTCTTGCCATTGCCTTTTGTTGCATATTTTGAATTTCCGAATATGAATATCCAGTCATAACTAAAACAAGCCTTTCAGTAAGGGTAATACGTCCATAAGTTGCAGAAATTTCACAGCCTCATCAGCCCTTTGCTTTCTTTCATCACTGAGCATTGGTTTTAAATCCTCAATTAACCGTGTTCTGTAATCCTCTTTGTTGAATTGACCCATAAGTCCCATTATTTTCTTCATCATATTGGCATCAATAGGGAGAACGGGATCCGATTCCTTAACCTGAGGCTCTTCCTTTTCCGTCAGTGACTGGGCAATTCCCTTGATTTTTGCCATATCCTCATCACTTATTGATGACAACAAGCCTTCAATATCAATCATTTTTGCCCTCCGTGAATTTTTTCAATAGTTCCTGTGCTTTTGGAGTTGAAAGGAGCTTTTCAAGGGCATTTTTGTCACTTAAAATCTCTTTTAACTTTCGATTTTGCTCTGCTGACAGATTTTTCTTCAAATACTCTTGCGCTTCATCGTTTGACTTTTTAGATTTAATATTATTGATTATTTCGTCAAAATTTTTATTACTCATTGAAACCACCACCATAATGTTATATAATAATTCTATGAGTAAAGGATTGGTGATATGAATGAGAATTCTTGTTTTATCTGACTCACACGGAGATTTTTTCACACTTAAAAAGATTATTGAGGCTCAACCCACAGCAGAGGCTGTTGTGTTTTTAGGTGATGGTTATACAGATTTTGAAAAATGCAAACTTCTACTTGAGGGCAAAAGAATTTACTGTGTCTGTGGTAACAATGATTTCCATTGTACTTATCCTAAAAATTCCATAATTGAAGAGGGTGGATTAAAAATTTACATCTGCCACGGTCATTATGAATATGTGAAAAGCACTCTCGGTAGGCTTATTTCAATTTCAAAACGAAATGATTGCAAATTGGCACTTTACGGACATACTCACACTCAGCAGGAGGACAACTACGAGGGCGTTAAAATGTTCAATCCCGGTTCAGTGCGAAATGACGAATACGGTGTTGTGGATATTGTCGATAACGGATTTATCTGCATCGGAATTAAGATAAAGTGAATTTATACTCATTACAATTTATAAATTTATATAAAAATAGAGGACTGATTACTCAGTCCTCATTTTTTGTTATTTAAGCCTCAACAGAAACTACGTCTTCAACTGTTTTTTCGAGTTCAACTTCACTATAGCACTTCATACCAGTACCTGATGGAAGAAGCTTACCGATAATAACGTTTTCCTTGAGACCCATAAGTGGATCAATCTTACCCTTGATAGCTGCATCAGTAAGAACTCTTGTTGTTTCCTGGAATGATGCTGCTGACAAGAATGAATCTGTAGCAAGAGAAGCCTTTGTAATACCGAGAAGCACAGGAGTACATGTTGCAGGAACGAATGCTTCACCTGTTTCCTCTGCACGGAGACGAGCTGCTTCATTTGCATGAGCAAATTCACGCTTATCTGTTGTAGCACCAGGAAGAAGGTCAGTTGTACCTGCCTCAGCAACCTTAAGCTTTCTCATCATCTGACGAACAATAACCTCGATATGCTTATCGTTGATATCAACACCCTGGTTACGGTATGTTCTCTGAACTTCCTTGATAAGGTAATCATGAACAGCGTCAACACCACTGATTGCAAGAATATCGTTTGGATTTGGTGAACCATCTGTAAGGGCTGTACCCTTCTTAATGAAGATTGGGTTACCATTTTCATCAGTTTCTGAATTGAATCTCTTATGGAAGCCATAAGGAATCATATATGCTCTTTCATCACCGTTTTCGTGGTCAGTGATAACGATATGCTCATTACCCTTGATTTCACGGAATGAAAGAATACCATCGATTTCTGAAAGGATTGCAAGAACCTTTGGCTTTCTTGCTTCAAACAATTCTTCAACACGAGGAAGACCCTGTGTAATATCCTGGCTTGAAGCAACACCACCAGTATGGAAAGTTCTCATTGTAAGCTGTGTACCAGGTTCACCGATTGACTGAGCAGCGATAATACCAACTGCTTCACCAACTGTAACAGGGTCACCTGTTGCAAGGTTAGCACCGTAACACTTGATACATACACCGTGTTCAGAATCACAAGTGAGAAGTGAACGAATCTTAATTCTACGGTCATCAGGATTTTCTCTTGAATTAACCATATCAGCAACAACCTTAGCCATATCCTCAGTAAGCATAACATCCTTAGATGCAACGAGGTTACCGTCAGCATCGAAGAAGTCCTCAAGGAGGAATCTGCCTGTAAGTCTTTCGCTGAGTTGTTCAATCATTTCCTTACCGTCAGTAATGTCGTAAACTTCAATACCATCGTGACAGTGACAATCTTCCTCACGGATAATAACATCCTGTGAAACGTCAACAAGACGACGTGTAAGATAACCAGAGTCAGCAGTACGAAGCGCTGTATCGGCAAGACCCTTACGAGCACCACGAGAAGAAATGAAGTATTCGAGAACATTAAGACCTTCACGGTAGTTAGCACGAATTGGAACTTCGATTGTTTTACCTGCAGTATTGGCAATAAGACCACGCATACCAGCAAGCTGACGAAGCTGAGCCTTAGAACCACGGGCACCAGAGTCAACCATCATGTAGATTGGGTTAGTTTCGCCAAGTCCTTCAAGGATACCTGATGAAACGTCGTTTGTTGTTTCTTCCCAAACCTTGATAACTGCTCTTGAACGTTCTTCATCACTGTAAAGACCCATATTGTAGTAATCATTGATTACGTCAACACGTGCTTCAGCATCTGCTAAAAGGTCTTTCTTAGTTTCTGGAATCTTAGCATCACAAACTGCAACTGTGATACCACTTCTTGTTGAGTATTTATAACCTTGAGACTTAATCTTGTCAAGCATATCAGCAGCCACTGCAACGCCGTGAACCTTAATACACTTGTCAATGATTTGACCAAGAGTCTTTTTGTTTACAAGGAATTCAACTTCAAGTTTGAATGCATTTTCAGGGTCAGTTCTATCAACAAAGCCAAGGTCTTGTGGAATTGGGTTGTTGAAGATAATTTTACCAAGAGTTGTTGGTACAAGCTTTGTAACTTGTTCACCATTAACCTCTTTTGTCATTCTAATCTTGATTTGTGAGTGAAGTCCGATGTCACCTTCGTCATAAGCCATTGTAGCTTCGTTAACGTCACGGAACACCTTACCGTTACCTGGTTCATCATCCTTATCCATTGTGAGATAGTATGAACCAAGAATCATATCCTGTGTAGGAACAGCAACAGGCTTACCGTCTGATGGTTTGAGAAGGTTGTTAGCAGCAAGCATAAGAAGTCTTGCTTCTGCTTGAGCTTCTGCTGAAAGTGGAACGTGAACAGCCATCTGGTCACCGTCGAAGTCAGCGTTAAACGCTGTACAAACGAGTGGGTGAAGCTTGATAGCTCTACCTTCAACAAGAACAGGTTCAAATGCTTGAATACCAAGTCTGTGAAGTGTAGGAGCACGGTTGAGCATTACAGGGTGGTCCTTGATTACCTTTTC
>CAJGCX010000104.1 GCA_904501895.1 Clostridiaceae bacterium
GCCTGCAACGTACTGGCCGAGTGCCATACCCTCTCTGCCCTCTTCTTCATTGTTTACAGCACCGCGCAGTGACCTTGCAATAATCTCTATTGCCTTTAAGTGGAACATATCTGTAAGCTCCCACGCGCCCCTGGTAATATATCCTTCAATTGCGTGAGTGAGCGCGTCCATACCCGTTGCGGCGGTAAGACCCTTCGGCATTGTAGCCATCATATCGGGGTCAACGACTGCAACCACAGGAATATCGTGAACGTCAACACAAACCATCTTTCTGTCCTTTTCAACGTCTGTGATAACGTAGTTGATTGTAACCTCAGCTGCTGTACCTGCTGTTGTAGGAACTGCAATAATTGGAACGCAAGGATTCTTTGTTGGTGCAACACCTTCAAGTGAACGAACATCACTGAATTCAGGGTTTGTGATGATAATACCGATAGCCTTTGCAGTGTCCATTGATGAACCACCACCGATTGCTACGATACAATCTGTACCTGCATTTTTAAATGCCTCAACACCATTCTGAACATTTTCGATTGTTGGATTTGGCTTAATGTCTGAATACATTTCATAAGCGATTTCAGCACCGTCAAGAATGTCAGTTACCTTTTTAGTAACACCGAACTTAATAAGGTCAGGGTCAGAGCATACGAAAGCCTTTTTAAAACCTCTTGCCTTGATTTCATCAGCAATAGCGCCGATAGCACCCTTACCGTGATATGATGTTTCATTAAGAACAAAACGATTTGCCATAATAATTTACCTCCAAAAAGTATGTTATTTTTTTAACAAAAATATTATACTATATATCTATTGATTTTTCAAGAGGGATTTGTTATTTAGAAAATAAATTGGAGGTTATAGGGGAGTGCAAAATACAAAGCGCAAAGTGCAAAATGAAGGAACTGCGTTGCAATTATAATACCTCCCTCTAACGAGGGAGGTAGCATTTTCGCAAGAAAATTGCGGAGGGAGTTTGTTGTTTAATATGGTAACTCCCTCAGTCTCGCTATGCTCGACAGATGATTTGGATAAAACGGATAATAAATGAGTTGTCTAAAATTAACTCATTTATTATTGCTTGTTGCTTTTTATTTATTTTATGTTATAATAAATAAAAAGTTTTTTAGAAAAGGATTGGCAAAGTATATGAAAAAATTATTATCACTTATTATGGTTTTTGTGTTGTGTTTTTCTTTATGCTCTTGTGGCTCGGACAAAGTGCCAGCAAATAACGACACGCCTGATTTAGAATCATCTTCTGAGCAGATTGTCGAATCAACCAAAGAAAATACAACAGCTGAAACAGAATCCACCACCAACACAGAATCCACCACCAACACAGAATCCACCACCAACACAGAATCTACCACTAAAATAGAATCTACAAACGAAGAAAAGGCAGAAGTAACATCAACAGTAATCAACGAATGCAACCACCAATGGAGTGATGCAACTTGTGTTGCACCTAAAACCTGCATAACATGTAACACAAAAGTTGGAGGTTTAGGAAACCATTCTTATAATGAAGCTACTTGTCAAGAGCCAAAGACTTGCATACATTGTGGTAATACATCTGGTCAAAAACTTAATTGTACTTCAGGTTCAAATGGGAAATGCATTTATTGTGGGAAAGAAGTACTTGTGCTTTCTTCAGTTTTGAGCAGACCTTTGGACAGTATTGAAGAATTAACATCTTTTGTTAGCAGTTATTATAACGATGGTTTCTACAAAGTTGGAAATTACCGTTTAATTTTTAATTCCGCCAACGGCGTTATTTTGGCATGGGGTGCTACTAACCTCTCAAACAAGGATATTAAATATATCACTTTTACTATTCAATATTATAACAATGTAGGTGACCCTGCTTATGATGAAATTAGTGGTAAAAGCAGTTATACCGCTCGAATAACAGGACCTATTCCTGCAGGAAAATCATTCTATTTCCGTAAACTTATTGGCTATGGTTCAGATATAATGTATGGTGTTATTACAAATATTAAAATTGAATTTATGGATGGAACTTCAGTAAGTGGATATTATGGATATACAACATGGCATAACATTCGCACATCCGGTTCACCAAAAGAATGTTTCGTTATAGAACAATGACATAATTTCAAATAAAAAGCAGGGTTGAAACCCTGCTTTTTATAATATCTGGTGTAATACACATTTTCTTTTAAAACATATCTGATAATCTTTTTACTGAATTATATAAATTCTTTACTCGTGGTTCCATCTATGAAACATCACATCTTTAGTTGTTAGTTGATATGTTTACGTTGGTTCGGGGCATCGAGTATGCCGACCTCTATGAATTATATCTCCTACAAATTAAATTTGTAGGAGAGTTTGAATGGTGTATTTATGCCACCTCCCTCTGACGAGGGAGGTGGCATTTTCGTAAGAAAATGACGGAGGGAGAGATAGTTTACCGATGAACTGACTACCCCTCAGTCTGCTTCGCAGACAGCTAGGTCTCACCTGCCGGTTCGGTCGGTGCTTCTGCTTCGCAGAGGTCTCCACCGGAGACCCGCACCCTGACAAGGGGAGCCGAGAACAGGCACCCATTAACTCCCCGATAAATTATAATTTGACCACAAAAAAATGGTGGGGATTGCCCACCATTATGTTTATATGAATTTTTCGATTTCGTCAGGTGTGATTACACCCTTTTCAGTTATAAATGCTGTAATAAGTGAATGGTCAGTAACGTCAAATGCAGGGTTCAGAGTTTTTGCGTTTTCAGGAAGCATCGGTTTTTCATACCACATCTCCCCTATTTCATCACCATCTCGCATTTCAATTACAATATCGTCACCTGTTTTAACATTTTTATCAAAGGTTGAAAATGGCATACAAACATAAAAAGGAATGTTATAGTGCTTTGCAAGTATTGCAACACCACTTGTACCGATTTTATTTGCAGTATCACCATTGAGTGCAACTCGGTCACAGCCTACCAAAACTGCCTGAACAAGTCCGTTTTTCATTATAAACGAAGCCATATTGTCACAAATAACTGTTGTATCAACACCTGCTTCGCAAAGCTCTGATGCAGTAAGTCTTGCACCCTGTAGAAGTGGTCGTGTTTCGTCAGCGTACACCTTTATATTATGCCCGTTTTCCTTTGCAACATATACGGGAGAAAGTGCTGTACCATACTTTACTGTTGCAAGACGGCCTGCATTACAATGAGTAAGGACTGAATTGCAATTTTTAAGAATTTCAGCACCGTATTCACCGATTTTATGACAAATTGAAATATCATCTTCAATCATTTTAAGTGCTTTTTCTGTAAGAGATTTCTTGAAATTCTCTGAATTACTATTTTCTGCAGTTTTAAGCATCTCCTCTGCTGCCCATTTAAGATTGACTGCAGTCGGTCTGCACAAAATCAAATCACCAGCATATTTTTTCAACTCTGCAAGTAATTCTTCGTATGCTTCTGCACTACTCTTATTCATAAGCACAGCCAAGGAAATTGCAGTAAAAACACCGATTGCAGGTGCACCACGGACCTTGAGAAGCTTTATTGCATCAAAAATCTCCTGAAAATTGTCAGTAAAAACCTCTTTATATTCAGTTGGTAAAAGCGTCTGGTCAATGAAAACCGCCTTATTATTGACAGTATCAATGCCAACAGTTGCGCCATTTAAAAATGACATCAGAATTCACCTACAATTTCAGTAATGAGTCGTTGCATTTCTTCGCTTTTCTGTCTGCCGATTGTGAGAACTTCCTCTTCAGTAAGTCTTTCTCCTGAAAGTCCTGCCGCCTTGTTGGAAACAAGTGAAAAACCAAGCACCTGAATTCCACAATGGTTTGCTGCGATTACCTCTTGCACAGTTGACATACCAACTGTGTCAGCACCCATTACTCTGAAAGCACGGATTTCAGCAGGTGTTTCATAAGAAGGTCCTGTACAACCAATATATACACCTTGTTGAAGCTTCATTCCCAATTTATTTGCACAATTAAATGCAATTTCGTTAAGCTCAGGTGAATAGCCGAAGCTCATATCAGGGAAACGCACACCAAATCTATCGTCATTTTTTCCTATAAGACAATTTCTGCCTGTAAAATTGATATGGTCAGTAATAACCATAATGTCACCAACATTAAAGCTTTCGTTAATGCCACCGGCTGCATTTGTAACGATAAGCTTTTTAACGCCCATCATTTTCATAACACGGATTGGCATTACAACGTTTTCAACAGGATAGCCCTCGTAAAGATGAATTCTTCCCTGCATACACATAACATTTTTACCATTAAGTGTACCGAAAACGAAACGACCTACGTGTCCAGGTGCTGTTGAAACAGGAAAATCAGGAATGTCTGCGTAGTCAACAAACTGTGGGTTTTCAATCTTTTCACCTAAAGTGCCAAGACCACTACCTAAAATAATACCGATTTCATAAGTATCTGTAATTTTTGTTTTAATAAATTCAACTGCTTTTGTAATCATTATGCATTTACCTCGTTTACAACCTCACGGACTAATCTGCTTACCTCATAACCCATTCTTTCAACATCAATTGTTGTGAATTCACCGTTTTTGTAAAGCACGTTACCGTCAACCATAGTGAGTACAACATTACTCTTATTTGCAGAATAAACAATGTTATTAAGAATGTCAAAATCAGGATACATATTAGGTGTATTCATATCAAGTACAATGAGATCTGCCTTATTGCCAACCTTGATTACACCACAGTCCATTCTTCCCTGTGCCTTATAGCCATTGACAGTTGCCATTTTGTAAACATCCTGTGGAGTTACAATATCTGCCTGATTATTTATACCCTTTGGTAAAAGTGCTGCAAGGTACATTTCACGCATAATATCAAGTCCGTTATTACTTGCTGCTGAATCTGTACCGATACCCACATTAACACCCTTCTGAAGCATTTTGTAAGTATTTGCCACACCACTTCCAAGCTTAAGATTACTTGCAGGACAATGGGCAACAGTTGCTCCTGTTTCCTTGAAAATATCCATATCCTCATCCTCGACCCACACACAATGAGCAAAAACTGTAGGACTATCCATAACCTTTGCATCATAGAAAAGACGTGCAGGAGTTTTTCCGTATTTTGCCTTGCAATTTTCGTGCTCAGCCTTTGTTTCGGAAAGATGAATATGATTTATATAATCCTTACCGCTTGTGAATTCACCAAACTGTTCAATAATTGAAAGTCTGTTTGTATATTCAGCGTGAAGACTCATATCGATTTTAATTCTGCCGTTTTCTGTATTGTGATACTTTTCAGCAAGATAAATACCCTCCTGAAAACGATCATTTGCAGTAATATCCTCATCAACAAAGGACACGATTGAACGTCCGAAATTAGTCTTTGCCTTACTGTCGATTACAGCCTTCATTACACCATCACCAAAGAAATACATATCGTTAAATGATGTTGTACCACAAGCTAACATTTCTGCTATTGAAAGCATTGTGCCGAAATATGCTCTGTCACAGTTCAGTCTGTCTTCAAAAGGAAACACCTTTTCATTTAACCATCTATCAAGTGGCAGATTTTCAGCGTAACCACGAAGAAGAGTCATTGGTGAGTGAGTATGAAGATTTACAAAGCCTGATGAAAGCACCTTGTTTTTACCGTCGTATTCTTCACCGTAGTTTTCCTGTGGCATTACTGCTCCGATATAGTCAATTTTATCATCCTTGATACCAACATACATATTGTTTTCGATTTCAAGGTTTTCATTGATGATTGAGATATTTTTGAAAAGCATAAGAGAATCCCTCATTTACACCTCATCCACCGCAAGCGGTCCCCCTTCCCCTCAAGGGGAAGGCTGGTAAGGTTTTTATTCTATAATAATTGTTTCGATTACAACGTCTTCTTTTGGTTTATTGTTAAAGTAGTCTGCAGGTACTTTTGCGATTGCATCAACAACATCCATACCTTCAAATACCTGACCAAAAACTGTATGACGGAAATCAAGCCATGGTGTTCCACCGATTTCTTCATAAGCTTCGATACATTCTGTTGGGAACACTCTTTCGTCAGCCATTCTCATCTGCTCGAGTAAATCCTCAGGACATTCCTTAGCCTGAACAATAAAGAACTGACTTCCATTTGTGTTAGGACCTGCATTTGCCATACAAAGTGCACCACGAAGGTTGTGAAGCTCGCCTGTGAATTCATCTTCAAAAGCGTGTCCCCAGATA
>CAJGCX010000105.1 GCA_904501895.1 Clostridiaceae bacterium
CCCTCTACGAAGATGTTAGGAAGGTCAAAAACAGATTTTATAAGCGCTTCATTGGTTTCATCAGCCTGAAAACCGATTCTGCCCATACCTGTATCAATCTTGATGTGCACCTTAGCAGTTTTGTTAAGCTCCTGTGCCTTTTTGGAAAGACCCTGTGCAGTAACAATATCAATAACAGTACAGGTAATGTCATTTTCAATAGCAGCAACATAATCCTGACGGAAAATCTGACCTAAAATGAGAATCGGAGCAGTAATTCCACTTTCACGAAGCTCAAGTGCCTCATCAATAGCAGCAACACCTAACATTCCTGCACCGAATTCCACAAGAGCCTTTGCAGTTTCAACTGCACCATGGCCGTAAGCGTTAGCCTTGACGATACCTAAGATTATCATATCGTCACCGAATTTTTCACGGACAGACTGTATATTCTTTTTTATGTTATCAAGATTTATTTTTGTATAAACTCTTTTAGGTAACATTTAAGCACTCTTTCTCCATGTGGATGGTAAAAATAAGATGAAAATAGGGAAAATTTCAAGACGACCAATAAGCATATCTGCTGTGAGAACTATTTTTGAAAAGTTAGAAAAGTCAGCAAAATGGCTAATCATTGCTGTACTTGAAAGTCCGGGACCGATATTATTGATACAACTGATTGTTGATGTGACAGCAGCTGTCATATCGAAGTTATCAAGAGCGATAAGGAATGTTGAAAATGCTATAAGGAACATATATACAACGAAATAAACACTTGTTGTAGTAACGATTTCTTTATCTATAACAGCACCGTCAAGCTTTATACACTTAACACGACGAGGGTTAACAGCTCTACGGAATTCACGGATAAAGGTTTTAATAAGAATCATTATTCTGCCAACCTTAAGACCACCACCGGTTGAGCCTGTACAAGCACCACAGAACATAAGCAACACAACAATGAACTGTGAAAGAGTAGGCCAAGTACCCAAATCGGCAGTGCCAAAACCTGATGTGGTAATAATTGATGCAACCTGAAAGCCTGCCTGACGTAATGCTGTACCCAAGGAGCCAACAACAGGCATAATGTTAAGTGTAATTATAACAGTGGAAACTGCAACGATTCCGATATATGTCCAAAGCTCTTCACTCTTGAATGCACGCTTGAACTGTTTCATTATTAAAAGATAATAGAGGTTGAAGTTTACGCCGAAAAGAAGCATAAAAACTGCTACAACAATTTCAACAGCAAGACTGTTATAAGCAGCAATACTTGCATTCATAACGGAGAAGCCACCTGTACCTGCAGTTGCAAAGGCTGTTGTCACACTATCAAAAAGTGGCATGCCACAGCAAAGCAGAACAACCATTTCTGCAATTGTTAGTGCACCATACATAATGTAAAGAATTCTTGCTGTGACAGTTGTTTTTGAAACAAGCTTACCAACGCTTGGACCCGGTACTTCAGCACGCATAATGTGCATTGACTGCATATCCTTTTGTGGCAAAAATGCAAGCACAAATACGATAATACCCATACCACCTAACCAATGGGTAAATGCTCTCCAGAAAAGAAGGCTTTTTGAAATTGATTCCACATCTGCAAGAATTGTTGCACCTGTTGTTGTAAAGCCTGAAACAACCTCAAACATTGCATCTATAAGAGATGGGATTTCACCTGAAAAAACAAACGGCAAAGCTCCGAAAAAGGAGAGTAAAACCCAAGAAAGTGACACAACGGCAAAGCCTTCACGGGCGTAAATAGTTCTTTTTTCAGGCTTTGGCAGATTCATAAGTGCACCTGCACCAAGCAAAAGTCCCATTACTATTAAATAAATATGGAAAAGATTTTCTTTATAGTACAGTGAAACGAGCAATGGTAAGCAAAGTATAATTGCCTCTGCCCATAAAAGCTTGCCCACAGTTTTGAGAACAATTTTAAAATTCATTTATTTTCGCCTTACTCAAAAATTTCATTGATACTGCTTATATGATTACTCTTTGTAACAATTACAACACGGTCGTTTAATTCAATAGAGTCGTTACCACCAGGATAAATAACCTTATGATTTCTGATGATACAGGCAATAAGAGTATCACGCTTCAATTTTAAATCACGAAGAGGAACATCGATTTCAGAAAAATCTGTTTCAATCTTAAATTCAAGTGCCTCAACCTGACCACCAACAAGCTTGTAAAGAGTCTGCACACTTGATTCCTCACCGGAATTTTCAAGAGCACGTGCATAAGCTACAATTCTGTTGGCTGCAATTGCCTTTGATGAAAAAGCGCTGTCCATACCGATGCTTTCAAGCACTTCATAAGAAACACGGTTAACCTTTGCAACAGTTTTTGTTACGCCAAGTGAAGAAGCGTACATAGAAGCGATAATGTTTTCTTCGTCAATAGTTGTAAGTGCAACAAAAGCATCCTGACCATCAAGTCCTTGTTCAAGAAGAATTTCACGGTCTGTACCGTCACCATGGATAATATCAGCATCAGGTAAAAGCTCGCAAAGTCTTTCACAACGCTCCAAATCGTTTTCGATGATTTTTACATTGTAGCCACCTGTTTCACAAAGCTGACGTGCAAGATAATAACCCATCTTGCCACCACCGATAATCATAATATCCTTTGTACGATGCTTATAAATCTTAAGCTTTTTCATAAAGTCAACAAGGACTCCACGCGGTGCAGTAATGTGGATTCTGTCACCTGCTTTGAATACGAAGTCACCACGAGGAATAATAACCTCATTTTTACGCTGAACAGCACAAACGAGAATTTTAATACCAAATTCATTGAAAATATCTGTCATCTGCATATTGCAGAGAGCGTTGCTTTCATCAAGCTTGACCTCAACAAGGTCAACAAGTCCACGGTAAAACGTTTCGATGTTGATAGCACTAGGGAAACGAAGTACCTTTGCGATTTCATTTGCAGCATCAAACTCAGGATTTACAATCATACTAAGCCCCAAAGCGTCTTTGAAGAATGGAAGCTGCTTAAGATAATCAGGATTACGCACTCTTGCAATTGTATGACCTGCACCTGCTTTTTTAGCCATAAGACAGCTTAAAATATTAAGCTCATCTGATGATGTTGCAGCGATGAAAAGGTCAGTAGAGCTTACGCCTGCTTCAAGCTGAATTTCACAGTTAGCACCGTTTCCACATATTCCCATAACGTCATAGGAATTTACTATCTGTTCAATTACCTTTGAGTCACGGTCGATAACAACAATGTCGTGTCCTTCTCTTGAAAGATG
This sequence comes from Clostridiaceae bacterium, assembly GCA_904501895.1. Lineage (GTDB taxonomy): Bacteria > Bacillota > Clostridia > Oscillospirales > Acutalibacteraceae > Fimenecus. Next base: position 3,248 of record CAJGCX010000105.1, read on the forward strand.
CTCAACGAGTGTTGCGCCTACCTTACCGTCACCAACAATAATAATTTTCATATCATTCACCTGACTTCAAATTGATGATAACATATCAAGTAATATATTATCACAATATGATTGATTTTACAATGATTTTGTGATAAATTATGTACGGGAGTGATTTTATGAAAAAGATTGTTGCTGTTATTTTAAGTGTAGTTGTTTTAGTGACAGGATTTTTAATATATGCATTCGGAGGTAGTGTGGAAGTGAAATCGGCCGACGAAAGAATTAAGGATAACGAAAAGCTCATAGTTGCTTCCTATAATACTGCAGCACCTTGGGGAAATGTCCTCGAAGGTACTCACAGCAGTAAACGTGTAAAGCTTTTTGCACAACAGATTAACGACAGACTTCCTGATGTTTTAGGTGTTCAGGAAATCAACAGCACATGGGTAGCTAAAATGGAAGAATTTTTACCACAATATGATTATTATGGCGTAAAGCGTGGTGGAGATGCGAATGAAAATCAGTCAGAAATGAATGGTATCTTCTATCTTAAGGAAAAGTTTGAGGTTGTGGAAAAGAATACCTTCTGGATTTCAGAAACTCCGGATGTGGAGTCAAAGTTTGAAGGTGCAGGATGCTACAGAATCTGCTCATATCTTATACTTAAAAACAAATCAACAGGTGAGATTTTTGCTCATTTCAACACTCATCTTGACAATGAAAGCGCAGAGGCACGTACGTTAGGTGGTACTCTTGTATCAGAAAGAATAGAGAAAATTCTTGTAAAATACGGTGATATTCCTGTTGTTGTAACAGGCGATTTTAATCAATACAGTGATGAGGAAGCTTGTAAGGCTCTTGAAAATAAAGGCTTCTTAAATGTGAACACAACAGTTGACGGTGGCGATAATATGCTTACATACAACGGTTGGACAAAGGATACTGTTGGCAGACCTATTGACTATATTTTTGTAAATGATAAATTTGATGCTCAAAGCTATCAGGTTGTCACAGAAACAGGCGCAAGAACCAACGTTTCTGACCATTATATGATTGAAGCAATTCTTAAGTAATTTACACTTGTATTAGCTATACAAGTGTGGTATAATTAATAAGTTATTTTTCATTATTAAGGAGATTTTATTTATGAAAAAGTTTTTAGCAATATTTTTAGTTCTCTCTATTATGCTTGCATTCGCTGCTTGCAAGCCGGATGATAACACAGATGTTGACACCACAACTGAAAGCACAGTAGCAGATGAACAGTCAACAAACAATGAAGAGGATACAACAAAGAAAAAGCCAAGACCAGAAACTACAACTTGTGCGCCTTTTGAAAATCCTAACCTTACAGAGCCTTCAGCACTCTTTAAGCTCGTTGGTTTTGATAACTACAATTTAAAGAGCGCTGCTCCTAACACATCAAAATCTTCAGGTGTTACATTTATTGCAAAGAGATATGAATTGAAAAATGCAGCAGGTAACACACTTTCTGCTAAAATCGATACAGAGGGTACAGAATTTGTTCTTAATGAAACTCTTCTCAAGGATTTCATTGCAAAGGGCTGGACTGTAATCAGTAAAAAGGATGCTAATACTGCTATTGAAGCAGGTGCTGAAGCAAGTGTTCTCCTTAAAAATGCTGCAGGTAAAGTAACAAAGCTTGTTGTAACAAATAAATCTGCAACAAGTATGGCTCTCGGTGATTGTGTGATTACTGAAATCGGTATTCTCAAGACAATTACTGAACAGACATGGGCTGAGTTTACAATTGATAATAAGGCAGGTACAGCAACAAAATCATTATATAATGATTTTGTTAACGCATTCGGTAAACCTTCAAAAATCAACGTTGCAGAATATTATAAGGGCAATGATTACACACACTCAAAGGTTACTTTACTTTTCGAACAGAAAATGGGTAATGAGACATGGACAATTTCAGTGTCATATGAGGATAAGGCAACAGGTGAGATTGAGCTTCAGAGCTGTATTTATGAAGTAAAATAAGAATAAATCAACACTACAGGAGAGGTCGGATGATTTCTCCTGTTTTTTAATGTCAAAATACATAAAAAGCAGTGAGAAAATTTGTAATATAAATCAGTAAAAAGATTTAATTTGCAATTGTTTTTAATTTGATTTTATGTTATACTTTAATCTGTATATAAACATAAAATAAGGGGTGCTATTTATGAAAAAGACCTGGTATAAAGAAATGGCTGTTTATCAGATTTGGCCAAGAAGCTTTAAGGACTCTAACGGTGACGGTATCGGTGACCTTGAGGGTATTTATGAAAAGCTTGACTACATTAAGTCTATTGGTATTGACGCTATCTGGTTTTCACCACTTTTCAAATCACCTAATGCTGACTACGGTTACGATATTGCTGACTATATGGATATCAATCCTGAATACGGTGATATGGAAACTTTCAAAAAGGTGCTCAAGGGCTGTCACGACCGTGAAATGAGGGTGTTTATGGACCTTGTTGTTAACCACACATCAACTGAACACCATTGGTTTAAGGAAGCTTGTAAGAGTGTTGATAATCCTTATCACGATTATTATATCTGGAGAAAGGGTAAGGGTAAAAACGGCAAAAAACCACCTAACAACTGGATGTCAACATTTGAGGGTGGTGCTTGGGAATACGTTCCATCAGTTGATGAATATTATCTTCACGTGTTCACAAAGGGTCAGCCTGACCTTAATATGGATAACCCAAAGGTGCGTCAGGAAGTTAAGGATATTATGAAATTCTGGCTTGATATGGGTGTTGACGGGTTCCGTGAGGACGTTATTACATACATTTCAAAGCGTGAAGGACTTCCAAACGCTATTCCGATTCCTGTAGCTTGTGGTATGGAACATTATAACTGTGGTCCTCATCTTTACGAATACCTTA
>CAJGCX010000106.1 GCA_904501895.1 Clostridiaceae bacterium
CTCAATTCTGTCGGGAGTGTTCTTCTTGTTTTTCTTTGTGTTGTAATTGCGCTGTTTGCACTCTGTGCAAGCTAATGTGATTTTTACTCTCATTTTTTCGGCACCTCCGTTAATACTTCGCCTGAAAAATCAGCAGACGAAAAAGCCTTCCTCTTAATGAAAATAGGCACAAAAAATAAGCCTCTTCACCGAGGTATTGGTATTTTACCACAGGTGTCAAGGCTTGTCAATAGTTTTTTATTATTTATTTTGATTTCTTCGATTCATCATCATTTCGACAATTTTAATATCATCAGGATATGTAACCTTGTAGTTATCATTATAATCGAAATAACGATATTCTGTTGCTGAAAGAGGCAACTGATGTGCAGGATGGCAAAGCTCAGAATCCTTATCAAAATGCTTATATAAAAGTGGGAAGCGATAAGCATCAGGAGCCTGAATGAGATAGAAATCCTCACGATTTGCAATTCTGTCCTTATATGAGCCCAAGGCATCAGTAATCTTATATGCAGTATTTACATAATCATACTCATCAAGAAGCGACATAAATTCGTCAATGAGTTCAGGTGTTATCATAGGACAAGCTGCATTGTTTTCAATAATCTTTTCACAATCAGGGAATGTCTTATTGATATAATCAAGAGCATTTTTGAATGACTCATTTCTTGTGCTACCACCCTGAACGAGAGTTACACCGTAATCCTTTGCAAGACGGCCACTCTGCATTTCATTAGCATCAACTACAACAATAAAGTCATCAATACTCTTTGCCTGACGGAAAGCGTCAATTGAATACCAAATCATTTCCTTATCAAATATTTTGCAATATTGCTTAGGCTTATCAGCACCAAAGCGAGAGCCGATACCGCCAGCAAGAATAATACCTATAGATGACATATTCCTATCCCCTTTTACTTATACACAACACAATTTCTTGGTTTAACGCCATTAAGCCAATCCTCAAGTGTATCACTTACCATCTGTGTTCCACAAACCTGAACATCATATGCTGAACCTGCAATATGTGGTGTAATAATAAGATTCTTTGCACTGAGCAATGGACAGTCAGATGCAATAGGTTCTTTAACAGTAACATCAATAGCTGCACCTGCAAGATGGTCGGAATTAAGTGCTTCAATCAAATCTTCTTCAACAACAAGTTCACCACGTGCAGTATTGATGAAATATGAGCCCTTCTTCATTTTTGCGAATGTTTCTTTGTTGAACATATTCTTTGTCTGTGGTGAAACGATACAATGAAGACTTACAATATCTGAACGCTCAAGAAATTCATCAAAATTAACAAGTTCAACATTTTCAGGAACTTTTGCAGGGTCAATATATGGGTCATAAGCAATAACCTTCATACCGAATGCCTCTGCTTTTTTAGCAACAAGCTGACCTGCACAACCACAACCAACAAGTCCCAATGTCATATAATTGATACTCGTTCCTCTGAAACGGATAAATGGAGAATCATTGTCAAGACCCCATACCGTATCTCTGTATTCATCAGGTTTTGATTTAACATCAGTTGTAATCTCTCTGTTGAAAATAAGATTATTTGTCAATGTGATATTTCTTGTCAAATCCAATATGTAACCCATTGTAAGGTCAGAAACTGCATTTGCATTTCTACCACCATTATTACAGATAATAATCTTTTTCTCCATTGCAGCATCAATATCAATTACAGACTTGACACCACCACGACAACAGATAATGATTTTCATATTTTTTGCATTATCAAGAACTGCTCTGTCTATTGTATCGTATTCACAGATAAGAATATCATAATCTGCAACTTTTTCGATGAGTTCATTATGTGGCATAACCTCATGGTCAAGATTATATCCGTCATATACAAATTCGATTTTATCACCGAACTTTTCAAGCATCGGTTTAATTACTTCTGCAGTAACAAGTGCACGATATTTCATAAATCATACCTCTTCTTCAAACAATTCACCATGAACATTCACTTCTCTGAATTCAGGCTTTTCTCTTGTTTCAAAAACATATTCGCCAAGGTCAATACGAGCAAAGTTATGTGGTGCTGCTCTCTTTGTAAGTGGTGGCTCAGGAAGGTAACCAGGGCCGTAGTCAAATGTAAGGTAATTTGTGTAGTCGATAGGAATAGGTGCTTTAAAGCCTCCGTCAAAGTCAACACGCTGAACATCTTCAAGTCCTTCGATTGAAAATGGTCCCTTCTTCTGAAGCTTACCTGTACTGTCAATTACATACTTTGCATTTTTCTTATTCTTATAGAATTTGAGAACAAATTCATACATCTTGTGCCAAGCGTTGAGAGGGATAATTCTTATAAACGGAAGAAGAACCATTTCTTTTCTGAAATTAGGGTTTCTTCTTGGTCTGTTATACCATCTTACCTCAATAATCTTTGAAAGCACATGAACAGTAAGGCTATGAAGCTTACCTAAGAATTTATTATTGCTTGTCTGGTCATAAACGAGCACATCGATAAACAATCCATCAGGATATTCGTGAATTGAAGAATATCTTGTTGAGAAATATGTACCATTAAGTCGTATTTTATCAACGATGTAATGGCTACCACTATTATTCCAATGGCTTGAATAATTGTAAATATCTTTATTCTGCTTAAGTGCTGCTTCACGGAATTTATCAAAGTCCTTACGAAGCATACCTATATCAAGGTCATCATCCCAAGGGATACTGTGACCATAACGGACTGCACCGAGCATTGTGCCACCACAAAGGAAATACTTAATGTCATTTGCCTTACAGATATCGTCAATATCCTTAAGCATCATAAGCTCAAGGTCCTTGATACGGGTAAGCTTACCTGAATAAATTGCGATATTGTTCTTATTGTTATCCTTCTCACCTGTTAAATTACAAGCAGTTCTGTACAAAGCATCAGCCAAAGGAACGTGCTTTGCCTTTTTCCAGCCTGCCTGGAAAAACTTAAGAGTGTTAAGACAACGATAATTTGTTTTTTCAACATTAGTTGACTGTGCATTAAGAGATAACTGTTCTTTAAAGTTATTTCTGATAGTATTCTTAATGTTTGCGATTGTTGTGTTATGTGAACAGAAGTTATAAATTTGTCCTTTTCGTCCACAATAAAGTGTCTGAATTGCAAAGCAAAGAGCATCACGGATATATGAAACGGAAATAACATTTTCATAATCGTTTGTTGTGATATTCATAACGCCTGTTGCAAAAGCATCCTTTATACATTTTTCAATATCGAAAATGCGAATCTGATTTGAATCTGGTCCAAAAAGATTATCAACACGGATAAGATTCAGATTTTCATATTCATTATTTACAATTTTACGACAGAGTGATTCAAGCTCAACATAATATTTCTGTGCATCAGTAGAATTTTTAATATGCTTTTCAAGATAATATCCGAATTCGCGTTCTGAAAGGCTGTTTATTTCCTCATCAGGAATTGCAGGATATTCAGGAAGAATAGCGAGAATTGTGCACTTACTATCCTTACATTGTTTTGCGTAAGCTACTACCTTTTCAATAGCGTCAAGCCATGCTTCCTTAGTCTCTGTTTTCTGACAGTCGAGGCAAAGCATAAATGCACATTTATTGACAGTGGCTGCTGTATCAATGCTTTCAATATGTGCTATATCCTCTGCACCATATTCCAAATCCTCAAACTTAGTAATTCCGTCATACACAGAATAGCCCTTAACTGAGCCAATAAGACCTTTTCCGCTGATTGATTTCATTGCAGGTAACATAAGGTTGCCAAGTGGATTCGAATCACTTACAACTACTGCATTTTCGTAAAGGAATCTTCCTTTCTTACTGATACCGACAAATTTTGGCGGATGCATATATGTATTAGTAAGCTTTTTATAAAAGCCGGTAATTTCTGATAATTCATCTTCAAGAATTAATCTATCCATATTCAAAAACCTCTCTATTTAACTACTTTTCCAAAATGGGAAGGGACACGCTGTTCTTCAGGCGGATATTTCATATAATCGCCATAAATATGTGTGTTATATTCCTCAGCCTTTTCAGGTATCGGCATTAACACATCTTCAAAAGCAACATATCTTGGTACACCGTAAAATTCAGCAGGAACTTTTTCATTCTTTCCGCTGACTCCATATATATTGCTTACATATTTTGTTGACTTATTCTGCCACGCTGTGACACCCTTGTATGCAAGCTTCTGTAAAAAGTCAAGCAAGAATTTAGGACAAAGGTTGCATATTGCTGAAGTAAACAGTTTCTTAAACTTGCCACGATTCTCAGCGGGTCTGCGCAAAACACAAACATGATAAATCATCGAGCAAAGATTCTGAAACTTTTCACACAAAGAAGAATCCGGCACGTTATCAATTGCAAAAACATCAATTCGTGGTGCTTCTTCCAGCGGTCTGCCATCATTAAGATATATATGACCTAACGGAGCATCAGGAATAACGTGTTTTTCAACAGGGTCATAAAGAAATGGTGCTTTGAGCTGACACAACATTTCTTCTGCTCGTTTAAAATCACGACGCATAATTGCTACATCAACATCATCATCCCACGGAATAAAGCCCTGATGCCTTAAAGCGCCAATGCTACTACCACCGATAAGATAAAATCGGATTCCAGCTGACTCCAGCTTATCTGACAATGCTTTTAACATTTCAAGCTCGTGCATCTGAAATTCTCTTAATGTATTTTCCAAGGTCTCACCTCAAAACAAAAAACTTCTTTGAATTATTATTTTATTACAATCTTCGACAATAGTCAATAAAAAAGCAACCCAAAATGGATTGCTTTTTAAAACTTTTTATTATCCTGCTAATTTTGAGATATCAAAGCCTGATGGTTTTTTAATCTTAGAAGTATCAGCGGTATTTGTAATTGATTTGATTTCTGTTATAACTGATTCCTTATCATTTATTCTTTCGATTCTTACAAGCTTATTATTTGAATCATAATAATATTTAACAGTGTCTTTATCAGCTGTGTAAACATCACAAGTGTACTTTTTGCCATTAAGAGTAACTGTACCTGACTCAACATAAGTATATGTTCCCACTTCATTTCCGTCAAAGGTGCCTGAAGCCAAGTCTTCAATACTCATATCATCAACTATCATATATGCATTAAGTGAAGGAATTTCACAATATGTTACACCGTCAACAATAATCATATTAGCCTTGATTACCTTACCCTCATCGAAAGGCACAGCAGTTTCTATGTATGCACCATTACCACTTCTGATGTAAGTAAAAGGATACTCAGTTGTTTCAGCACCAACTTCTTTTACAACAGCATCAATTGTAAATTTACCTGAGCTAAGAATTGTTTTATATGACTGAACACGAGCTTTAGCTGCTGCTTCACCTGTGACAGTCGGCTCGGTTACAAGAGGTTCTTCAACAAGGTCATCAGTCATCTGAAGACTATCATTTTTATCAGCCTCTTCCATAATCTTATCAGGGTCTGTTTCGATTTCGTTGAGAATTGACTCGATTTCTTCATTTTCCTTATTCTGTTCAATCTGGTCAATCGTGTTCTGGTCATCAACTACAGAGGTATTACCCTCTTCGTCTGTTATAATATACTGACCGTCATCACCCTTAATAACAGCATGTGTGTTACCCTCTTCATCAACAAAGAATGAATCAGGCTCCTTCTCCTTTTTACAAGAAGCAAATGTAAAAACAGCAATTATCATAGCAAGAATTACTGCTAAAATCTTTTTACTCATAATAACCCTCCATAGGTGATTTGTATTGTTTTATGATTATACATTATTTTCCCAAGATAAACAAGAGTATTTTAAAAAATTCAAAATTTGGAAACAATTTAATAGATAAATTGGAGTTTGTCTGGGAGTTCATGGTTGTCTGTTCTCGGCTCCCCTTGTCAGGGTGCGGGTCTCCAGTGGAGACCTCTGCGAAGCAGAAGCACCGACCGAACCGGCAGGTGAGACTTAGCTGTCACGAAGTGACTGAGGGGTAGTCAGATTACATATTAACTATCTCTCCCTCCGTCAAAATCAAAGATTTTGCCACCTCCCTCGTCAGAGGGAGGCGTAAACACGCCATTCAAAGAGAG
>CAJGCX010000107.1 GCA_904501895.1 Clostridiaceae bacterium
GGGATACGTGAATACTGAAGCAAGGTTTTAGAGCCCACCGGCTCACCCGTTGCAATATACCATTCAACAATGGCGGCAAGTATTTTTTCTTTTCTCTCGCTGAGTTGCATCTTGTCACCCCTTTTGTCTTATTTAGCACTCACAGTATTAGAGTGCTAACTCTATTAAATAATATACATTATATCATAAAAAATGTCAAGGAAATATTTGTAAATAAATTGTTAATATGAAAATAGATGTGAATAAATAGATATATTGGAGATTGTCAGGGAAATAAAAAAAGGTGGAGGGTTTCCTCCACCTTAATAATTATTTTATTTCTTAACAAAAAGCTTTGAGGCATTGATGACATCCTCATTTGTAACGCTTCCTGTTGGAGTTGCACTTATTGATTTTACTGCTTCTGCAGTTAAATCGGCATAAGGAGTAGTAAGCTTTCCGTTTACATAGTCTGCAAAGCCTTCTGCTTTGAAGATTGTATTCTGCACTCTCTTATTACCGTATTTATCGAAGAAAGTTCCCTTCTCGCAATAATCAAGTGTTACTATTGCATTTTCGCACTCACCGTCACACTGTGGAATGGAAAGCTTTGAAATTGCATAGTAGTTAGCATCTGTTTCCTTTGCAGTTGTGAAGAGCTTTTTGTTATTCTCTTCTGCATACTTTTTGAGGACAAATGCTGTTTCAGTTGACACCTTACCACTGATTACGATTGAATTGTTATTGAGCAATGCATCAAAATCAGTTGCTTCAGGCTGTTTATTAAGTACGCTGAAGCGTCCACCCTTACAGATGATGCTATTACCAACAGGCAATGCACGTGTCACAGTTGAGCCAATATACCGGTAATCTACTGAGCAGAGATTTGAACAATTTGTGCAAATGCTTTCCATTGAATTTTCCTTAACAGGAACACTCTTTGTAAATGCTGTCTTTTCACGCAATGCACCCGTCGGACAAAGTGCAACACACTGACCACAGGCAATACAAGCTGTTTCCTTTAATGGCTTTGAAAGCTCAGGCTCAACGAGAGTGTTAAAACCACGGTTAATAAGACCGATTGCAGATTTACCCATAACCTCTTCACAGACTCTTACACAAAGTCCGCAAAGGACACATTTGTCAGTATTTCTGCTGATTAAGTCGTTTGCATTTTCCTGATTTCTGTTGTGCTTCTCCCCTGCAAATCTTGATGGATTTACATCATAATCGTTTGCATAAGAAATAAGCTTACATTCAAAGTAATCGTGACAACCACATTCAAGGCAACGGTTTGCTTCCTTCTTTGCCATTTCCTCTGTGAAGCCGAAATTAACCTCTTTGAAATTAGTTTTTCTGTCAGCAGGAGTCATATGTGGCATTTTTGCTCTCGCAACCTTTTCAAAGACTGAATAATCGATTGATTTGCTATCACGCTCAACGAAATATGGCTTTTTGTAGCCTACAGACTCACCATTTAAGTATCTGTCAATAACAACTGATGCCTTCTGCGCTTCACCGATTGCTGCGATTGCAATATCAGCACCCTTATTTGTAGCATCACCTACTGCAAATACGCCATCAACTGATGTTGTAAATCTGCTTTCGTCTGCTGAAATCGTATTTTTACGTGTTGCCTCAAGTGACTCAAAGCCATTGAGGTTAGGATACTGACCGATTGCCATAATCACACTGTCAAGGGCGATTTCTTCAGTTGCACCCTCAATTGCAACAGGTCTTCTACGACCGCTTTCGTCAGGCTCACCAAGCTCCATTTTCTGGAGAATCACACCGTTAAGCTTACCATTTTCACCTGTGAATTCGATAGGATTTGTAAGGTACTTGTAAATAACGCCCTCTTCCTCTGATTCAAGGATTTCCTGAGGGTCAGCAGGCATTTCATCTTTTGTACGACGATAAATTACGTAAACATTTTCTGCACCAAGACGTACAGCTACACGACAAGCGTCCATTGCAGTATTACCGCCACCACAGACAGCAACATTTTTGCCGATTTCAGGCTTATTTCCAAGGGCTACCTGACGAAGGAAGTCGATACCACCCCATACACCATCCAAATCTTCACCCTGAACACGCATTTTAGTGCTGTTCCATGCACCGATTGCCACAAGAGTTGCATCAAAGTCCTTTTTGATGTGGTCAAATGAAATATCCTTACCTATATTAACGTTATTCTTAAGAGTAACGCCCATATCCTCAATGAGCTTTACTTCCTTATCAAGAACTGCTTTTGGAAGTCTGTATTCAGGGATACCGTAACGAAGCATACCACCCATCTGAGGCATCTGCTCAAATACAGTTACGCTGTGGCCATTTTTACGAAGGAAATATGCTGCTGTAAGACCTGCAGGACCACCACCGATAATTGCTACCTTTTTGCCTGTGTCAGCCTCGATTTCAGGAATATAAGTATCCCCTAACAAGTCCATATCAGCAACAAAGCTTTTAAGGAACGCTATTGAAATAGGCTCGTCAACATACTGTCTTCTACATTGTTTTTCACAAGGATGAGGACAAATACGACCGATTGATGCAGGAAGAGGTAATTTTTCTTTAATAAGCTTAACTGCCTCTGTGTATTCACCGTTTGCAATAAGACCAACGTAGCCCTGACAATCTGTACCTGCAGGACAAGCCTTGCTACAAGGTGCAACACAGTCGCCTGTGTGGTCAGAGAGGAGAAGCTCAAGGGCAACCTTACGTGAAGCCTTAACTCTTTCTGTCTGAGTATGCACCACCATACCGTCGCTTACCTTTGTTGAACAAGCACGGAGAAGCTTAGGAACACCCTCAACCTCAACTGTACAAAGTCCACAAGCACCGTAAAGCTCAACTCTGCCGTCATAACAGAGATTAGGAATTTTTATACCATTCTGTGAAGCAACATTGAGTATTGTCATACCCTCTTGTGCTTCGATTATTTTACCGTCAATAGTTAATGTAATACTCAATTATCTCACCTCCACAGCATTGAATTTACAAACTGATTTACAGTTACCACACTTGATACACTTGTCCATATCAATAGTGTGAGGATTTTTAACAGTACCCTCAATTGCATTTACAGGGCATTTCTTTGAGCAGAGAGTACAACCACGACACTTTTCAGGGTCGATTTCATACTTAAGAAGTGCTGTACACTCATGTGCTGCACATTTCTTTTCATTTATATGCTCAATATATTCATTCTTAAAGTATTTAAGGGTAGTAAGCACTGGGTTTGGTGCTGTCTGACCAAGACCACAGAGTGCTCCGTCCTTGATTGCAAGGCAAAGTTCTTCAAGTAATTCAATATCGTCTTCCTTACCATTACCCTCTGTAATTCTTGTAAGGATTTCAAGCATTCTCTTTGTACCAAGACGACAATGAACACACTTACCACAAGATTCCTTTGCAGTAAAGTCAAGGAAGAAACGAGCCATTTCAACCATACAGGTGCTATCGTCCATAACAACCATACCACCTGAGCCCATAATTGCACCTGTTGCTGACAATGCTTTATAGTCAATTACAGTATCAAGCAATTCCTCAGGAATACAGCCACCTGATGGTCCACCCATCTGCACTGCCTTGAAGTTTTTATCATTCTTAATTCCGCCACCAATATCAAAGATAACGTCACGGAGAGTTTTACCCATTGGGATTTCAACAAGGCCACCACGCTTGATTTTACCCGTAAGAGCAAAAACCTTTGTACCCTTGCTGTTTTCTGTGCCCATTGATGAGAAAGCCTCACCACCGTTTAATATAATCCAGCTTACATTTGCAAATGTTTCAACATTATTGATATTTGACGGCTTATGCCAGTAACCTGACTGTGCAGGGAATGGAGGCTTAAGACGAGGCATTCCTCGTGAGCCCTCAAGAGATTCAATAAGTGCAGTTTCCTCACCACATACAAATGCACCTGCTCCGGCTTTAATACGGAAATCGCATGAGAAGTCAGTACCCATAATATTCTCACCGATATATCCCATTTCCTTTGCCTGATTAATGGCATTCTGTAATCTTCTTATAGCAAGAGGATATTCAGCACGGACATAGACGATTGCTTCACTTGCGCCTATTGCATAAGCACCAATGAGCATACCTTCAATAAGGTTATGTGGGTCACCCTCAATAACAGCTCTGTCCATAAATGCACCAGGGTCACCCTCGTCAGCATTACAGATAAGATATTTCTTTTCTCCAACTGACTGACGTGCTGCATTCCACTTAAACCAAGTCGGAAAGCCTGCACCACCACGACCTGCAAGACCTGAAGACTTGATTTCCTCAATTACATCCTCAGGTGACATTGACTTGATTACCTTTTCAAGAGCTTTATATCCGTCATCGTTAGTGTAATCTTCGATAATTTCAGGATTGATAATACCACAATGACGAAGTGCAATTCGTGTCTGTTTATCTAAAAACTGCTTATCGTCGTCACTTATTTCATATTCCTTAACTGATGATAAATCGTTATTATTGATTGCAGCTGCGATTTTTTCAGCGATTTCGCCATTAACCTTTACAAATCTGTGAAGTCCATCATCAGCGTAAACATCAACGATAGGCTCAAGGTAACACATACCGATACAGCCTGTTACAGTCAATTCATTATTAGCTAAATCAAGTGTGGAGTTAAGAACATCATAGGCTTTCATAGCCCCTGCAGCAATACCACAGCTACCCTGACCAACTGCTATTTTCATTATTCTTCCTCCCCTGCTTTTTCCTGTAATTCTTTAAAAATTGAAACTGCCTTTTCAGGAGTCAATGAACCATAAGTGTCGTCATTAATCATCATTACAGGTGAAAGACTGCAACAACCAAGACAAGCAACGTTTTTAAGTGTAAAAAGACCGTCAGCAGTTGTTTCACCGTCTTTAATTCCAAGATATTCATTGATTACCTTTTCAATCTGTAATGAGCCATTAACGTGACAGGCTGTACCCTGACAAAGCATAATAAGATACTTACCAACAGGCTCTAATCTGAACTGAGAATAAAAGGTTGCAACACCCATAATTTTAGTTACCTTAATACCTGTACGCTGTGAAATGTGCAAAATCACATCAACAGGAAGATAGCCGTAAATCTCCTGCGCATTCTGTAAAATTGTAATAAGACTTCCTGGCACTGTTGCATACTTTTCCAAGCAAGGCTCAAGAAGTGAAAAATCGTTTGATTTCTGACAATTACAGCTCATAATAAACCTCCGATATATGTGCAAAATAATCAATTATATATAATAATACAAATTGTGACTTTTTTCAATGAGAAATTTATGTATAACTGTAATTTTCTCAAGGAATATAGATATGGGATAAATTGGAGGTTATCGGAATGCTTTTAACGTAATAGGCATACCGTCGCACGTGGACTATTCCAAGTTCGAGTCTCTCGACATAACCACATTAAACGAATAAAACCCACACATCGAATGATGTATGGGTTTTATTGGCGCAGAAGGAGAGACTCGACAAGGCTCGGCCTTGTCTTTTCTTCGCAAAATCCTATTTGTATGTCCGTGCTCCTCTGCCTTACGGCATACCGTCGCACATGGACTATTCCGAGTTCGAGTCTCTCGACAAAATCACATTAAACGAATAAAACCCACACATCGGATGATGTATGGGTTTTATTGGCGCAGAAGGAGAGACTCGAACTCTCGCACCGGTTTCCCGGCCTACGCCCTTAGCAGGGGCGCCTCGTCACCAACTTGAGTACTTCTGCAAGTGTAACGGATTTAACCATTATTTAATTAAAAAGCGGGCTGTAATTAAATTACAACCCGCATCTGGCGGAGAGAGTGGGATTCGAACCCACGGTACGTTGCCGTACGACGGTTTTCAAGACCGTTCCGTTATAACCACTTCGGTATCTCTCCGTATTGGGCTTGATTATA
>CAJGCX010000108.1 GCA_904501895.1 Clostridiaceae bacterium
TCAGCAATCATAACCTGAACTTCATAAGGAAGGTAGCCGTAGATACCCTGTGCTTCCTGCATTACGTGCATAAGCATACTCTTGTCATCCTTATTCTTTTCAATGACAGCTTTGAGCTGTTCCTCTTGCTCCGGTGTTCCTGAAAACGGAATGGAACTTAATTTTTTGAGCATTTTGGAATTTCCTCCTTTTTTGATTATGGTGAATTTTACTTCACCCTCATTTATTAATTTAAATACTGCAATTTCACACAACAGTACATGTTAAAAGTATAACAAACTTCTTTCAAAAAGTCTATCATTTTTTTGAATTTTTTATACTATTATAAGTAATATTGGCATTTAGCACATAAAAAGCACTTTTCATTTGTATTTATTAACCATTTCGCACCACATTTTTAAGGATTTTTACAGCCTCTGAAAAGTTGCTCACCCCTACTGTAGCAACGGAAAAAGCGATTTCGGGAGAGTTAGTCTGAGTGTTAGCAGAAATTAACAAAACACCTTGCTTTTCAGCAAGCTTGCAAAGGTCGTTTGCAGAGCATTTTTTATTGAATCTGCAACGGACATAAAGTGGTGAATTTGTCCTCAAAATCTGCACATCATTCTTGAAATTTTCAAGAAGTAAATCTGTCAAAATCTTTGATTTCTGTGAATAGATTTTCGTCGATTTTCTGATTTGGGAATTAAGATGTCCATCACGGATATAGCTGTAAAGTGCTATCTGGTCAGCCTTTGAAACCGTCTGATTATACAGCTCTTTTTTCTTCTTATAACGTGCCGTCAGACTCTGTGGAAGAATCATAAAGCTGATTCGGATTGACGGAAAAAGAAGCTTTGAAAATGTTCCTAAATAAACGGTATTTTCACCTCTATCAAGACCCTGAAGCGATGGCATTGGTCTGTTGAAATAACGGAATTCGCTTCCGTAATCGTCTTCAATTATCAGCTTATTATTCTGCCTTGCATACTCCGTCAGCTCAAACCTTTCCTTAACACTCATAACATCTCCCCAACGGGTGGAATATGATGGTGATGTGTAAATAATATTTGATGCCTCACGATTGTCGTTAACCTTAAAGCCATAGTCGTTGAAAATCGCTGTGCCCTGACGATATGACAAATCATCAAAGCAGGCTGTTTTCTTATGCTTTATAAGTGGACAGAGGATATTAAGAAGAGTCTGCACACCTGCACCAATCACAATATTTTCTTCCGTACAGACACAGTTTCTCGTTTCCCGTGCATATTTTGCAATTTCACATCGCAGGTCATATTCACCCTGAGGGTCACCGTAAAAAAGCAGACGCTCATTCTGTCGCAGAGCACTTTTCACATATCTTCTCCAGATGTCCATATTAAAGCTTTCAGCATCCACACCTGATGAGGCAAAATCATATAGAATTTCTGTTTTTTGATTTGATTTTTCGTTCTTAATTTCTTGCTTCACCGTTAAAATTCCTCGGTTAGAAACGTAATAACCGCTTTGGTTTTTCGGTAGTACATAACCGTCATCACAAAGGCACATATAGGCTGTTTCAACAGTGGTTTTGCTCACATTTCTCTCCTCGGCACATCTTCTGATTGATGGCAGACGAGTGCCCTCAGGCAATTTCCCCGTTTCAATCAAATCTTTATAATAATCATAAATCTGCATATACAATTTGCGATTTTCGTTCATAAATTGTCCCCTTAAAAATTGTTGATTTTGTGTATTTTAATAAAGACACTTTTGTATTATTATATACCCATAATTTTTAGAATTCAAGAGGTGATTTTCGGTGAAAAAGGTTGCAGTTATCAACGATATTTCAGGTTTTGGCAAGTGCTCATTGACAGTTTCTCTGCCTATCCTTTCAGCAATGGGACTTGAATGTAACCCTATTCCTACTGCAATTCTTTCAAATCAGACGGGATACAGCGATTTTTACTCCGTTGATTTCACTGAAAATATGACGCCTTATATTGACATCTGGAAGAAGCAGAATGTACAGTTTGATGCTATCCTCACAGGGTATCTTGCAAGTGAAAAGCAAGTGGATATTATTCTTGATTTTATTGAGCATTTCGGCAAAAATTCACTTGTTTTTGTTGACCCTGTAATGGGTGACGGTGGTGTGCTTTATGACACATATAATGATGCACTTTGTGAAAAGGTAAAAAAGCTTACTGAAAAAGCAAATGTTATTACACCTAACCTTACAGAATTGTGTATTCTTTGTGGTGCTGATTATAATAAAATCGCCAAGGAAAACAGCATTGAAAAAATAACGAAAATTGCATCATCCTTGCTTAATGAAGCAACAAAAACCGTTATTATTACAGGTATTAAAATCAACAATGAAATTACAAATCTTATTGTTGAAAACAGTAGCACAAACACAGTAAAATCAACATTTCTGAACGGTAGTTATTCAGGTACAGGTGACATTTTTTCAAGTATTATTTGTGGTGGAATCACAAACGGAATGGATATTCTTAGTACAGTTGACCTTGCTACAAAATTCATTACAGAAGCAATAAAAAATACCCCATCAAAGCTCGATTATGAGCCTGACGGAGTGAATTTCCAGAAATGTTTGGAGATGCTTATAAATGCGAAATAAATCACTTTTAAAAATTACATATACCGCTATTTTCACAGCACTTATATTACTTGCAACAAGTGTACTGAAATTTTCAACAGGACTTGGTGAGGGATACATTCATTTAGGTGACTCCTTCATTTACCTTTCTGCCTGTGTTTTACCATTCCCCTACTCTATTTTTGCAGGTGCTTTAGGTGGTGCATTGGCTGACATTATTTCAGGGTATGCAATATGGTCAATTCCTACAATGATTATTAAAGCACTTAATGTTTTACCCTTTGCAATTGTCTGTAAAGAATATAAATCGACTAAAATTTTAAGTAAACAAACTGTTTTAATGACAGTGATTTCAGGCGTAATAACCATCGTTGGATATTTCATTGCTGAATGCGTTCTTTATTCCGTTGCTTCGGCTACTCTGTCATTAATCGGCAATACTATTCAGGCTGTTGCAAGTGGAATTATATTTGTGATTATTGCAAAAGCAACAGATAAAATTAATTTAAAATCAAAACTTTTCAAAGGAGCTTAAAAATGGCTGATATTGTTTATACTTATGGAAATCAGGCTTATCTCAATATTACAAACGCTTGTCCATGCAGATGCACCTTCTGTATCAGAAACAACGGTGATTCCGTTGGTGAGGCAACAACACTCTGGTTTGACCATAGCCCATCAATCGAGGAAATCAAGGCTGAAATTGATGCTTTCGATTTCAGGAAATACAACAATTCAATCACAATCTGTGGTTATGGTGAGCCAACCTGTGCATTGAATAATTTAATAGAAGCTTGTAAACACTTGAGAAGCAAGGGCGTTAAAATCCGTCTTAACACAAACGGACTCTCTGACCTTATCAACAAGCGTGAAACTGCAAAGGAAATCTGCGATGTAATTGACTCTGTTTCAATAAGCCTTAACGCTCCTACTAAAGAGAAATATAATCAGGTTACACAGCCATCCTTCGGTGAAAAGTCATTTGATGCAATGCTCAAATTTGCAAAGGAATGTAAGGAATACGGTATTCCAACAAAGCTTACTGTTGTTGACGTAATCAGTAAGGAAGATATTGAGGATTGTCAGAAATTGTGTGATGGCATTGATATTCCGTTGAGAGTGAGAGAATATACAGCAGAATAAGTGCAAAATTGTAGGGGACGATGCCCACATCGTCCCATTTTTTATAGAAAAAGCACCTGAGCCGAAATGGTTCAGGTGCTTTCTCATGTGTGAAAGAGGATATTAACAAATGAATGAAATAAACAAATTATGCTACTGTTGAATTTGTGTTCTGAACACGACCGTTTGCAGAGTACAAATGGAGATGCTCCCCTCTTTCAACAGCTTTCTTGTGATTTCTGATTCGGATTGCACGACGGATATTGCCGATTACAATTCTCTTAATTGCCTGTTCAAAGGCGATAACCTTATCCTCATGCATAAATCCGTAAACGAGTAAAATTGCTACTGCTAATTCTATTAAAGTTGTGATTGCAAATGTTGTTGACATAAAATCTACCTCCAAAATTTTGTTTCAAGTCCGATACCGAACAAATCGGAACAAATGTTCTTTACAAGTCATATTATAGACATTTTTTCATAAAAGTCAATACAAATGTTCGAGAAATTTTACATTTTCAGTCCGTTTTAGCGTACAGTTTTAATTTGTTTTTACCAAAAATATTCATTTTCTCTGATTTGTAATTGAATAATAACACAATATATTGTGGTTGTCAATATATTTTTATACAATATGTTTGATTTTATCGACAAAAATTTTTATTTTTGAAAAATAATGTGTTTTTTCGACAATTTGTTCGGTAAATTGAAGTTTATCGATGCAAATCAGTTGTGTGTTCTTGTCTCCCTCTGACGAGGGAGACATTATAATTGCAACGCAGTTCCGACACTTTGCGCTTTGCATTTTGCACTTTGCGCTTCAACGATAAATTATAATTTGTAAAAAATTCAAAATAGGTATTTATTATTTTGCAAAAATGGTGTACAATACTATAGATAATGGGATTTTATATATAATTGTATTCAATACGAGGTAAAAATATGTTTGTTGATATTGCTAAAATTAAGATTAAAGCAGGTGACGGTGGTAATGGTGCTGTCACATTTCACAGAGAAAAATATATAAACGCAGGTGGTCCTGACGGTGGTGACGGAGGCCGTGGCGGTAACATCGTTTTTCAGGTTGATGACAATCTTGCAACACTTGCTGATTTCCGTTACAAGAGAAAGTACAAGGCTGAAAACGGTGCTAACGGAATGGGCAGTCGTTGCAGTGGTAAGAAAGGTAAGGACTTGATTATCAAGGTTCCTCGTGGTACTGTTATCCGTGAGGTTGAAAGTGGCGTTGTTATGGCTGATATGTCAACTGATGACCAGTTTATCGGTGCTAAAGGTGGTCGAGGCGGTTGGGGTAACTCTCACTTTGCTACATCCACACGTCAGACTCCAAAATTTGCTAAAAACGGTGCTCCCGGTGAAGAATGGGAAGTTAGCCTTGAATTAAAGCTTATTGCTGACGTTGGTCTTTTAGGCTTCCCTAATGTTGGTAAATCTTCACTTATTTCAGTAGTAAGTCAGGCAAAACCTATTGTTGGTGACTATCATTTCACTACAATTATTCCTGTTTTGGGTGTTGTTTCAATGGGTCCTGAAAAGAGCTTTGTTATGGCTGATATTCCGGGACTTATTGAGGGTGCTGCCGAGGGCGTTGGATTAGGTCACGAATTTTTAAGACACGTTGAAAGATGCAGAATGCTTGTTCATATTGTTGACGTTGCAGGTAGTGAAGGCAGAAATCCTATTGAGGACTTTGAGGCTATTAATGCAGAGCTTCACAAATTCAATCCCGAATTGGCTCAGTGTCCACAGATTGTTGCAGGTAACAAAATCGACCTTGCAACTGATGAGCAGTTGGCTGAATTCAAGGAATATATTGAAGGTAAGGGCTATGAATATTTTGAAATCGTAGCA
>CAJGCX010000109.1 GCA_904501895.1 Clostridiaceae bacterium
CACCCTCGCTTGTACGGAAACGAAGCTCCATACCAAGAAGCACAGGGATTCTGCCGTTTGCAGTTTTCTTTGCAGCCTTGTAACCACGAAGGAAAAAGTCAACCTTTTTATTCCATGGCAAAAGCTCACGACCGTATTTCATATATGTTGAGGGACTTAAATGGTCAGTAACAACAATTCCGTCATATCCTGCCTTAATATATTCTTCAACAGCAATTTCAGCCTTAACATTTGCACAGTTGCTTGTGTTTTTTGTGTGAAAATGCATTTCATATAAATATTTTTTCATTTCAATCATCCTAATTATTTTCTGTAACTTTATTATATACCTATTTTCGCACATACTCAATAGCAATTTCCGTAATTTTATGAAAATTCCAATATAGTAAATTATAATTTGTAGGGGACATCGCGTAGGGACAGACGTCCCCGTCTGTCCGTTGTAGTTGCGTGTAGAATTGCGGACAGAACAGGAGTTCTGTCCCTACGCGCACATTTAAAAACATCCCGATAACCTCCAATTTATTGATTTTTTCCTCATAAAACCATGTTAAAATTTGCTATACCCCATGTTAAAAATTAACATCTATAAATAAGAATATAATTAATAAAATAAATAATATTTATAATAAGTCAAAGAGAAAAATTCAGAGATAGTTAACCTGGTTAACTATTTTTATTTTTTGCTCATTTTGTAGTTAATAAATATCTAAAAATGCCTTCAAATGTAAATGTTTTGTAAACAAATAGGCGATTTTTAAAAATCGTCCCACATTTCTCGGGACGAAATCGCTTTTTCAGCCTATATATGGGGGGTATTTTTTTGAACAACAATAATTTTTACATAATTTTTCCCTTGGAATTGATAATGAATGAACAGTACAAGGGGTTATCATCAAACAGTAAAATATTATATTCTTTATTTTTAAACAGAACAAAATTCTCAAAAAAGAATTATAAAAAATTCTGCGATAAAAATGGTGCTTTTATTTATTACAGTAATTCACAAATCCAGAAGCATTTAAACTGTTCTTCCAGAACTGCAACAAATACGCTTATTGAACTTGAAAGAGCAGGACTAATCAAAAAAGAATATCAGGGCAATGGTCTGCCACTGAAGATTTATGTAACCGATATACGTGGAGATGAGGATGCCACACACACTGCCTCTGAATCAGCTCAGGACAAGCTTTATAAAAAGTCTTATTCCAATTCGATTCACAAGGAAAAACCTGCCACAAGGCAAAATAAGACGGAAGATAGGGGAGTGAGCTTTGATGTGGAAAGAGCAGAGATGAAAGCAAGAAATACTCTGTATGATTTCTCAATAAAGAAAAAACGCCGAACCCGAAATCCGGGTCCGACGTTATGATATGTTATTTTATTTTATTTTATTATTTCTTTTTAGCAGCCTTTTCAGCTTTAAGCTTAGCAGTCATTTCATCTTTTTCCTTCTGCTTTCTTAATGCTTCTTCCTTGTCGTTTGCAATCTTTGCTTCGTAACGAATCTTTGCATCGTCATAAAGAGCCATAATTTCGTCAAGATGTGTATAATTTTCTTTCTGAGTCATAAGCTTCTTAGCATCGATGTATGGCTTTGCAGCACGATTGAAACGAGCGTGCTTATTAATTTCATCCTTTGCGTTAGCCTGAGCAATTTTCTTTTCAAGCTCAACTTCTTTGATTTTTGCCTTAAGAGATGAAACAAGAGCATTGTCTTTTGCTTGTTTAGCATCCTTTTGCTTCGCATAAAGTTCTTTAAGGATAGCGTTGCATTCATCTTCTTTGTTGTAATAGCCATTAAGGATTTCGAAATCAGGCTGAACGAAGCTTTCCATAGTTGGGAAATGCTTTTTGATAGCACGATATGAATCCTTCTTTTTCTGAGCAAGCTCAACAAGGAATTCACGAAGCTCTTTTTCCTCTGCAGTATTTTTTGGCATAGCCTTTGCATTAGCAAGTTCGTTGTTAATAGCATTAATATCAGCATTGAAAAGACCTTCAAGTCCACCACTGAGAATTGGTTCAATTGCATTTATCTGTGCTTCATACAATGGAGATGAGAACTTGTCAAGCTCAGCAGCAACCATCTTAGAAATAGCGATTTCTTCATTGAATACACGAGCTTCTTTATATAACTTTTTAGCAGCTTTGCGTTCTGCTTTATCCTTGATTGATTTGAAATCGTTCTTAGAAACAACTTTTTCCTGTGCATTTGAATATTCTTTTGCATCATTAATGATTTCAACAGCTTCAACAAGTCTTCCGTCATCAACAATACCGTTACCGTAGTCTTCAAACAATGCTCTTACTCTGAGGATACGAACAATACTCTTCTGCTGAGTTTCTTTAAGGTCATAGAAGAAGTATGGAACCATATTACAGAAAGCACCAAATGCAGCCATAAGTACAAGTGTTCCGATAATTTTCTCAAGAAGTCCCGGTTCACCTGTATTTATGTCAAGAATTTCATAAGGACTTTCATAACCGTTTGTTTCTGTGATACCGTATGATTCATAAACAATAGGAAGAACAAGAGATGTAACAAGTGTTACCATATTACCGATTGTCTGAACTGTTGAGAACATACCGTCAATACGTTCACCTGTTTTGTACTGATGATAGTCTCTGATGTCAGCCTGAATTGCAGGAGTAGTAATCTGTTCAAAAGCACCGAAGAGCCAGTTGAAGTAAACGCACAAAGCAATCCAATAAATGTTTGTTTTGTTAAGTCCGATAGCAAGGATGCAAATAATGTTCATAAAGTTAACGCCAAGGAGAACCTTTTTCTTACCGAACGCACGGATACAGAACGGAGCAATAATCATACCCCACATTGATGCGTTACCAACGATAGTGTTGATAATACCCATTGTTGTACCGTTACAAGCATGACCGTAAGTATATACCCATGACATAATCTGGCCGTATGCACCTTCAAGGAAACCAAGCCAACCTGCAAGAGCAATAATCCAGAAGTATTTATTCTTTGCAACAGCTTTAAATGCATCTATAAAGCGAACCTGAGCAACTCTTGTTTTTGCCTGAACAATCTTTTCCTGTGTATTTGCATAAACTACGCAAGAAAGTGCAAAACCGGCAACAGCAAATATAGGGTATCCGATTCTGTAAACCTTGATGTCGTACATATCATCGTTTGCAAAAGTCTGAGCAATAATAGGAAGAACGATGTTAGCAATAGAAGGAGCTAATGAGTAAACAACGCTCTTGATTGAAAGAACATCAGTTCTTTCCTGAGTATTAGGTGAAAGAACGTGAATAAGGTTAGTGTAAGAATCGTTAAAGAAACTAAAGAAGAACTGTAAAAGGAAGTTCATTAAAAGAACAATAACACATTTTACAATATAACCCATAAGCACGGGATTTCCCAATTCATCCTGATATGCAACCTGAGGGAACCATGTGTTGAGTTGTTCATAAGGGAACCAAACATATGCGAGAGCAACGATGGCGGTAGGAATACCCATTGAAATAAGATAAGGTCTGTATTTACCTTGTTTATTTCTGCTGTTGTCAATCATATTCGCTCTGATAGCAGTAAGCGGAATACTTGCAATAGTAGCAATAATGTAAAGAATATACATATGTGTCGGAGCAATACCGATTGCGTCACCAACAACCATATTGTTGGTACTAAGCATAAGCTGATTGCCCATGTAAATTAAGAAATACGCACCGATACCACCGCCGGCATAAGCAAATATTTCTTTAAAGGTCATATAACGACCCGGCATTGGAATTTTCCAATACACTTGAAAATCAGAGATTTTCGATTTAACTGTTTGAGCTAAATTCATTTTTTTGCACTCCTTGTGTACATATTTTTACAAATACAAATTCTATCATATTTTGATTATTTATTCAATGTGAAAAACTAAATTTTAACAAAAAATGAACGCAAAAGCACTATTTTTGTTAATTTATACTAAAATCCGTATTATAAAAATGTGTAATTTAACTATGAAAAAAGTGAAAAAATTGCAAAATCATATTGACAAATTGTTCTTAAAGGTTAATAATATATATACAATGTAATATGTATTTACATATTCGGTAGGTAAGGCTACCACAGGGATACGGATTACTGCCGCAAAATGGTGGAGACACTATGAGCTGGTCAGCAGGTCATATCGAAAAACAAGGTATGATTTAATGTAATTTCATCGCCCTGCGAAGCTAAAGCTTGAACGAAAATGTGTAGGCTCATTGACCTCATTTTTGCGTTCTTGCGAAAATGAGTTTTTTATTTTTAAAGGAGTGAAAAAAGTGGACACGTACCGAAGTACAAAATTGGAACCTCCGGGTATTATTGTGGTATTGTGCCACGTTTTTCAGTAATATCCGCCGTGTTTCACATATTTAAACCCTTAAGAAAAGGAGATGTGAAAAATGGAAACCTTGGAAATTATTAAAGAGCTTCTTGAAAACAGAAGCTGGAAAGCACTTAAAGAGCTTCTTGACGAGATGAATGAGCAGGATATTGCGGAAATCTTCATGGAGCTTGAGGAAAGGGATTTGACCCTTATTTACCGTTTGCTTAATAAAGAGCTTGCTGCTGAAGTTTTCGTTAATATGGAGCCTGAATATCAGGAGCAGCTTATCCGTGCCTTCTCTGATACGGAGCTTCGTGAGGTCCTTGATGAATTATATGTTGACGACGCTGTTGACCTTATTGAGGAAATGCCATCAAGCCTTGTAAAGCGTATTTTAAAGCATACTGACCCTGAAACAAGAAAGAAAATCAATGAAATATTAAAATATCCTGAGGACTCTGCTGGAAGCATTATGACAATTGAGTATGTTGACTTAAAGCGCTCAATGACCGTTGCCGATGCTTTTATGAGAATCCGTCGTACTGGTGTTGACAAGGAAACAATTTATACCTGCTATGTAACTGACAGTAAGCGAAAGCTTAAGGGTGTTGTTACTGTTAAGGAATTGCTTTTAGCAGATGAAAATGCCGAAATCCGTGAAATAATGGAGGATAATGTTATCTCCGTTAATACCTCTGAGGATAAAGAGGTTGTTGCTGACCTTTTCGATAAATACGACCTTCTTGCTCTTCCTGTTGTTGACCGTGAAAACCGACTTGTTGGTATTATCACTGTCGATGACGCTATCGACGTTATGCAGGAAGAAATCACAGAGGATATGGAATTGATGGCTGCGATTACTCCTACTGACAAGCCATATCTTAAAATGAGCGTATTTGAAAACTTTAAAAAGCGTATCCCTTGGCTTATGCTTTTGATGGTTTCTGCAACCTTTACTGAAAGAATTATCACTTATTTTGAAGGTGCATTGACCTCGTGCGTTGTGCTGACTGCATTTATCCCAATGCTTACAGGTACATGCGGTAACTGTGGTAATCAGTCCTCATCAACAATTATCCGTGGTATTTCATTAGGTGAAATTGAATTCAGAGATACCTTAAAGGTTGTGCTTAAGGAATTTTCAATTGCTTTGATTTGCGGTATTGCTCTTGCAATAGTTAATTTCGTAAAGCTTATGCTTTTCAACGACGTTGGCTGGAAAATTGCTC
>CAJGCX010000110.1 GCA_904501895.1 Clostridiaceae bacterium
CACTACCAGAGAAAACTGATGACCAGTTGTTAGGTGGGATTCCGTCACCCTTACCTTTTCTGAATATGTAATAATCCTGATATTTCTTGTCACCTGCAAGAGCCTTCTGGAACCATTCGTGTTCATCAGATGTATGGTTAACGACAAGGTCCATAACAAGCTTCATACCACGCTTATGAATTTCGTGGAGCATAAGGTCAAAATCTTCCATTGTGCCGAATTCAGTCATAATCTTGCGATAGTCACGGATATCATAACCCATATCGTCGTTTGGTGAATCGTAAATAGGGCTGAGCCAGAGTACATCAACACCTAAATCCTTAAGGTAATCAAGCTTTGAGATAATACCCTGCAAGTCACCGATACCGTCACCGTTTGAGTCCATAAATGAACGAGGATAAATCTGATAAATAACAGATTCCTTCCACCATTTTGGGTCAACCTCGTTTTTAGTAATAACCTTTTCAGGTGTATAGCTTAAAAGCTTACAAAGATATTCAACAGTTTCCATTGGGAATTTATCACCAAGAAGCTTTGGAATAGCGCTGAGCTTCATTTTACCAACCAACGGATTGTGGATAACTGCACCAGGAATACCTGTATGATATGCAACCATTTCAATAAGGTCGTTACCGACAGGAGTATTCAAAACATCCTTGAGTGTGCTATTAGGAGTAATTTTCATTTAAATCTTTCCTTTCAGATTAAAAGAATATAACTTTAATATTATACTATACAATGTTTTAAATTTCAATATTGGAAAATGTTGAATTGCTTCTGTTTTTATGTTATTATGCAAATAAGCACATAAAATAACACAAAGGAATGATTATAATGAAAAGATTTTTAAGTATTACACTTGCAGTAGTTATGCTTTTTTGCTCAATGGCTGTGTCCTCAAGTGCAATCAGTGATAATTTTGTGACAACACAGAGCTTTGCTGACGGAATTGTAAACATCTTTTATGCAATAAAAAATACATTTTTTGAATTTTTAGGATATCTTGACGGTGACAAGAGAGTTGCTTATGAGGATTATACCGAATATCCTTGTGAGGTGCCGGGACTCGAAGATGATTTTGTACCACAGGGAATCTGCTTTGTTGAAAATATGGGAATGTTTGCAATAAGTGGTTATATGCCTGAGGATGCAAACGGAAATGAACAGTTTTCAAGAATTTATTTTGTAAATCCTGAAACAAAGGAAAGCAAAATGTTTATTATTGACTCATTTACAGGTCACGCAGGTGGAATTGCCTGTGACGGAAATGATTTATGGATTTCATCAGGTGGCAGTGCTTCTTCAAACGGTAAAATCTATCACTTTACACTTGATATGTTTACAGGTGAAAATGGCTCATCAGTAAATTATGACGGATATTTTTCAGTGCCTGTAAAGGGCTCTGTGCTTTATTGTGACGGAGAAAAGCTCTGGGTTACTGAATTTTATAACAATGACAAGGATAGCAACAAGGTAAACGAGGAGCATCATTACGGCTCAAATCACGCTTGGAGCTGTGGATATGATTTGCCAATTGAGGTTGATTATTCTCAAAAGGAAAAATTGACTCCCGATGTTGTGCTTTCTGTTCCTGATAAGGTTCAGGGAATGGCAATAACAAATGACGGTGAGGTTGTTTTCAGCACATCCTACGGCAGAAGAAATAACTCAAAAATGCAGGTTTTTGAAAATTACAGTGAATGGGACACAAATACCGTAAATGTATTTGATAAGGATGTCACTCTTTACGTTGCAAAGAAAAAGAACAGAGTGGTAAGCTTTAAAATGCCAACATTAATGGAAGGTGCTGATTATTACAACGGTAAGCTTTATATTATCTTTGAATCAGGTGCAAAATCCTATGCTGATGCAAAGGAAATCAACAAGGATATATGGGAAATGGACATTGATGCAATAATCGGTTAACTCACTTGTTGACTTTTTTAAAATGCAAGAGTATAATCAAATTGTCAATCCGAATAAGTGGTGGAGTCTGTCATAGAATTTTTTAAAATTCTATTTGTTTAGGGTTGATTTGGTTATAGGTTTTTACTTTTTCCAACTATTGACAGAACTCTTTTCAGGGTTCTGTTTTTTTGTGCAGACTTATATATTTTTCACTCCGGAGGTACTATTATGAGTCCTATCACAATCACGGCTTTGGTTATTTTTTCACTGACATATATTCTTATGTTAGCCTTTCAGAAAATAAGACCGTACATAACCGTAACATCTGCTTTGATTTTCGTTGCCCTTGGAATTATTGCCTCTGCTAATCCCACATTATTTGGTGATGGCTTTTTCGCAGTTAACGATGGTACATTCACCTATGGAATTGCCGATGCATTAGGTGAGGTTGACTGGAATGTTATTATGATGATTGCAGGTACAATGGGTACTGTTTATCTTTTCATAGAGTCAAAAATGCCACAGCTTATGTCAGACATTCTGATTTCAAAAATGCCAAATGTGAAGCTTACTGTTGTTGCACTTTCACTTTTCGCAGGTATCGTTTCAGCATTTGTTGATAACGTTGCAACTGTTCTTATGATTGCTCCTGTTGCTCTTGCTTTCTGCAAAAAGATTAACATCTCCCCTGTTCCGTCAATTATCTGTATTGCAGTTTCTTCAAATCTTCAGGGCGCTGCGACACTTGTTGGTGATACAACATCCATTCTCCTTGCGAAGCAGGCAAACCTTGACTTTTCTGATTTCTTTGTTCACGATGGACATATTGGTATGTTCTGGGTTGTTCAGGCAGGTGCAATTGCAAGTGCATTTATCATTTACTTTATGTTCCGTAAGGAAAATGCAAAAATTGAATTTACATCAAGAACAGTTGTTGAGGACAAATTCCCAACATTCTTACTTGTTGGTACAGTTGTTGCTCTTATTGCAGTTTCGTTTATCCCATATAAGGACAATGCAGCAGAAGGTCAGTTCTACAAGCCTGACATTACAAATGGCATTATCTGTATTGCATTCTTCCTTGTAGGTCTTTTAAGAGAAATTTTTATAAAGAAAAACAAGGAAATCTTAAAGAATTCACTTAAGGAAATTGACTGGTTTACAATCGTTCTTCTTACAGGACTTTTCGTTGTAATCGGTGGTATTAAAAACGCAGGTGTTATTGATATTATTGGTAGCGCTATTGCAAGTATCGGTGCAGGCTCACCATTCTTAATTTACACAATTATTGTCTGGATGTCAGTTATCCTTTCTGCTTTTATCGACAACATTCCGTACACAGCAACAATGCTTTCAATTGTTCCTGTTATTGCTGAAAGCATCGGTATGGAGCCTATACTTCTTTATTACGGACTTCTTTGTGGTGCGACTCTTGGTGGTAACCTTACTCCAATCGGTGCTTCTGCAAATATCGCAGGTATCGGTATTCTCCGTAAGGAAGGATATGAGGTTAAGAGCACAACCTTTATGAAATACGGTGTGCCATTTACTATGGCAGCAGTTATTACAGGATATATTCTTTTATGGGTTATCTGGAGATAACAAAATTCAAAGTAACGTTAAAGCCGGGCTTAGCAGTCCGGCTTTTAATTTTACTTAAGATATTGTAAGTTTTTTAAGACGCTTCTTTAATATTTGGTACAGCTTGATTATTGGAAACATCAACCATTCTCTCTGCAAAAATTGCATAACCTTGCTTTGGATTATTTACAAACACGTGCGTTACTGCACCTACGAGCATACCATTCTGAATTATAGGACTACCACTCATTCCCTGAACAATTCCACCTGTTTTATTAAGCAAATCCTTGTCCGTAATTCTTATTATCATATCCTTATTGACAGATGATGAATTTGAATAAATTTTTACAATTTCAATTTCATATATCTGCGGTTTTGAATCTGCTAAAGTGCAGATAATATTTGCCTTTCCTTTCTCAACTTCCGTTTTAAAGGCAACGGGGATTTCTTCAGTCTTATTTATATCAGAATATCCGTAAATTCCCGTTTCATCATTTAAAAACAACTCGCCTGTTTCCTTTCCGGTAAAAACGCCGCACAATTCTCCTACCTTACCGAATGTGCTTTTACTCAGGCTACTCAGCTTTACCTCTGCCATTACACCTGATTTTATCGGCATTATTTCATTAGTGTCAATATCGTAAATAGGATGTCCGAGACCTGCAAAGGTATTATTCTTTCTATTGTAAAAGGTTACTGTACCAAGACCCGCTGTACTATCTCTTACCCAAAGACCTGCACAATATTTATTACTATCCTTTTCAAGGACAGTCTGAAAACTAATATTGATTATTTTGTTTTTTCTTAAAACTGACATCTGTATTTTTTCACCCTTACTTTTTTGCAAAAGCTTTGAAAAATGAGATGACGAAGTAACACTTATATCATTAACCGTTTTAATTATATCCCCTGTTTTTAATCCTGAAATTTTTGCAGGACAGACTGTGCCTGTTTCAGTTTCAATCTCCTCAAAATCAACAATTATGACACCGTCTGTGTATAGCTTTATTCCGAATAATTCTCCTCCAGGTACAACGTATTGCCTTTTTATATTATTAAGCGCAGTTACATTTTCAGGTGTTCTTTTTGCATCTATATAAAAAATTGAAAATAAAATAATTGAAATTGATATAGTTAAAATTAAAGCTTTCTTTATAAATTTTTGCAAATTATCACCTCCGTGTTTTTCACACTAATAATTTGCCTTAAATTTATAAAAATATATAAGGTAAAAAAATAACCTTACGGATGAATTTCACTAATAATGAAAATACCGTAAGGTTAGATTTTATTTAATTAAATTACAAATTTTTTCAACAGTTTGTTCCACGTTTGAATTATTCAAATCAAGAATATAATCTGCATATTTTTCATACAAAGGATATCTCTGATTAAATATATCGTCAATGGTCTGTGACTTTTCAGCAGCAACACCACGAGTGCTGATATTATCAAGTCGATTTTTAATTTCAGGAAGTGAAACATTAAGAAAGAAAATTTTTCCGTTTTCCTTAAGATGCTTCATTGATTCTTCCCTGAAAACAACGCTGCCACCTGTTGCAATAACTGAATTATCACAATCTAATGATTTAACTGCCTCTGCTTCACAATCAAGAAATTTCTCAATCCCGTCAGAGTCAATAATAGACTGCAAAAGTCTTTTTTCACGCTGTTGAATAATCAAATCGGTATCAACAAATCCGATACCAAGTGTTTTTGCTAGTATAACACCGACTGTACTTTTACCACAGCCGGGCATACCGATAAGGATTATATTGGACATAGCTTAGATTGAAATTTCGTGAGCAACCTTGTACATATTAAGGTCAAGTGACTTTTTCATATTAAGTGCTTCGAAAATATCATAATCTACGATTTCGTCATGCTGCATAGCGATAACTCTGTTGCCGATGCCTTCCTTAAGAAGCTCAACAGCCTTGTTACCCATAAGAGATGCAGTAACTCTGTCACGAACTGTTGGATGACCACCACGCTGAACGTGACCAAGAATTGTTGCACGAGATTCAACGCCTGTTTCGTTTTCGATTCTCTTTGCCATTTCTTCAACGCCACC
>CAJGCX010000111.1 GCA_904501895.1 Clostridiaceae bacterium
CCAGCAGGTACAGAAATGTGTATGCCTGGTGATAACGTTGTTATGGACGTTGAACTCATCACTCCTATCGCTATCGAAGAAGGTCTTCGTTTCGCTATCCGTGAAGGCGGTAGAACAGTTGGTTCAGGTGTTGTTACAAAGGTTAACGAATAATTCCTGATTATTCAACTTAAATTTCAGGCTCCATCCGAAAGGGTGGAGCTTTTTTTGTTGTATTTTGCAGTTATACTCTGTCATTTTTTTGTAAATAATATTATGGGTGATTAATATGTTGTCTGTATGGTCGGCAGAGTCAGAATTTAAGGAGTTTCCACAACTGAAAAATGATATAAAAACGAGTGTTGCTGTAATTGGTGGCGGAATTACAGGTATTCTATGTGCTTTTATTCTAAAGCAAAATGGTGTTGATTGCGTTGTCCTTGAGGCTGACAGAATCTGCAAGGGTGTAACGCAGAATACAACAGCAAAAATCACATCTCAACACGGTCTGATTTATGATAAACTAATCAAGAAAATTGGCATTGAAAAGGCAAAAATGTATCTTGATGCCAATGAAAAAGCAATAAAAAATTATGTGGAGCTATGCGAAAATATATCGTGTGAATTTGAACAAAAGGACAATATTGTTTATTCCATAAATAACCAAAGAAAAATAAATGATGAGCTTCACGCACTTGTAAGATTAGGATATAATCCTGATTTTATTACAGAAATTCCTCTCCCTATTAATATTGCAGGTGCTGTGAAATTTCCGAATCAGGCAGAATTTAATCCATTGCAATTTTTATCATCAATTTCAAAAAAATTAACCATTTATGAGAATACGAAAGTTATTGAAATTCACAGAAACACCGCTACAACAGAAAACGCAAGAGTAACAGCCGATTACTTTATAGCTGCAACACATTTTCCGTTTATGAATAAATACGGTGGGTATTTTGCAAAGCTTTATCAGGAAAGAAGCTATGTTTTAGCTTTGGAGAATGCTCCCCAAATTAAAGGAATGTATGTTGATGCAGAAAAGAAAGGTATGTCATTTCGTAATTACAAAAATTATCTTTTAATCGGTGGTGGCGACCACAGGACAGGCAAAAATGGTGGAAATTACCATGAATTAAAAGCATTTTCCTCAATTAATTATCCTGAATTCCCTATAAAATATCAGTGGGCAACACAGGATTGTATGAGCCTTGATTCTATTCCGTATATAGGCAGATATTCAAAAAGAATTCCTAATGTGTTTGTTGCAACTGGCTTTAATAAGTGGGGAATGACTTTGTCAATGGTATCTGCCAAGTTGCTTTGCGATTTAATTCTTAACAAAACAAATGAATACGAAGAGGTGTTTTCACCGTCAAGAAGTGTTTTGACAACTCAACTTCCAATTAATATTGCTGAAGCAACGATAGGACTTTTAACTCCTTCAAGAAGACGATGCCCTCATTTAGGATGTGCCTTGAAATGGAATAGTGCAGAGCATACGTGGGATTGTCCATGTCATGGGTCAAGATTTACAGAATCAGGAAAATTGATTGAAAATCCTGCGACAGGAAATCTGAAAAATATACAAAACCCGTCTATTGACAAAAACAGGTGCAATTGATATATTATTTTTAACACAAAATATTGGAAGTGTAAAAATGAAAAAGAAAATATTAAGAGTTATCTGTATTTTACTTTGCTTTACAATAATTTTTGTTTCAATATGTTTTTTTCAAAAAGAGAAGCCTGCTAACCAACAAATCGAAATAACTGAAAGCACAGCTGTTAATAACACTGTCGTTGAATCATCTACAGAATTGGTTACCGAAGCAGACACTGCAACTGAATTTGAATCAACAACAGAAACAACAACTCAGTTACAGATTCCTACAGTTACAATTCCACCGCTTGAAAACTCTCCTGTATCTGCAAATTCGGGTGAATTAGGAAACCTTGTCCGTCAGGTAGCAGAAAAATATGGTGCTGTTGGTGTACAGGTTGCCACAATTAAGGATGGTGTTGTTTCATCAACTGCGGAGAGTGGTTGGGCAATAGTTGATGAAATGCCAATGACGGCAGATACAAAAATTCGTATAGCATCACTTTCAAAAACTGTTGTGGGAATGGTTGCATTCAAGCTTATTGAAGATGATAAATTAAGCCTTGATGCTGATATTTCAGAATATCTTGGCGTGGAGGTAAAGCATCCTGAATATCCTGAAATAACTATAACCTTGAGAATGCTCCTTACACATACATCAGGCATTACCGATAAAGGATATCAGAATTCTCTGGAAGAAATAAGAGAATTTTTGAAAACGCCTGAAGCATACAGGGATAAACCAGGGGAGATTTACAGATATAATAATTATGGCTTCGGACTTGTGGGTACAATCTGCGAATGTGTTACAAACAGAAGCCTAAATGCTCTTGCGAAGCAATATTTTATCAAGCCTATGGGGTTAAAGGCTTCATTTCTTGGTGGACAGTTAGATAAAAATAAAGTTGCAAACTTATATAACAATAAGGGCGAAATTACTTTAAGCGTTGCTGATTCTACTGATTTAATGAGAGATGACACAAAACCGGGAAGCAGAATGATGCTTTATCCGGGTGGTCTTATTACAAGTGCAACCGATTTTGCAAGATTGCTTACCCTGTTTATAAACGATGGTATGTATAATGGTGTTGAGCTTTTATCAAAGGAAAGCATTGCCCTTATGCATACGCCAAATCTTCCAAAAAGCGCTGTACAATGTATGCCTATGAAAAGGATGAATGGTATGTACAAGCAGGATTATATGTATTATCACACGGGTAGTGCTTACGGTGTGTATTCTTTATATGTCTATAATCCGGAAACAAAAACAGGTGTAGTCGTTGTAACGACAGGTGCTAAGGCAGAAAAGGATATCTATGGAATTTACGCTGTATGTGGCGATATTGTTAAGGGAATAATTGAAAATAATTTATTTTGATATGAAAAAAGGGAGTCTGCAGGAAAAACCTGTTGACTCCCTTGATTTATATGCTTTTAATCACCTTTTAGTTTAAGAAATCTCTTTTCATAACACACTCTTCGAAAAAATCACTGACAGCGTCCATAATTGTCAAATCCTCTTTTGTGATAAGAGTGTAGTCAATATTCTGATACACCTCATATGCTTCAGGAGTATTTTCACCAAGTGCTGAAATCCTTGCAAACGTATCGTTTAGGTATTGCTCAGCTTCTTTTGCAAGATAAACATTGTGGAATTTACTGTCACAAAGAATTGTTCTTGCGTTTGGATTATTCTTTATTTCATGCTTTCTGCCAACGGGACTGTTTTTAAGGGTAACCTGCAAATCGTTTCCACCGTGTAAAATAAGTGTAGGAATCTCGTTGCTGTCAATACTGTCACAAGAGCGAAGCACACCTGCCTTGCCAAAACGAATAAGATTAATTAAATAGAAAAACGGAGTGAAAATTGAAAGATTAGCCTTTGTCTGAAGTCTTGCATTGTCTCGGATAAGCTTACTCATTGAGTTGAAAGGTGAGAATGCAACGATTCCTTTAATTTCAGTGTCAGTAGCAATTGCCGATACATTACATACACTGTATCCACCCCAGGAGTGTCCACAGAGAAGTAATGGTAAAGTCTTTAAATCATCTCTTGTTTTCACAAAATCCAACGCATGCTTAAGGTCGATTACACCTTGAGCAAATCCATAAAGCTTATCACCCTCAGATGTACATGTGCCTGTGTTGTCATAAGCTAATACCATATAACCTTTTTGTGCAAAATAATTGATTTCAGTTGTGTAAGCGAGATGTCCTGCGCCCATACCATGTGAAAATACTATAAGAGCCTTGTAATTGTCAACCTTAGCACTGCTGTAAAGTAAACCGTTTAGTGTCTGTCCCTTATCGGATTTAAAACTGATTGGCAAAGCATTCAGATTATCAAAATTCTTTGCTTTTAAATACTTAAGGTTTTCATTTCCTTCACAGCGCTTTGAAAGCCCTGCAAAATCTATAATCTTAATTGCAACCATAAATAACAGTAAGCAAATAACTACTAAAGCAACAAAAAAGTAAATCATAATATTTCCCTTTCATTTTATCTTACTTATATTTTACCACATATAAAGAAATTTGCAACTTTTAGTTGCCAAGGATAATTTTATACTGTATAATGATGTAAATGAGGTGAAATTATGAGTTGTGGTAAACAGTTAAAAATCATAAGATGTGCAAACAACTTAAAGCAATATCAGGTTGCTGATGCTTTAGGTATAAGCCGTTCAACATATAGCAGTTACGAAATCGGAAGACGAGATGTTGACTTAAAGATTCTTTCTCAATTATCACATTTTTACAAGATTTCAATGGATTGTTTTTTTGAAGATGCTTATGTTGAGTCGGTTAATGAAAACGATAAATATGAGGGAGCTTTGGAGGAGAGATTTCTTTCTCAGCTTTCAAGTTCTGAAATTGACCTTATCGCAAAGCTTCGTGCTATGAGTGACGAGGATAAGGAAGAAATAATAAATCTTGCAGCAAGCAAGGTAGTGAGTAAACCATAATCTATCTGTAAAGCGAGGCTTCGGCCTCGCTTTTGTTATAAAATTTGTTAGCCTTATTGACTATTTGGCTAATTTTATGGTAAAATATAATGCTATAATTTTGAAAAGGTACGTTCGTATGAAAAACAATATGTATAATATGACATCTTCACTTGAAGATTATCTTGAAGCAGTTTTTATTATCTCAAAAGAGAAGGACAATGTGCGAATTACAGATATTGCAGAATTTCTTGGCGTTTCAAAGCCAAGTGTTAATCGTGCAATAAACACTCTTACACAAAACGGATATCTTGAACACGTTACTTATGGTGATATTCTCATTACACCACAGGGTGAAAGCTATGCTGCAAATGTGTTAAGACGACATAAGTTAATCAAGCATTTCCTTATTGACACTCTTGGTGTTGATGAGAAAACTGCAGAGCATGAGGCTTGCCAGATGGAGCACGTAATGAGCTCAAGCACTATTGATAAACTTTATGAATATCTTGAAAGGCAGGTGTAAGCAGTGCAGAAAATCGCTGTAATCGGTGGCGGCGCATCAGGACTTGCCTGTGCAATTGAAATTATGCACACCGTTAAGGATAGAGATGAGGTTAAGGTTACTGTTTTTGAAAAGCTTGCACGTGTTGGTAAGAAAATTCTTGTAACAGGTAATGGAAGATGTAACCTTACAAACACTAATGCTATTGATAGTGGCTTTCGTGGTGATGTGGATTTTGCAAAATTTGTGCTTAATAAATACACACCTGAAAGCAACATAAAATTCTTCAATAATTTGGGCCTTTACACAAGAGAGGAAGACGAGGGCAGAGTTTATCCTCTGTCAAATCAAGCTTCTTCTGTCCTTGATGTATTGCGTTTTGAATGTGCAAGATTAGGTATTGAAACTGTTTGTGATTATAACGCTGTGCATTTGAAATCAGTTTTCAATGGTGTTGTGAATAAATTAGTTATCAATAATCGTGACAGATTCGATTATGTGGTTGTTGCAGCAGGTGGTAAG
>CAJGCX010000112.1 GCA_904501895.1 Clostridiaceae bacterium
AAGAGGTTGCAAAGAAATATAACATTGTCAGCATCAATGTTTCATGTACTCATATTCACACAGGTATTGACTCTCAGGGTGTATGGACAGACCCTATCGGATGCCTTTTGAATAACACATTAACTGATGATGTTAAATACGGTGTTCCTCGTGAATTCATCAAATCAGTTGTTGAAGGCTCAAAGAAGGCTGTTGAAGCAGCTCTTGCTGATATGACAACAGGTAAGATGTATTACTCAAAGATTGATATTGCTGATTATCTCTTTGACCGTACAGCTCCTATCGTTTACGATACAAATATGTATAAGCTTGAGTTTGTGCCTTTCAGCACAACAAAAAATCCTACAATTATTTCAACATTCGGTTGTCATCCTGAGTCAGCAAGCTTTGACTGGAATCAGGACGAAAGTGACCCAATGAATTTTGATAGAAAGTTTACTCCTGACTGTATTTGGTCAATGGAAAAATTATTGAATTCTGTTGGTTATAATTTTGTTTTCCTTCAGGGTAACGTTTCAACAGTTTCTTCATCAAGAAGTAATTCAAATGATGAGCTTGAAGGCGGTACAGCACATAGTGATGCATTGAGATTAGGCTATGAATTCGGCTATATCCTTCTCAGTATGAGTATGACAAAGGCTGAAAGAATCGCTCTTAATGAAAAAACAGGCGATAAGCTCGGTATTAAAAAGTACGGTAAGCAGGAAGGCTATACTGTATGGTATGAAGGACTTCCAACAGTAGGTAAGGAAGAGGTTAAGCCTGTTCTTAATGTTAAATCAAAGCAGTTCACAGTTCAGATTGAAAACAATGTTGTTGCTCTTCTCGGTAAAACATCTATTGCTGATAACCTTGTTTTAAAGGATGATAACTGGAATTACTACACAGTTACAGAGGTAGGTTACCTTGAAATCGGCGATAATATGAAGGTTTATATGAGCCCTGGCGAAACATTTGGTGAGCTTCTTATGGGTGGAAATGGTGCAAAGGGATTCCCAATGAAGCCTATCAGAGAATATACAGGCGAAGATATTATCGTTATGGACCTTATGAATGACGCTGCAGGTTATGTTGCTAACGAGGCTAATTACGTAATGGCAGGCTTCCAGTTCAACGAAACATCAGGTGACTTTGATGATGATACATGGTGCCTTATTTCATACGGCAAGACAGCAGGTACAACATTTATCAAGAATTTCTATGAAGTTTACGACAGCGTAAGATAAACTAAAATAAATCATTTTCAGCTCTCCAGAAGGGGAGCTGATTTTTTATAATTATCTTTCAAATTTTCCAACTGTCCCTTAAAATGTACTGAGGAACAATCTTTTAATTGTTTATCGACACAATATGTGATATTATTGTTAAAAAGAGGTGAGATTATGTTATTCGGTAAGAAATGCCAGTATTGTGGAAAAGAATATTCAGGTTTTAAGCACACGCATTGTCCTTATTGTGATGATATTGATTTTGCTAACATTGACTCTGTTACAATTATGAATACCGAAATGACATATCGCATTGAAACTGAAGAAGAGTCTTTGACTCCGGCAGATTATGACCGATGGGACGGCAGAACTTGTATTAAGTTTGATTAATCTAAATTATAGAAAGTAGTTGAAAAAGAACCACTTAACAGAGTGGTTCTTTTATATGTATATATCGACGTCTGTAATTTAAAAGAAATATGAGTGACAATATATTAAAATTATTTGGAGCAAAAAGGCATAATTCCAAGCAATATAAATATCAAAAATATGTTGCTTGACTATATAAGCAATGATATAATGTTCATAGTTAAATAATTAGAAGTAGGAGATTTCGATATGTATAAAATAGAATTGGGCAAAAGTGGAATACAGGTGCCAACTGTCGCAGTTGGTTGTATGCGTATAGGTGATATGAGCGAAAGTGAAGCATCTACTTTTATTAATACTGCAATAGAGAATGGTGCAAACTTTTTTGACCACGCGGATATCTACGGTGGTGGCAAATGTGAAGAGGTCTTTGGCAATGCAATCAAATCACTTAACAGAGAGGATATTTTGATTCAGACAAAATGTGGTATCCGTAAAGGTCAGTTTGACTTTTCTTATGACCACATTGTAAATTCAGTTGAAGGTAGCCTTAAAAGACTCGGTACAGATTATATTGATGTCTTGCTTCTTCACAGACCTGATGCACTTATGGAGCCTGAAGAAGTTGCAAAGGCGTTTGACCACCTTAAGTCATCAGGAAAAGTCCGTAATTTTGGTGTTTCTAATCAGAATCCATATCAGATGGAGCTTTTGCAAAGAGCAATGGATATGCCTCTTTGTGCAAATCAGCTGCAGTTTTCTATTATGCACGCACCAATTATTCAGTCAGGAATTAATGTGAATATGTATAATGATTCAGGTGTTAATCGTGATGACAGTGTCCTTGATTATTGCAGACTTAATAAAATCACAATTCAGCCTTGGTCACCAATGCAATACGGATTTTTCGAGGGATGCTTTATTGATAACGAAAAATTTCCTGAGCTTAACAAGGTGCTTGAAAATATCGGCAATAAATATGGCGTATCAAAAACAACTATGGCATTTGCTTGGATTCTTCGTCATCCTGCAAAAATGCAGCCTGTAACAGGCACAACAAATCTTAATCGTCTTACAGATTGCTTAAAGGCAAGTGAAATCAACATTACCCGTGAAGAATGGTATGAGATTTATCGTGCTGCCGGTAATAAATTACCATAAAGGAGTAATGTTATGAATAAATTCCGTTGGTGCTTTATCGGATGTGGTAGCCTTGCAAAAACAGTTGCATCACAGCTTAATAAAAGTGGCCGTCACGAAATAGTGTCCTGCTACACACGAAACTACGAAAAAGGTGTTGCATTTGCCGAAAAATTCGGTGGCAAGGCTTACGATACACCTAAAAAAGCAATTACTGCAGACAGTGTTGATGGTGTATATATTGTAACTCCTCACAATGCCCATTATCGATATGCAAAACAGGCTCTTCAGTTGGGTAAGCCTGTATTCTGTGAAAAAGCATTCACCGTAACAGCAAAAGAAACTGACGAGCTTATAACTCTTGCAAAAGAGAAAGATTTGTATCTTTGCGAGGCAATGTGGACTTGGTTTTCACCATCTGCAAACCAGACAAAGAAATGGATTGACGAGAATAAGCTCGGCAAAATCCATTCTGCTGATTTTACATATCATATTCGTACAATTGATGGCAAAGGTCGTCATACAGACCCTAAAAGAGCAGGTGGAGCGCTCCTCGATATTACAATTTACCCTATAACTT
The DNA here is from genome assembly GCA_904501895.1 of Clostridiaceae bacterium. GTDB lineage: Bacteria > Bacillota > Clostridia > Oscillospirales > Acutalibacteraceae > Fimenecus. Next base: position 3,298 of record CAJGCX010000112.1, read on the forward strand.
ATGCTTATCGTCTTTGGGGTGTGCCACAGAAAATTGAAAGCAGGGGAGTAATCAAAGATGGTATTGATTTAGGTGAGGATATTGTATTCACTTATCCTGATTTTAAGGTGAATATCAGCGCTTCAATAGCCGATTTCAAGGGCTTTGAGAAAATGTCAATCAAGGGTGAAAATGGCGAAATCAAAGCAACCCTCTACCACGCAACTAATGGCGTTACCTACAAAAAATCATTGTTCAGAAAAGAAACTTTCAAAGGCAACGGTTCGAAAATGAATTCATATCTTGATGAGTTTGACTGTGTAGCAAAGGAAATCCGTGAGGGACTCAAGGAAAGCAGAATGGTAACTCTCAAGCATACATCAGATGTAATGCACATCCTCGACCAAATCCGTACTCAAATCGGACTCTATTACACCGAGCTAGAATAATAGATAAAATCAATAATTATTGATTAATCACAAATTTATGTTTAAATTTTTATAAATTTTGAAAAGTGAGTATGTTATGTTTTACACAATTAAAACAATCATTGCATCATTAGTTGCTGTTGTTATGACTATTGCAGGTGGTATTGATTTCTGCAATATCATATTCAGACCTGATGAAATTATGGCTGAATATTACGTAAGTGTTTCTGGTAGTGATAGTAACGCCGGAACAAAAGATAGCCCATTTGCAACTATTCAGAGAGCAAGGGATGAAGTAAGAAAAATTAATGATGATATGACAGGGAATATTGTCGTTCATATTGAAGATGGTAAATATGTTTTGGATGAAACACTTACTTTTGACCAACGTGATTCTGCTACAAACGATTTTTATATAAAGTATGAAGCAGATGGTAATGCAACGATCAGTGGTGGAGAGGAAATTGCTGGATTTACTCTTTATGATGCTGAAAAGAATATTTATTCTGCAAAAGTGCCTGAAGATGCTCTTTTCCGTCAGCTTTACGTTAATGGCGAAAAAATGATAAGAGCAAAAAGTGTTGATGACTATTCAACAAAAATCATTGGTGCATCAAGATTTAATGCAGACGGTACAATGATTCCTGAAAATCTTAACACATGGAGTGAAGAAACACTTGTTCAAGCTGATTATGGTGAAATCTATCTTAATGCAGATGAATTTCAGGATTTCAATAATCTTCAGGACATAGAGCTTCATATTCTTACTGCCTGGGTTAAAAATGTTGTTCGTGTAGAATCAGCAAGTACAAGTAATGGTGTAACAACAATTAGAATTCAGGATAATGAAAACGACCTTATTTTCAACCGTCCTCATCCTGATATTGACGGTTATTCACATATGAATAATCACGAATTTACATATTATATCGAAAATGCTTATGAGCTTATTGACACAGATAACGAATGGTATCTTGATGAAAAAGCAGATACAGTTTATATTAAAGTACCAAAAAATGTTGATATAAATAAAGCTGAAGTCGTTATTCCAAGACTTGAAACACTTATAAAAGTTGAGCCTACTGATAACAGTAAAATCAAAAATCTCGCATTTAAAGGTATTGATTTCTGCTACAGCAACTGGACAGTACCATCAACAGACGGACTTGTTGATATTCAGGCAGGTATGTATGCAAGCTATTGTATTTACAAAACAAACGACATTGGTGTTTTAAGACCATCTGCAGGTATTTATGTTGCAGATACTGAAAACTTTGTTATTAAGGACTGCGTTATTGAAAATATGGGTTCTGCCGGTATTGACCTTAACCACGGTACAAAAACTTCCACAATCCAGGATAATATAGTACAGAATATTGCAGGTAACGGTATTATGATTGGCCATTTTGCAGTTGATGAGAATACGGATATGCATATCGTTTACAATCCTGAGGATGAAAGTGAAATCTGTACAGGAGATAGAATCGTAAATAACCTTGTTACCTATATCGGAACAGATTATCAAAGCTGTGTCGCAATCGGAGCAGGATATCCAAGAGAGATTCTCATAGCTAATAATGAAGTTTGCTATGCACCATATACAGGTATTTCAGTTGGCTTTGGCTGGTCAAGTGCTGATAATTCTATGAGAGAAAACAGAATACTGAATAATGACATTCACCATACAAGTCAGGTGCTTTGCGATGCAGGTGGCATTTATACACTCTCAAAACAGCCTGATTCAGTAATCAGTGGTAACTATATCCACGATATTACACTTCCTGAATGGGCAGACTATGCAACAAGTGGTATTTATATGGATGA
>CAJGCX010000113.1 GCA_904501895.1 Clostridiaceae bacterium
AATGGAATTTTCTGTTTTGTAACAAGAAGAAAAATGCCGATTAACAATGCTGCTAAAACTGCTCTGTAAAGTGCAATTTCACCTGATGGTAAACTGATATTTCGTACAAAAAGACCGATTGTACCGAAAACCGTCATTGAAATTACAAGCATCATTCTTGCATCTAAAAGCTTTTTCATATATACACTTCCAATATTTTGTTAAAAATATTTTATTGCAAAATCGAAATATCGTCAACAGTTTTATTGTAAAGAGTGACAAAATATGATATTATTTTATGAAAACAGTTAAGGTGGTGGAGAAATTGTTTAAAAAATTACTTTCTGAAAAATCAAGCTGGGAATTTTTAAAGGAAACATCTCTGCCTATTGCTGTTTACGGCACAGGAAACGGCGCTGACAGAGTGTTTGAGGAATTTGAAAAATTAGGAATTTCTGTTTCAGCAGTCTGTGCAAGTGACGGATTTGTAAGAAAACGCACCTTTCATGATTTTGAGGTGAAATCAATCTCTGCACTTGAAGGTGAATTTGAAGACTTTGTTATTGTTTTAGCATTTGCAAGTCCCCTGCCTCAGGTTATTGAAAATATAAAAAATCTTTCTCTTCGTCATAAGGTGATTATGCCCTCTGTCCCTGTTTTTGGTGACAATATTTTTAATAAGGAATTTCTTGAAAATAATCTTAAAGAAATTGAAAAGGCATATTCATTGCTTTGCGATAAAAAATCAAAAGAGGTTTTTGAAGGCATTATCCGTTTTCAGATTACAGGTGATTTGAATTATTGCTTTAATTGTGAAAGCACAAAGGATGAAGCCTTTGAAATACTCAATTTAGGTGAAAATGAAAGTTTTCTTGACCTTGGTGCATATCGTGGTGATACAATTAAGGAATTTTTACATTATTCAAATGCTTATGAAAAAATAGTAGCAGTTGAGCCTGACAAGAGGACATTTAAAAAGCTTCAGATATACTGTGGAAATCTCCATAACTGCACAACGCTTAACAACGCAATATGGAACGAATCAAAAGTGCTTTTCTTTGACGGAAATAAGGGTCGTGGTGGCTCTGCAAAGGATTCGGGAGAAGCAATTGAGTCTGTCACAGTTGATGAAATAGCTGAAAAATACGGGATATTTACATATCTTAACATTGATGTTGAGGGTGCTGAAAAAGAAATGCTGCAAGGAGCAAAAAACACCTTACAGCAATATAAACCGAAATTATGTATGGCAGGATACCACAGAAGTGAGGATATTTTCGCACTTGTAAATCGGGTCAATGAAATAAACGGTGACTACAAAATTTATCTTCGTCATCATCCTCACATTTCCTTCTGGGACACAAATATTTATTGTATTTAGGTGAAATTATGGCTATTAAACTTATTGTTACTGACCTTGACGGTACTTTTTTAAACAGTAACCACGTTACAATTCCACAGGAAAATATTGATGCCTTTAAAAAAGCTCATGAAATGGGTATAAAGGTTGCTGTTGCAAGTGGAAGAACAAAAATTTTAACTGATTATCTTATGCCACAGCTACCGTTTTTAGATTATCTTATTACATCTAACGGTGCAATTACATACGACCTTAAAACAGGTGAAATTGTTTGTCAGACACTTATAGATAATAAAAAATCAATTGAGATTTTCAATACTCTTAAAAATTACGACCTTATTTATGAAATCTACTATAATGGTGATTGCTTTATGAATAAGGAAAGCTATAAGGGATTTACACCTGAGAATGTTGCTCCTCATATTTATAAGCTGTTGAGTAATTTCATTAAGGAAGTGCCTGACCTCCAAGCACTTATTGGTAGCAATGGAATTGAAAAGCTTAATATTTTAACACTCACACCTGAGCAGAGAATAGAAATTGAAAATAAGATTTCTGATGTTGCTTTCGCATCATCATTCCCTGTTACTGCAGGTAAAAACGGAAATCTTGAAATGACCGATATTAATGCCACAAAGGGCTTTGCTGTAAAAGGACTTGCAGACTCCCTGGGCATTACACAAAATGAAATTATGTGCTTTGGTGACGGTGAAAACGATTGTCCGATGCTCCAGTTTGCAGACTTTTCATTTGCTATGGAAAATGGAAATGAACACGCTAAAAAATCTGCAAAATTTGTTACAGACACCAACGATAACGGTGGTGTTGCAAAGGCAATAAAACAATATGTATTCGGTGAATAAAATGGAAATAAAGAATTTTAAAGGTGCTATTTTTGACCTTGACGGTACACTACTTGACTCAATGCATATCTGGCACGATGTTGATGTGGAATTTTTCAGAAGAAGAGGCTTACCTCTCGATTCCGGTTACGTTGATGTAATTAAAAATATGCACTTACCTGCTGCTGCAGTATATACAAAGGAAAAATACGGACTCCCTGAAAGTGCTGAAGAAATTGTTGATGAATGGCTTGGACTTTGTGCAGAGGCTTACCTTTCGGATGTTGATTTGAAAGCAGGAGTTTTTGATTATCTTAAAAAGCTCTATGAAAGTGGCGTGAAAATGGCATTTGCAACTGCAAGTGAAAAGATTGTTTGTGAAGAGACGCTTAAAAATCACGGTATTTTCGATTTCTTTACGTCCTCTGCCTACGTTAGTGAAATTAATGTAGGAAAAACTGAACCTGATATCTATTTACTCGCAAGTGAAAGAATAGGTGTCGTACCGGAAGAATGTATTGTTTTTGAGGACATTATCGAGGGAATCCGCAGTGCAAAAAAAGGTGGATTTATCACCTGTGGCGTTTTTGATAAAAGCTCTGCAAAAGATGAAAATGAAATTCGACAGATTGCATATTATTACATAAAATCTTTTGAAGAATTGTTGTAATCTTATACATATTTACACTTTACAAAACGACAAAAAAGGTCTATTATATAAGTAGCAAAATTTGTAATATTTTTTAGAAAGAAGAATGATATATGGAAAAGACAGTTTTAGTTGAAACAAGTGCAAGACACGCTCACATTTCAAAGGAACACCTTGAAATTCTTTTTGGTGAGGGTTATGAGCTTACAAAGAAAAAAGACCTTTCACAGCCTGGTCAGTACGCTTGTGAAGAAAGAATCGCAGTTATCGGACCTAAGGGTCAGTTCCCTGGCGTTTCAATCCTTGGTCCTGTAAGACCTGCTACTCAGGTTGAAATTTCTGCTTCTGACGCTCGTTCAATCGGTGTTCAGGCAGTTGTTAGAGAATCAGGTGATATCGCAAACACTCCTGGTTGTAAAATCGTTGGTCCTAAGGGCGAAATCGAAATTGAAAACGGCGTTATCGTTGCAAAGAGACATATTCATATGACTCCTGACGATGCTGAAAAATACGGTCTTGTTGATAAGCAGGTTGTTGAAGTTAAGGTTGAGTCAGACGATAGAACAACTACTTTCGGTGATGTTGTAGTTCGTGTACATCCTAACTTTGCTCTTGCAATGCACATTGATACAGACGAATCAAATGCTGCTCTCTGCAAGCCAGGTACAATGGGTATTATCCTTTAATTTTACGATACATATTATTAAAGCACCTTCCACAACGGAAGGTGCTTTTTGTTGTATAGTTAATATGCAAATTATAATTTATCGGATAGAATCGTAGAAGCTGACTATATTTTATTTTCAAGATTGAATGCCACGATAAACCATTCGACAGTTGGTGTTTTTTCATCATAAACAACTGAGGATATGATACCCTTTTTATTGGAAATGTAAAGAATAATATTGTAAAAAGTTATTATAAATGATATAATCAAATATATCTTAAAAGGAGTGAATTTTTATGAATAAAAAGTATATTGCAATTATTATTTCTCTTGTACTTATTTTCAGTAGTGTATTGTTGATTTCAGGATGCAATAAAAAAGATGACAGCACTACTGCCTCAACAACATTTACACCAGAAACAGAAATTGCTCTTGAAAATGATTCAACAGAAAGCACTACAGAAGACAAAACAATAACTGAGTCTGACAAATCCGAATTAACAACTAACGGCAACGAGGATGAAGAAGTCACAACAGAACTTGAATCTCAGCCAACTGTAAAGGTTGAAGATACAACAGTTGAGCACACATCAGGTAAAAACGAGCCTGTTACATGTGACGTTTGTGGTAATATAATTGTTAAAGATACCGGTAAGGGTGATGTATCTGTTGGAAATTACTGCGACGGTCAATGTGATGAATGGTTTGGAGATTGGGAATTGGAATAACGAAAAACTTTTAATTTTCATAAATACACAAAAAACAGCCGAGTGTTTAAAACACTCGGCTGATATTTTTTATTCACCCTTCATTTCGAGAAGCTTAATTGTACCGTCATAAGATGCCTGTGAAACCTTGATTGAATCAAAGATTGCAGCGTTGATATCATCAGGAGTTGCGCCAAGCTCTTTTGCATAGCTATCAGGGATGAAAAGATTTACATCCATAATATCTGCAAGTCCGTCAACATCAATACCACTTTCAATACCCTTTGCGGCGTATTCCTTCTTAACTCCGCCAAGACCCATACGCATCATCCAAGGTGCAACACTGATAATCTTACGGTTATCGCCCATACCACGTGCTGCGTAAACAACCTTGAGGAACTGCTTCCATGTAAGGTTGTACATGCTGATAGGCCAAGCCTTTGCACCCTTTGATTTTTCAGCAGCACCAACGATTACCTCGCCAACCTGACGAACTGTAAGCATTGCTGTACCGCCACCTGGGTACATTGTGAATGGAAGCTTATCCATTCTCTTAATCTGTTCGATAAGGATAACCCAAACAGGCTTTCTACCTGGCTGTGTACCGAAAATGTAAGGAAGCTCAAGAACTGAAACATCAAAGTTTTCGTCAGCAAATGAGAAAGCAACATTTTCCTGGTCAATACGGCTCTTGATATAAGGATGCTTTTCAGTAAGCTTCATATCAGGTCTTTCCTTTGCAAGGTAAGCAAAGTATGAACCAAGAACAACAGCACTCTTCATACCCACCTCTTTACAAAGAGGAAGAATTCTTTCAAGTGGCTGAATATTGTATTTGTAATATGCATCATAAACAGGTGCAGGGAATTCAACACGTTCATCAATACCAGCTGCAAATACGAAACAGTCGTGTCCACGAAGAAGGTCACGGATTTCGTCATCTGTCTTTTCATAGATATTGCAGAATTCCAATTTCATTTCCTGTGGAATAGGAGCACCCTGTGGAAGTGGAGGAAGAGCAACACTTGTTACTTCGTGTCCTCTTTCAATAAAAATTCTTGCAGCTTCACAGCCTAAAAGGCCTGTGCCACCAATCATAAATACTTTCATTCTGTAACCTTCTCCTTAAAGTTATCAAA
>CAJGCX010000114.1 GCA_904501895.1 Clostridiaceae bacterium
GAGGCTGTAATCAATGTGGCGTTTAACTCATCATTACAGAAATACGGTGGGGATATTGCAGTTGGTGCAATGACTATCTGCACAACAATTTTCCAAATGGCCTGGGTGCCTGCACAGGGTATTGGTCAGGGTGCACAGCCTATAATCAGCTTTAACTATGGTGCAAAAAATGGCGACAGAGTAAAACAGGCGTTTAAGGCATTCCTTATCATTTGCTTCTCCTATGTTTTCATTTTCGGTATGGCAATTGAACTGTTCCCACAATTCTTTATCGGTATTTTTAACGATAATCCTGCATTGGTAGAAACTGCAACGTGGACAATAAGACTTTACGGTTGTGCAATGGTGTTCTTCGGAATACAGATGGCAGTTCAACAGACGTTTATTGCCCTTGGTAAGGCAAAGGCATCACTTTTTATCGCTTGTTTAAGAAAGGTGATTCTCTTAGTGCCTTTGATTTACATCTTGCCAAACTTCTTTGACAATAAGGTGTTTGCAGTATTTCTTGCAGAGCCTGTTTCGGATGCTATTTCAATAATTACAGCATCAATAACATTTGCGATTGTTTTTAGCAAAGAAATGAAAAAGTTGAATAGTATTCAATCATAATATGCATGACGGTAAATGGCGGGGTTAAACTCCCGCCATTTTTGTTATTATGATATTTACATATTACAATTAAACTTTACATTTGAATATTATTATGTTAAAATGCTATGTGGAATCTTAAATCAAACTTTATTTATATAAGGGAGAAAGTGAATATGGAAAAAGAAATCTATGCTCTTGCCTTTGACATAGGTACAACAGGTGTTAAGACTTGTCTTTTTAAGATAGGAAAGACAATTGAGCTTATCTCTGCTGCAAGTGAAGGCTATAAGCTTTATATTATGCCAAATGGTGGTGCTGAGCAGGACCCTGATGAATGGTGGGCAGCAATGTGCTCAACATCAAAGAAGGTTATGGCTGAAGCAGGCGTTGACCCTAAAAATGTTTATGGTATTTCATTCTGTTCACAGATGCAGGGCTTAGTTCTTGTTGATAAAGACGGTAATTATGTTCGTCGTGCATTCAGCTATATGGACCAGAGAGCTACTGAAGAGCTCAAAAAGGGTATGGCTAACGGAATACAGGTTGCAGGTGGTAATATCTTCAAGCTTCTTCCATCACTTGCAATAACAGGTGCTGCTGCACTCAGCGTTAAGGACCCTGTATGGAAATATAAATGGACAGAGGCTAATGAGCCTGAAAACTTCAAAAAGGTACATAAGTGGCTTGACGTTAAGGAATATCTCATCTGCCGTATGACAGGTGAATTCGTAATGACAAAGGACTCTGCTTTTGGTGCGCTCCTTTATGACCTTAAAAAGAAGGATTGGAGCCCTACAATCTGTAAGCTTTTAGGTGTTGATATGAAGCACCTTGCAAGAATTGCTGACTGTACTGAAAAAATCGGTACTCTTCGTGCAAAGCAGGCTGAGGAATTAGGTCTTGTACCTGGAATCGCTGTTTTTGGTGGTGGCGGTGACGCTACTCTTATCGGCGTTGGTGCAGGTGCAACTGAAGTTGGTGATACTCATATTTATCAGGGTACATCAGGTTGGGTTTCAACAGTTGTTGATAAGAGCGTTGTTGATGCAAGCACTATGATGGCTGCAGTTGTTGGTGCTGCTGACGGTATTTACAACTACTTCGGTGAGCTTGAAACTGCAGGTAAGTGTGTTGAATGGGTTAAGGACCACTTGGCACTTGATGAAATCGATGTTTATCTTGATAAGCAGCACGATTTCAAGCATAAGACTGCTGACAGAGAGGTTGTATTCACAAATCTCTATGATTATATGATGGCTGTTGTTGATTCAATTCCTGCAGGTAGTGGTGGCGTAATCTTCACTCCTTGGCTTCACGGTAACCGTTGTCCGTTTGAGGACCCTAATTCAAGAGGTATGTTCTTTAACATAAGCCTTGATACAGGTAAGACAGAGCTTATCCGTGCTGTTGTTGAGGGTGTTTGCTTCCATCTTCGTTGGTTTATTGAAACACAGGAAAAGAAGGTTAAGACATCAAACACAATTCGTTTTGTTGGTGGCGGTGCTCTTTCAGCAGTTACAAGTCAGATTCTTGCTGACTGTACAGGCAGAGTGGTTGAAACTGTTGCAAGTCCACAGAATGTTGGTGCTGTTGGTGCAGCGGTGCTTATCGCAGTTAATGCAGGTATTGTTTCAAGCGTAGGTGAAGCAAAGAAGCTTATTCCGGCTGTTAATACATACATTCCAAATAAGGAAAATAAAGCAGTTTACGATAAGAATTTTGAAGTCTTCAAGAGACTTTACAAGTCAAACAAGGATAATTTTAAAGCGCTTAACCAGAACTAAATACTTTTTCAGGGGCAGGGTGAACTGCTCCTGATTTTTTTGTTGCAATATATAAAGAAAGATTGTATAATGATAAGGTATAGATTTTCGGAGGTGTTATTTTGGCAGACGAAAAAACCCTTTTTAATAAAAATACAGATAATGAAGATAAAAAGCATCCGATTATGAAAGAAGAGGATGCTGACTTTGTTGATTTCTCAGCAGCTTTTGACGGTGAAGATGATGAGGATGAAAGTCTTGAGGAGTTCGATGAAGAGTTCGAACGCTCTCGTTCTGTTTTCCCATTGCGTATGGGAATTCCCTTCTTAAGAAGAAAAAAAGAAATTGACGATTTTTCACCTGTAGAAGAGGAAGAAGAAAAATCTTCTGTAAAAGAGGAAAAGGAAGAAAAAAAGAACAAAAAGAATAAGAAAAACAAGAAGGAAAAGCCTTCTGTACTTGTTGAGGAAAAGTCTGAATCCCAGGAAACTGTAGATTTTGAGGCTTCTTTTAGTGATGCAGAGGAAGACGAAGAGACAGTTGAAGAAAAGATAAGTGACAAGAAAAAAGGGTTTTCTCTCTTCACAAAAAAGAAAAAGGAAACTGAAATTCCTGTTGAGGAAGAAATAGAAATAGAGAAGATTGCTGAATTGCCGACAGAACAAGATTCAACAGAAGACTTTTCAGAAAATGACCAGGAATCTGAAGATGCCGATGAAGAGATTATAATTGTTCTTGATGATGACGATGACGAGGATTCGGATGAGCAGGCTTTTGTTGAAGATGTTCAGGAAGAAAAAGTTGAAATAGTCGAAAAACAGGAGGAAATCGAGGAGTTACCTCCGTTTGAAAAAACTGTTGAGACTGTTGAGCTTGCAAAAATTGAATTTGAAGAAGATGCAGAAGAAAAAGAAACTGAAGAAGCAATTGAAGAGAAAGAAGTAGAAGAATCAGCTGAAAAGATAGAGGCTGTAGAGGTTGTTGAAGAAAAATCGGAAAAGAAAAATACAAGATTTTCATTCCTTGGCAAGAGACAGAAGGAAAAAACAGCGTCAAAGGAAATTACTGAAGAAATAGCAGAGCCGGTAAGTGGCGAACTTGAAATTGAATTGCTTCCAAGCTTTGAGGAAACAGAGAAGACAGAAGAAAAATCTGAAGAAGTAACAACAGAGGTTGAATCTGTGGTAGAAGAAATTCCTGAGGAATCTGAAATTAAGGAAATTCCGCCTTTTGAAGAAGCTGTTTCAGAAAATGAAGTCACAATACCTATGATAGAAGAAACAGAGGAAGCAAAGCCTGAAAAGAAGAGAAGAAAGAAAAAGGAAAAAGCGGTTAAGCCAGAGGCGGAAGCAGGAGAAAAACCTGCTGTTGAGCCAATGACTATGAAGGACCATATGACCTTTATTCTTATAATTCTTGCGCTTTTAATGACAATTGCGTTTATCGTTCTTAAATTCATTCCATTGGGTGGAAATGAGCAACAGACGGTAGTGACTGATGTGACAAAAAACGAAAACATTTCTGAAATTGAGATTTGTCGCAAAGGTATAACAGGACATCTTATTCAATCTGATATTGAAAATGTATTTTATACTTTTTCTCAGGACGGTAGCCTTACATTTTATCAGAGCAATAACAATGGAATGAAGGAAATCAAGCCTACAGGAAGTGTTAATGCTGTTGCTGATGTGAATAATGAAAAAATATCAGTAAAGGTTGATTACCTTGAGATAGAAGGTGAGTTGTTCGGTACAGGACTCTTCCGTAAAACGGATGGTCAGGGAAATTACCTTCACGATATGGTTGTATTTAAGCTTGTAAATCTTCCTGAAGGATATGTGGGAGAAGGTAAGGCACTTTTACTTGCAACATCAAATTCAGAAGCAATTTCTCAGAGCTGTAATGTGTGGGAAAATAGCTTTGTAGTTGACCTTGAAACAGGTAAGACAACAAAATTCATTTCAAATAACGGGAATATGTATTTGTCATACTCTATTCTTACAAATGAGGGATATGCATCGGCTAATGGTAAAATCCCATTCTTTACAACAAGAGATTATGACGCAACAACAAACAAAAAGGATATTTATCTTAAATCAGGCAACAAGGAAACATCATTCGCAAAGGATGTTGCAGGAAGCTTTGTTTATGTGAATGGTGATACAGTAACCTATCTCAAAAACACAGAAAAAGGGTTCGATGTTGTAAGAAATGGAAACGATAAGGAGACACTTATTTTTTCACTTGATGGTAATTCGAGCTATCTTTATCATGGTAAATATCTTCTTGATAAGTATAACGGTATTATTTATAATGTAGAAACAGGAAGAAAAATCGACATTACAGGATATGGAATGTCAAATCCTGAAATGATGACTGTCAGTGATGATGGGAAATATCTTGTTGTTCTTGGAACTGTGAATAGTGCCATAGATTATCAGGTGCATATTTTTGATTTAGAGAAAAACGAATATGTGAAATATGTGGATGATAATTTTTCAAATCACGAAAACCTTGTTTTTGTGGGAAATTCAACAATCGTTTATTCAGCGGTTGAACCAAAACAGGGTTGCGAATATGTAATGGTTGATGTTTCAAAGGCGTTCAAATAATTATTTCATTAGGAAACAGGGCGATTTTGTCCTGTTTCTTTTTAATAAATTATGCAAAATTCACTCATTATAATGAAATTTAATATAATTATTTGTAAAAAACGTAAAAATTAAAAAAATATGAAAAAAACACTTGCATTTTGTTGAATGTTCTGTTAGAATATCTCTTGCGTTCACGAGATAAAGTGTTTCGTGAGTCGGTGTTGATTGCAATGAGGGTCCACCCGTTCCCATCCCGAACACGGTAGTTAAGCTCATTTGCGCCGAAGATACTTGGCTGGAAGCGGCCCGGAAAAATAGGTAATGCCGACA
>CAJGCX010000115.1 GCA_904501895.1 Clostridiaceae bacterium
AGCATTTCAAGTGTAGCCATTACAAAGTCACCGACACTGAACATTCCAAGTGCCTCAACGTCATAAAGAACACGGAGAAGTGCAGGTGGGGTAATATCAAACTTTGCACAGATAACTTCACTTAAGATTTCAGCACCACCAACAACGCTACCATCAATACCTATGCCCTGAATATCATCAACACCATATTTTGAAACATAAGCCATAATAATGTTTGTACCAAGGCAGGATGCCATAATACCAACCTTCTCACAACCTGTTGATGCCTTAACATCCTTAATGAAAGAGTTGAATTCATCGGCAGTTTCCATAGGGTCAAGACGCCAGTCATAATGGAACCAATAGTCGTTCCATGCGAAATAGCCTTTATTACCCTTTTGGCTGTTGTTTCTTTTGTTTTCCATTTGGTCTTTTCGTTTCTGAGATAAACCAGAACCGTTAGTCACATTACCATTTTCGTCAAGCAAAGAGTTAGCAAAAATCTTGCTGATTTCTGTTTCAAGACCTTCATAAAGGTCATCCCAGTTGTCAGTTAAAGCACCTTTTGCGATTGCAGGGAGAAGAGTAGTTGCCATTGATTTGTACATTTCACTGTTATCTGTACCACTTTCACCCGAAACAAGCTTCGCAATATCCTTATAATGGAATATTTTATTGCCTTCCTGGTCATAAAGTGGTTCACCATCACCTGAAATACGGATAATAGGAATCTGACTTCTTGTTTCTTCAACATTAGTCCAAGCAATTACATGTATTACGGAACCAACCGCAAGTACAAGAGCAAGTAATACAGAAATAATTTTTTTCATATAAACCCTTCCTAAAAATAATATAGAATAATTATAAACATGTTATAATTATATGTCAATATAAAAATCGACTAAAACACAAAATATTGTGTGCGTGTTGAGTAATTAAGAATGATAACCACAATTTATACAAGCCTGTATTCTGAGATGTAGTGAATAATTAAAATTTTTTATTCCATAATATATTTGGGAGGAGTTTTAATGGATTTCTTAAAAGCATTTTTAATTGGTGGCCTTATATGTGTAATTGGTCAGCTTCTCATTGATTGTACAAAGCTTACACCTGCACGAATACTTGTATCCTTTGTGGTAATTGGTGTAATTCTCGGTGGACTTGGTATTTATCAGCCATTGGTTGAGTGGGCAGGGGCAGGAGCAACCGTGCCACTTACAGGCTTCGGCAATACCCTTGTACAGGGTACAAAGGAAGCAATTCGTAAAGATGGTGCACTGGGAATTCTCACAGGTCCCTTATCGTCAGCATCTGTGGGTATAACTGTTGCAATGGTATGTGGACTTATAGTATCCTTTATCACAAAACCAAAGTCAAAGTGAAACAAAAAAGGACTGCTCAAACGAACAGTCCTTAAAAAAGTTAATGTTAATTATGCAACAGTTTCTGAAACAAAGCTGTCATCACAGAATGAGCATGAAACATAATTTTCAGCATCATTACCGATTACGACTCTTTTACTGTCAACATATTTTTTAATAAGAATATAAGCAGCAACTGCGATAGCAGCAATGCCAACGATAATAGCAATAACCTTTAAAGCCTTTTTCATAACGAGTTACCTCCAAATATAAGTTCAAATATATTATATATAATATCAAACAAAAAGTCAATGAACATTTTATAAATAATGGATGAAAAAAAGAAAAATGCCGAAGACTTTCGTCAACGGCAAAGAACTTACGTAATTAAGCCTTGTTAAGCTTTGTAACGAGAGCAGACTTTTTACGAGCTGCATTATTCTTATGAAGAAGACCCTTAGCAGCAGCCTGGTCAATTTTCTTAACAGCAACATTTACAAGCTCGTTTTTGTCAGCAGCATTTGTTTCAATAGCAACATTTGCCTTCTTGATAGCTGTCTTAAGAGCAGAGTTAGCTGACTTGTTACGCTGTGCCTTTGTCTTGTTAACGAGAACACGCTTTTTAGCTGATTTGATATTTGGCATATTCGTTACACCTCCTTCGTATTTACAGATACATATATTATCACGAAATTAAATAAAAATCAAGTTATTTTTACAAATTGATTATTATTTTTTTATATTAGGAGTCTGAAATGAGTATAAGAACCGATATTGCCCTTGAAAAACACGGATTTTTAACGAAAAAGCATAGGAATGGTGTAAAAGTTGATAAATGGAAAAAGAATAATATAAAAATAGTGAGAGTGAAAATAGAAAATCCGGATGGTGAAAAATCAATGGGAAAGCCAATCGGAAAATATTATACTGTAGATTTACCAGAGTTTTCTCACGAAAGCGAGCTTCTCGACATTCGTCTGACTGTTCTTACAGATATAATTAAAGAACTGTTACCGGAAAATTCAAAAAGCTTTCTTGTAGCAGGTCTCGGAAATGAAAACATTACCCCAGATGCTTTAGGTCCGTTGTGTGCAAAGAAAATATTTTCAACAAGACACTTTGAGAATTTTATGGAGCTAAAACAGAACTTACCCGAATTGAATCCGGTTGCGTCAATTTCAACGGGAGTTTTAGGACAAACAGGTATTGAAACGTCAGAGTATATAAAAGGAATTGTAAGGTTTGTAAAGCCTGATGCTGTAATTATTATAGATGCCCTTGCTTGCTGTACACTGTCAAGTCTCGGGAAGACAGTTCAATTGTCAGATACGGGCATAACACCTGGTGCAGGTGTAGGTAATTTCAGAAAGACGATTGACAAATCAACCTTAGGTGTCCCGGTTGTAACAATGGGTGTTCCTACAGTTATGGACTTGGAAAAAGATGACAATATGATTGTGACACCAAAGGATATTGATACGATTATTAGTCGTGCAGCCAATCTTTTAGCCTTAAGTATTAATTGCGCTTTGCAACCTAAGCTTCAACCGGAAACATTTTTAGCCTTATCATAATCGAATTAAAATTCGCATAATTATAAACAATAGCTATGCGAAAAGAGTTGATTTTTTGAAAAAAAGGACAAACAATCAGGATGGAATTTTTCAATACATTTCTATTTTTATAATTCCTATTTTCCTTATTATTACATTGTCACTATACGGCATTGAAAATTCCTTTGAAAAAATTATTTTTGCAGGTACTATTTTGTCAGACCCAAAGAACGCTTTTCAAAAATACAATTATGAAAAAAGTGATTCTATAATTGAAATGACAAATTCAGATAATATTGAAACAGAGGCATCTGTCCTTGTTTCACCTATTCCAAAAGATATTCAGAAGCTAATTAAACAGGCAGAAACTAAATATGCAAATTCCACTAACGACGGTAAAATTATTGAAAAAGATTACAGTAAGCAAAATGCAACAGCAGAATATAACGGAATTCTTGTAAGAAATACCACTCTTCAGCAGGAAATAGATATACAGAAATATCTAAATGGCAAAGTATATGCCAATATCGATAAAAACGAACCTGCAGTTCTTATTTATCACACTCACACAACTGAAACATATGAGATTCTGGATAGAGGCTTTTATTCAAAGGACAGAAGCTCACGAAGTGAAAATTCAGGAGAAAATATGGTAAGAGTAGGTGAGGAGATTTGTGAAATTCTAGAAGAGAACGGATATAAAACAATTCACGATAAAACGATTTATGACAAAGAGTACAGCGGTGCTTATGAACGCTCTTGTAAGAATATAAGTAAGATTTTAAAAGAAAATCCATCAATACAAATTGTACTTGATATTCATCGTGATGCCATTTATCCTAAGGATGGCTCAAGGATAAAGCCTGTCACAGAGATAAACGGAAGAAAAGCAGCACAGATTATGATAATCAGCGGTTGTGAGGATGGAAACGTGACGAATTTCCCTAATTGGGAGAAGAATCTTTCCTTTGCAATACAGCTACAAAATAAGCTTAAAAATGACTATCCACAATTAGTAAGACCATTGATGTTTTGTAGTAGAAAATATAATATGCACCTTACACCTTGCTCACTTTTAATAGAAATAGGCACAGATGCAAACACATTATCAGAAGCAGTATATTCAGCAGAGCTTTTTGCAGAATCTCTTTCAGAGTTTTTAAAGGAGTATGAAAACTAATGACAGAATTGACAAGAATAATAAAAGCCTATCTCATTTGTGTAATAATTACAATTCTTACAACGCTTCTCATCTGTTCAATATTTATTGCAAAAACAAATACTGACATAATGCTTTTTGGGTTGCAATAGCCATTAATATCGTGTATAATTTATTATAGAAAATATGAAAGGAATTTACATAGATTATGAATTTTAAAGAGATTGGAAATAATGGTGCTGTTGAAGGCTTTGCTGTCATTAAGCAGTGCGAAAAGAAGATGACTAAAAACGGAAATTATTATCTTGACCTTGTGTTGTCAGATAAGGATGGCGAAATTTTTGCAAAATTATGGGACTATAATGAGGATGCTCACGGAAAATATGATACTGATATGTTCATTAAAATCAGAGGTGTTATTTCTCAGTATAACGGTCATGACCAGCTTAAAATTGACCGAATCCGTACTGTAATTGAAAGTGATAATGTTGACGTATCTGATTATGTAAAATCAGCGGATTATACCGGTGAGGATATGTTTAACCACCTTCTTTCATTAGTTAATTCATTTGTGGACGAGGATTTGAAAAAGGTAGTTTCATATTTACTTGAAGAAAATAAAGAAAAGATTCTTTATTTCCCTGCGGCATTCCGTCTTCATCATGCTATCCGTTGCGGACTTTTAATGCATACAGCTTCAATTGTTAAGCTTTGCGAGTCAGTATGTAAGGTTTATCCTTTTGTTAATCGTGAGCTCCTTATTTCAGGTGCAATTCTTCATGATATTGCAAAAACTGTTGAATTCGATGTTAAGGAAACAGGAATTGCATCAGGCTACACAGTTGAAGGTAACCTTTTAGGACATCTTGTAATGGGTGCAATGATGGTAAAGGAAGCAGGACAGAAGCTTAATATCGATGGCGAAAAATCAATGCTTTTACAGCATATGATTTTATCTCATCACGGTGAGCCTGATTTTGGTGCAGCAGTAAGACCATTATTTCTTGAAGCAGAGCTTCTTTCTCAGCTCGACTTAATGGATGCTCGTGTATATGAAATTATGGATGCAGTAAACGGAATCGAAAAGGGTGAGTTTACAAATCGTCTCTGGGCACTTGAAGACAGAAAATTCTATAAATACAATGATGAAACATTAAAGGTAGATTTATTCTGATAGTTGTGTGATAAATTAGCGTTAAAAAATGGTGGGACTTCTCCCACC
>CAJGCX010000116.1 GCA_904501895.1 Clostridiaceae bacterium
TCAAAATTTGCCAAGGCAAAATTTTGAGATGGACTAAATTTCCATTGCACGCCTTGTCCGGCTACAGCAAGGAGAGTGTTCTTTTTTCATTACTATTTGTAGCCGGAAAGGCTAATGGAAATTAATGGAACAAACAAAAGGGAAAATCAGCGCATTTCAGTTTTTTGTAATGCTTTTCTTGTCAAGGACACTCACAACCGTCACATATCTCTCGTCATACACAGAGGATATAAGGCTTTCAGATATGCTTGTGCAACCCATATTCAGAATTGCAATGGGAATAGTCATAATGCTTCCATTATATTTCTTTTATAAAAAGCATAAGGACAAAAATATTTTGCAAATAGTAAATGAAAAATCAGAAATTCTCGGAAAATTTCTTTCACTAATTTTTGTGGTGTACTTTTTCTATTTCACAGTTACAACTATCGCACGACTTGACCTTTTTGCAGGGACAATTGTCTTTCCTGAAACAGATGTGGAATATATGCTGATTTTTGCAGTAATTCTTTGTTGCTACGGTGCATATCTGGGACTTGAAGCCTTGGGTAGAAGCTCAGTAATTTCTGCGATTCTTGTAATTCCTGCACTTGTATTCATAATGCTGACACTTGTTAAAAAGGTGGATTTGCTTAATTTAACACCGATTTTTTACAATGGTGTAATGCCTGTTATAAAGACTGCTGTTGATTCTGTAGGACAAACTGTTGAATACGGAATAATCGCATTAATGCTTCCGAGAGTCAATGGGAAATACAGAAAAGGTTATTATATCTGGCTTTTTTCACAAGTACTGCT
Organism: Clostridiaceae bacterium; assembly: GCA_904501895.1. Taxonomy (GTDB): domain Bacteria; phylum Bacillota; class Clostridia; order Oscillospirales; family Acutalibacteraceae; genus Fimenecus. Next base: position 799 of record CAJGCX010000116.1, read on the forward strand.
AATGGCACTAATGTTCTTTTTTGCTTGTACAGTTATGGGGAATTATGCCTCAACTCAGCTTTTTCCATTTCACACAATGGCATCACTTGCAGAATTTTCAATGTTCAAAAGGCTTGATGCCATTTTTACTGGTGTATGGATTATGTGTGCATTCGTTAAAGCAGGATTACTCATTTATTTGCAGTCAGAAATTCTTACAACCTATTTCGGAAATTTCAAGCCTTCGCAGTATCTATTTGCAATAGGATTTATCACAATAATTGCAAATCTCTTCATTTCTCAACAGGTAGAAAGGTTTATGGTGATTGACAACAGCATTATTAAAGTAATATTTACAGGAATTGTTGTTGCGATTATTCCTCTTCTTATGCTATTTTTCAAAAGAAAGGAGATTTAAAAATGCGAAAAGCAGGTATAGTTTTATTAAGCTTTCTTTTGGCTTTTTACACCTTTAATTCCGAAGAAATTTATAAAAAGGATATAAGGAATCGACTTGTAATTCAGGGGATAGGAATCGATATTGAAAATAATGGTGAATACCTTGTAACAATTCAGGCAATCGATACTAGTAATCAGGCAACAGCCTCATATGACTCTGCTTCTCAGCCACCCATAAAGACTTATGAGGTCAAGGGTGACACAATTTATACAGCCATAAAAAGCGTTACAGAAATTGAGGGTAAAATTCCACTTTATTCTCAAAACAGAATTATAATTCTCGGTAAAAGCGTGACTGAAGAAAATATGGCAGATGTGATTGATTTCTTTGTCCGTGATGTGGAAAATAGCTCATCAGTTTATATTGCTGCTGCCGAAAATACAGCAGGTGAAATTTTAAATACGAAAAATGGTGAGAAATATATAACTGCTGAAAGCATTGAAACGGAAATAAGCGCTTATGAATACGATGCACAGATTTTCAATATTCAGCTTTATGACCTTATTAACCGATATAATTCAGGCACCAAGGATTTTGCAATGCCTCTGTTATCTATTAAGGAGAAGGAAAGTGAAAAAAGTGTGGAGATTTCAGGGACAGCACTATTTAACAGCACAAAATACCGTGAAAAAATCTCCAAGGAAGAAACACTTTTTCTCAATATTCTATACAATAAAGTGAATAATACTGCGTTGGCTTACGATTATAACGACGATAAAAAAGTGTCACTTAATATTGTAAATTCTAAAACTGCTAGAAAATTGACACTTAAAAATGGTGTGCCTTATTTTAAAATTTATGTAGAAATGCAGGCAGATATTTCTGAAATCAGCGGTGGTGTTTCAACAAAAACAGAGGTTGATGATATTGAAAAAATCACGTTAGCAGGGGAGAGATACATTGAAAATGAAACAAAAAAACTGCTGCATTCACTTTATAGGGAATACAACAGCGACTCTGTAGGCCTTGCAAGACTTATTTATATTTGTGAGCAGGATTTTTATAAAAAGAACGAAAAAAATCTCGACTCCGTTTTGCAAAACAGCATTTACGAAGTCGAGGTGAATTTAAAGATAAGAAGAATGGGACACGAGTTTATAACATAAGCTCGCCTGTGTTTGCATCATAGCAAAGGCGTTTTTCTTCACCATTTTCCATATACTTGATTTCCATAAGGTCCTTTGTGATAAATTCAGCAGAAATAAGCTCAGGCTGACCATTATTGAAAATATGTGTCAATACATCCATCTTTTCACGGTTATAGTCACCAACATTGTCAGATGTGAAAAGAAGACTACCGAAAATGTGGTTGACAGTTGCTGAAATCTTTCTCTGTGTAAAGCCCATTGTCATATTGTTGTCACGAAGAAGGAAAACGTCAGGGTCATTTGCAAATGCTCTACCATCAAGTCCACGACGGAAAATTGTGTTACAAAGAGTTGTTCTTGTGGAAACGTCCTCAAGATGTACCTTAAATTTTGACCATTCAAGACCGATATCGGCACCGATTCTGCAGTAATCAACCTTACCGAATGCAGGGTGAAGTGGTACACCACAACCAAGGATAAGCTTATCACCAACACATTCACGGATAAAGTCCATTGCCTCACACATTAACTGACCACGTGATTTTCCGTTTCGAGGAATAACAGATGCTGCATAAAGGAAATCGAGCTTAACCATATCGTATTTCCATTCATTGAGCACAACATGGAAGAAGTGACGGACATATTCTCTTACTTCTTCTTTTTCTATATCAAGACCGTAAAATCCGCCCCAATTCAATCCACAAAGAAGCTTTTTGCCGTTTCCATTGTGGATTAACCAATCAGGATGCTCTTTTGCAACCTTTGAATTAATCTGTGCACCGAGAGGAGCAAGCCAAAGACCTGCCTTCATACCTTTGTTATGGATAATATCAGCAATATATTTCATTCCGCAAGGGAATTTCTTACTGTCAATGCTGAGCCAATCACCAACTGCAGTCTGATAACCGTCATCAATCTGGAAAATATCGATTTTTGACTCTACCTTTGAAAGTGATTCAAGGTCTGTTGTAACAATATCCTCTGTAATATTCTGATAATAGTTGTACCATGTTGTGTAACCGTTTGTTCTGCCAACTCGTGGTGCAGGAATGTTCATAGCAGAGAAGTATTTATCATAAACCTCATTTTCACTGCCACTAAAGTGAACAACATCAATAAGTGTATATTCTTTATCGATAACGACACCCTCAAGGTCACGCTGGAATATAATTTCTCTGTCAGGCACATTCATACGGATAATTGTATAACCGAAACGCTCACTGAGTGAACCAAAAAGGTCAAATTCCTTTTCATTTCTTATGTAGCCATATGAGAAACCGTGGAAGCAACCCTTTCTGTGGTCATATTTAACGAAATTGTAATCGCCGTAAGCAGATGTAGGAATCACCTTGCGAAGAGCTTCCTGCTTGAAATTAAGACGAATAGGCTCATCATCAATAAATTGCTCACGACACTCTGTCCAAGACTGAAAGCCATTAAGGAAAATTCTGTCATTACTACGGAAATCATAAGGTACAGTCATTTTGAATGTGACATTTTCCATAGGTACACAAGGCTTGATATCAAGCTTTATGTGATTTTCCGTTGCAATATAATCAATGTTAAAATGCTCTGTTTCAAAGACGTTTGTCTTGTAAAGCACCTTATCAACCATATATTCAAGATTTATTTTGAAGCGTTTCATAAGCAATGCATCTCCTTATAACATCTATATAAAAATTATAAGTCAAAGAATATAAAAAATCAATATATAAAAGATATACATTGAGAAATTTTATAGTTAATAAAAAATAAAACGGTAAGAAAATCCTACCGTTTTAATGTAATCTTATTTCATTGACTTTGGCTTGTATGGAAGCTCTGTTTCAGTTGCAACGTGTGAGAAGAAGAATTCACATCTTTCTTCTGAGTTGATGATTGTAACAGGCTTAACCTGATTAAGAACCTTACCCTTTGAACGGAGATATTCTCTGTAATCCCAATATGTCTTTGGCTGAAGGAAGAGAACCTCAGGTCTGTTAATCATACCCCAACGACGATACTTGAAGTACTTTTCGTTGAACTGCTTGAACTTTTCGTCAAGAATATCAATGTACTTCTGTCTGTCTTCTTCAGAAACAGGATTAACAGGTTCAGCAAGCATACAGTATCTTGGTGGGTTTGTTGAGTAGTCAGCATAAAGGCTGTGACCAACAAATTCGTTACCCATTTCGTCTGCAGTCTGCTTTGCAGCCATATCAACCATTTCTGTTGTTGTCTTTTCGTTTGCAAGGTTCATACCGAGATTTCTTCTGTAAAGGAATTCGATAGTAGGTGTATTGTTGTGCTTACCTGTAACCTGAACAACGTCTTCCATACGATATCTGTAAAGACCTGAGAAGTTAGAAACAACAAGCTCATACTTCTTGCCAACCTCAAGCTGGTCGATTGTCAATGCCTTTGTATCGTCAACATCCTCATCATCTTCATCATCATTGATTGGTAAGAATTCATAGAAGAGAGTATGTGGAAGAAGTGTACCATCGTGTGAATCAAGCTTTGTAGCCATAGCAAAGAAGCCTTCAGCAGCAGCAAAGCCCATACCGTGAATTGGAATATCGTCACCGATATATTTACGAAGCTTTTCAACATAAACCTTAAGGTTAGAGCCAACCATACCATAAGCCCAGGAAAGTTTAGGCCAGATACGAGGAGCAATTGGGTCCTGGAAGCCCTTTTCGAATTCCTTGCGGAGTTCAGCAGCTCTCTTTGGATTTGGCTTGAATTTCTTTGAGTATTCAGCCTTAAGTTCAGGTGTAATTTTGATATTTGGATTGATTATACCCTTTTCAATATCATCACAAAGCATTTCCCAGTTTTCTTTAAGGTAATCAAACATTGTTGTAACAAGAGTGATAACAAGAGAACCGATATAGCTTACCTTGCTGTTTTCAAGAGCAAAACGAAGCTGAAGATATGATGTATCA
>CAJGCX010000117.1 GCA_904501895.1 Clostridiaceae bacterium
GAATTCCCTAACGGTGCAAGAGTTCTTCGTGCAAAGATTGATATGGCTGCTGCTAATATCAATATGCGTGACCCTGTTATTTACAGAATTGCTCACGTGCCACATCACCAGACAGGTGACAAATGGTGTGTTTATCCTATGTATGACTTTGCTCATCCATTGTCAGATGCTAAGGAAGGTGTTACACACTCACTTTGCTCACTTGAATTTGAAAATCACAGACCTCTTTATGATTGGTTCTTAAGAGCACTCGATATCGAAATGCCACCAAGACAGATTGAGTTTGCACGTCTTAACCTTAACTATTGCCTTACAAGTAAGAGAAAGTGTCTTGCCCTTGTTAATGAAGGTATTGTTGATGGTTGGAACGACCCAAGAATGGCTACTCTCAGCGGTATGAGAAGACGTGGCTATCCTGCAGCAGCAATCCGTAATTTCTGTGAAAAAATCGGTGTTTCAAAGGCTTATTCAGTAGTTGATTACGGTCTTCTTGAATCTTGTGTACGTGATGAGCTTAATGCAAACGCTCCACGAGCAATGGCTGTGCTTCGTCCATTAAAGGTTGTTATTGATAACTATCCTGAAGGACAGACAGAAACTCTTGATGTTGAAATTCATCCTGACCATCCTGAAATGGGTACTCGTAAGGTAACCTTCGGTAAGACTCTTTACGTTGAGCAGGAAGACTTTATGGTTGAGCCTGTTAAGAAGTATTTCAGACTCTTCCCAGGTAACGAGGTTCGTCTTAAGAGTGCATATTTCGTAAAATGTGTTGGTTACGATACAGACGAAAACGGAAATGTTACTTGTGTTCATTGTACTTATGACCCTGAAAGTCGTGGTGGTAACTCACCTGACGGAAGAAAGGTTAAGGGTACACTCCATTGGGTAAGTGAGGCTGGCTCATTCAAGTCAGAAATCCGTCTTTATGACAGACTTTTCAACAAGGAAAACCCATCTGACGAAACTGCAGGTGCATTTACAGAAAATCTTAATCCTGAATCTCTTGTTGTTCTTAAGGACTGCTTAATTGAAGGCGGACTTATGGATGGTCTTAAGGCAGGAGATACATTCCAGTTTATGCGTCAGGGTTATTTCTGTGTAGATATTACCTCAACAGAAGACAACGTTGTATTTAACAGAACAGTACAGCTTAACTCTTCTTGGGGAAAGTAAGGTGAAAAATTATGAGTAAGACAAAATCTCTTAAACAAAAAACAACAGGCTTTGACATTCTTTACAGAGTTGTTACTGTTATTTTAGCAATTGCAATATACCCTGCATTTTACTTTGCTAACCTTTTTACCATCGAAATTGCTCACACAAGCATTTCAAATCTTCTTGGTAGCCTTGGAAGTCTCGTTAACGAAAATGCAGCTTCAACTGTTGGTGGCACTCTTCATGTAACTTACGAATCAGTTTCTCTTCACGAGTTACCTGATTTGATAAAGACATTTTCAGGCTTTACAAACGAAGATTTCGATTTCAAAACAGCAATTCTTCAGAATGACCTTTACACACCTGTTATCGTTGCAGTAGTGTTTATAGCAATTGCACTCGTCCTTGGTCTTGTGATTCTCGGTTTTGCAGCATTTTCAAACAAGGTTAAGGTTATCACTGCAATTTCAGGTACAGGCTTCCTTTGCACATTAGCAGCATACATTTCATTCACAGGATTCTTTGCAGAAAAGCTTCTTTCTGGTGAGGTTTCTTTATCAGATATTTTTAATGTTGAAGGTATTATCGGCACAGCAATTATGAGTCTCCTTGGTGAAGTTACAATTTGCACTCTTGATGCTGCGTTCTTTGCAGTAATGTTCTTATTACTCGGAATTTGCTTATGGTCAGTATGTGTTTGGATTGTTAATGCAAGTGATGAAAAAGAAAAGCAGATGAAGGCTGCTGCAAAGAAAAGATAATTTCTTTTGTAGTTAAAATTACATAATAAAATAACCGACCGTTTGTTGTTACGCAAATCGGTCGGTTTTGTTTTATAATTTGAATACACAAACAATAAAGGCGAAGTCGTTTGACCTCGCCCTTTACATTAGCCCTTAAGGATTTCCTTATAAAGTCTGATATATTCGTTTGCTGATTTACCCCAGCTGTTGTCACATTCCATTGCTCGTTTAACGAGGATGTTCCATCCTTCCTTATTTGAATAGCCTTCGATTGCTCGTCTGATTGTATAAAGCATATCGTGAGCGTTGTATGTTGAGAATGTGAAGCCGTTGCCCTCATTATCACCTGAGTCCTTAATGCTGTCACGAAGACCACCTGTTTCACGGACAATAGGAACTGTACCGTAACGAAGTGAAATCATCTGTGAAAGACCGCAAGGCTCACTCTTTGATGGCATTAAGAACAAGTCACAGCCCGCATAAATCTTCTTTGAAAGTGATGGAATAAAGCCGATTTTAAGGCCCATCTTGTCAGGGTATTTATCTGCCATTTCCTTAAAGAAGCTTTCGTACTGCCATTCACCTGAACCGAGAACAACAAACTGAACGTCAGTTGTTGCAAGTAATTCATCAAGAACTGCCTTAACAAGGTCAAGACCCTTGTGTCCTACAAGACGAGTAACCATACCAATCATAGGAACATCTTCTCTCACAGGAAGTCCAAAATACTCCTGAAGCTTTGCCTTATTAACCTTTTTCTTATCCTCGAAATCCTCTGCTGTGTAATTAACCTCAATATCCTTATCAGTTTCAGGATTATAAAGAATTGTGTCGATACCATTTAAGATACCACTCAACTTCCATGAGCGCTGATTAAGAATTGGGTCAAGACCGTGAGAATACCAAGGGTCAAGAATTTCGTTAGCGTAAGAAGGTGAAACTGTTGTAACTCTGTCAGCACATTCAATAGCGCCCTTCATAAAGTTACAGTCACCGTCATATTCAAGAAGTGATGCTGCACTTTCAGGAAGACCAACAACATCGCCTAAAAGGTCCATACCGTAAGTACCCTGATACTGAATGTTGTGAATTGTGAAAACTGTCTTGATGTTTTCAAATCCAGGTCTTGTAGCATAAAGTGTATTGTAATAAACAGGAGTCAACGCTGACTGCCAGTCGTTACAATGGATAATGTCAGGCTTGAAATCAATGTGTGGAATAATTTCAAGAACTGCACGTGCAAAGAAAGCAAAACGCTCTGCATCGTCATAATAGCCATAAAGACCATCACGCTTGAAATAATACTGATTGTCGAGAAGATAGTAGATTACGCCACCTGCTTTTGCTTCAAAAACACCGCAATACTGTCTTCTCCATGCAACAGGAACTGAAATGCTTGTCACAAATTTCATTGTGTCTTTAAGTTCCTGACTGATTGTGTCATAAAGAGGCATCACAACTCGTGCACCGATGAGTCGTTTGCGAAGAGCCTGTGGAAGACTACCTGCAACGTCACCGAGACCACCACTTGCTTTAAATGGAAGTGCCTCACTTGAAACGTATAATACTTTCATTAGATTACAATCTCCTTACCTATATAAACCGGATATGTTTCTGCGCCAGAGAGTGTTTTATTTGGTGTAATAACAACGCTCTTGTCTGCTACAACACAGTTGAGAGTTGAATTCTGTGCAACGAAACCGTCCTGCATAACGATAGAATTCTTAACTACAGCACCCTTTTCAACACGAACGCCACGGAAGAGGATTGAGTTTTCAACTGTACCTTCGATGATACAACCGTCAGCAATGAGAGAATTCTTAACACTTGAGCCAAGACCGTAAATTGCAGGCATATCGTCACGAACCTTTGTATAAACAGGTCTTTCAGCGTTAAAGAGGTCGTCGCAGTTAGCCATATTAAGAAGCTCCATATTTGTCTTGAAATAGCTTTCCATAGACTCGATTACAGCTGAATATCCTGTTGCTTCAAAGCCATAAATATTGAGCTTATTAACATTACCCTGAATAAGGTCAGTTTCAAAATCTTTGTGATTAAGGCTGATTGCATCATTGATAAGTCTTTCAAGAAGAGCCTTTTTCATAAGAATCACATTAAGTGAGAAGTTAACATTCTCATCAGTAACAGGAGAAAGAGTTACCTTTTCTGCCTTACCGTCAGCATTCATATCGAGAACAATAACATCCTTAAGTGCAGGAACCTTACCATTCTTATAAACGATAGTAATATCAGCATTTTTTGCTGTGTGATAATCCATAAGTGCTTCAACATCAAGGTTGCATACAACGTTACAATCAGAAAGAAGAACATATTCCTCATCTGAACGACTGATGAAGCCCATAATGCCCTTTAAAGAAGCGAGCTTATCACGGTTTCCACCTGCTTCATTTGTTGAGAATGGAGGAAGAATGAAAAGACCGTCATTTTTACGTGATAAGTCCCAAGGCTTACCTGTTCCAACGTGGTCCATAAGTGACTGATAGTGAGCCTTTGTAAGAACACCAACCTTTTCGATACCACTATTAACCATATTTGAAAGAGCAAAGTCAATAAGACGGTAACGACAAGCAAACGGAACAGAACCCATTGTACGGATACCTGTAAGCTCACTGATACATTCGTCATAGGCATTTGAGAAAACAATACCAACTATATTTTTACCTGTCATCTTATTTTGCCTCCCTTACTACATCTTCACTAACCTGTGTTTTAGGTGCAACTGACATACCCTCGCCTACTGTTACACCTGCACCAACAACTGCAACACCCCAGTCGTCACGGTTTGCACAGTCCTCAGGATTTGCACCAACTACTGCACCTGATTCGATAACTGCATTTTCAGCAACGATAGAATACTGAACAACTGCACCCTTTTTAATTACTGTGCCTGGCATTACAATTGAATATTTAACCTCTGCACCCTCTTCAACAGTAACATTATTGAAAAGAATAGAGTAATCAACAGAGCCAAAAACTCTTGAACCCTCTGAAATCATTGAATTCTGAACAGTTGCACCCTCTGAAATATAATGAGGTGGTGCTACAGGAGTCTTTGCATAGATTTTCCAGCTTATATCTGATAAATCAAGTGGAACCTTTGGATTAAGAAGGTCAAGGTTTGCTTCCCAAAGGCTGTCGATTGTACCAACGTCTTTCCAGTATCCGTCGAAGAGATATGCGTACATTGGCTCACCGTCAGCGTGCATCTTTGGAATAACATTCTTACCAAAGTCGTTAGATGATTCAGGGTCAGCCTC
>CAJGCX010000118.1 GCA_904501895.1 Clostridiaceae bacterium
CTGCAATAACCTTACGAGGCATACGAAGTCTTGCTGCGATAAATCCATGTTCACGGTCACCGTGAGCAGCCTGATTAAGGTTCATAAAGTCCATATCGATTTCATCGTTTGGAATTTCTGTATTATACTGTGTTGCAAGATGACAATATGGTTTCTGTAAATCTACAAAGCCATTAATCCACATTTTTGATGGGCTGAATGTATGACACCAAGTAATGATACCTGCACACTTTTTGTCATAGTTTGCTTCTCTTACAACATCTGTGATTTCTTTATTTGTCTTTGCAGTTACTTTGTAAACAACCTTACAAGGAAGAGTGCCTGATGCATTTAATTCATCAACCATTTCCTGTGCACGAGCTGCAACAGTTTCTAAAACTTCAGGACCATAAAGGAACTGACTACCAACAACAAACCAAAATTCATAATTTTTAAGACTCATAATATTTTTCTCCTTTTATTTAAGAACATCAATTGCTGTCTTTTCAACTGCAACTGCTGATTCATATCTCTTGATATATTCATTGAAGCCGTCAACATCTGCTTGGTCAGGCTCAATGACACTTGCCTTATACTCAGCAAAAACCTTATTTTCAAGGTAATCCTCAAGTGCTTCATTTTCACTCTTATTTGCCATATATGCTGCAAGAAGAGCAATACCCCAAGCGCCACCCTCACCTGCTGTTTCCATAACAGCAACAGGAGTGTTAAGTGCACCTGCCATAAGACGCTGTCCAACAACAGGAGTCTTGAAAAGGCCACCGTGACCAAGAAGCTTTTCAATCTGAACATTTTCCTTATCGAAAAGAATATTCATACCAAGACGAAGTGTAGCCATTGTACCGTAAAGCTGTGCCCTCATAAAATTAGCAAGGCTGAATTGACTGTCAGGCATTCTGACAAGTAAAGGTCTACCCTCTGCAGTATCAGTTACAGGCTCACCTGAATAGTAGTTAAAGCTGATAATACCATTACAATCAGCATCACCCTTAAGTGCTTCGGCATAAAGCATATCATAAAGTGCAGGCTTATTAACCTCAACACCGCTATTGACAAGCACCTCTGCAAAAAGTTTTACATAAGCATCAAGGTCAGATGTACATGTGTTACAATGTACCATAGCAACAGGCTTACCTGTAGGAGTTGTAACCATATCAATTTCAGTATAAACATCTGATAGTGCTTTATCAAGAACAATCATACCAAAAATTGATGTACCTGCTGAAATATTACCTGTTTTGGCTGCAACGCTGTTTGTAGCAACCATACCTGTACCTGCATCACCCTCAGGAGGACAAAGAGTACAGCCTGATTTCAATTCACCTGTTGGGTCAAGAAGTAACGCACCCTCTTTTGTAAGTGTACCTGCACTATCACCTGCAACAAGGATTTCAGGAAGAATATCAAGAAGCTTCCAACTGTAACCTTTGTCCTTAATTTTAGCATCAAAATCTGCTACCATTTTTTCATCATAGCAATTCTTTGTACTATCAATTGGGAACATACCTGCTGCTTCACCGATACCGATTACCTTTTCGCCTGTGAGCATCCAATGAACATAACCCTCAAGTGTTGTTAAAAAGTCAATCTGTGGAAGATGGTCTTCACCATTGAGAATCGCCTGATAAAGATGAGCAATACTCCAACGCTGTGGAATGTTGAATTTGAAAAGGTCAGTTAATTCTGCTGCAGCCTGTTCAGTAATTGTGTTTCTCCATGTTCTGAACTCTGCCAACTGCTTACCATCCTTATCAAAAGGAAGATAACCGTGCATCATAGCAGAAAAACCCATTGACTTGAATTTTGTAAGCTTTACGCCGTATTTTTCAAAAACATCTGCCTTAAGGTTTTTATAAGCATCCTGAAGTCCTGTCCAAACATCGTCGAGATGATATGTCCAGACACCATTCTCAAAACGGTTTTCCCATCCGTGCGAGCCACTTGCAATAGGATTATGCTTTTCATCAATCAAAACGGCTTTGATTCGTGTTGAACCCATTTCAATACCGAGAACAGCATTACCGTTTTCAATTGTAGTTTTAATTGCTTGAATATCCAAATTTTCCAACTCCTTTTATGAGTATATATCCTTTAAATTATACCATTAAAAAGTTCAATAATCAATAAAAACTATCTAAGAATTGCCATTTCTTCTGCATTAAATTTAAATAAATCTGTTTTAGTGTTTTCGAGGATAAATGTGATTATTTCTTCATAGGATGCTGTTTTAATGTCTATACGCTCAACATCCTTATTAAATATTCCCCATGTTGAGCCAGCGTTATATGTTTTGTATGTCCACTTAATTCGACTTATATCATTTCTTGCATATAGCTTTTGAGCATACTCCTCACACTCATGATTATTGTATTCACCGACAATTACTGCAACTCCCCAATCCTTTCGTGCAGTTTTAAGCTCCTTTACACGATAACGAATCATACCCTTTTCACTGTCGTACAAATGTAATTGATAAAGCACATTTTCATATCCCATCTCATCGGGGTCTGGTAAAACTGTTGTTGACCATATACCCTCAAATGAAATTATGTGATTTTTGTCTATTTCACGGATTGCTTTATAAAGAATGTCATAGGCTTTATTTGTTCGAGAAACTGCTTCTTCACTTTCTGATGTCCACGAGTAATCGCCCTCATATCCACCGTTATTCTGTGGTTCATTTAAAAGGTCGTATGCAACAACGGTTTTATCCTCCTTATAGCGTTCTGCAATTGCACGCCAGAGTTCAACAGTCGCATTCATCATTTTCTCATTTTCATAAAGCTCATTTCTACCAGCTTTACCTGTGCAATGATTCATACTCTGTCCACCCGGTGCACCATGTAAATCAAGCATTACATAAATACCGTATTTTTCACAGGTCGATATGAGCCAATCCAGCTTTTGAAAACCTCTGTTATCATTGTGATTTTCAGTAAGCCATTCTAAATCCTCTGTCATAAAATTACGATACCAGAATGGTACACGAACACAGTTAAAGCCTAATTTTTCGATTTGAGCAATATCCTCTTCTGTAATGAAATTATCTTCAAATATTTTCACAATTTCATTTGCTTTTTCTTCACCAAATCGCTCAACGAACACCTTAAGTGTGTCAAAATAGCCCCAATCATCAGTATATTCAGGAACGAAGCCCATCCAAGTTTCCCATAAAAGCCAATTACCTAAATTAATACCCTTAAGTACAATTTTTTCACCATTTTCCTTAACAAGATAACCGTCTTTAACAGTTATAAAACTCATTTCTTTTGGGTTAGAATTGTTGTAATCTTCTTTTGATTCTATATTTGATTTTGAACATCCAAACAATGTGAAAATCAATGTAAAAGCAAGTAAAAGTGAAATAAATTTTCTCATAAAACCACTCCTTTACTTTATTATATTTGATAATGTTTAATATTTCAATACAAAAATACCGCCTCTAAAAGAGACGGTAAAAATTTATTTTATTGCGTCAAGCCATTCGTTTTCACGAAAGCTTACAAGAATTTTAGTATCTGTAATCAAGATTGGTCTTTTAACGAGCATTCCGTCAGTTGATAGAAGTTTTAATTGCTCTTCCTCACTCATTTCAGGAAGCTTATTTTTTAATTCCATTGATTTGTACAAAAGTCCACTTGTATTGAAAAATTTCTTTAATGGTAAACCACTTTTTTCATACCAAAGCTTCAATTCATCATAAGTCGGATTATCTTCCTTAATATGACGAGCTGTGAAATTCACATTATTATCTGTGAGAAATTTCTTTGCCTTCTGACATGTTGTACATTTTGGATATTCAATAAAAAGCATAATTACACCTTATTTCTTTTTACAAACGAAGCAGAGCCATCCACCGTCTTCGTATCTTTCAACAATTTCAAAGTTATTTTCACAAAATGCCTTCGTTACCTCTTCTTCACGAGGCTCAATAATACCTGATGTGATGAAAACACCGTCATCCTTAAGAAATTCACCAACCTGTGATGAGAAGAGAATGATAATATCAGCAACAATATTTGCAACAACAACATCAAAAGTACCTGTTACCTTATCAACAAGGTTACCATTGAGAATATTGTATTTTGGTGCTTCAAAGCCATTAACCTTACCATTTTCAATAGCTGTTTTTACAGCAAGTTTATCAATGTCAACACCTGTTGCATTGTCAGCACCCATTAAAAGTGAAGCAACTGATAAAATACCACTACCACAGCCACAGTCAAGGACACTGTCGCCCTCTTTTACGTGCTTTTCAAGTGTTTCAAGGCAAAGACGAGTTGTGTTGTGTCCACCACTACCGAATGCAAGACCAGGCTCAATGCTTAAAACAGCTCTGCCCTCTGCATCATAATCATCTATCCACAAAGGTCTTATAAGAAGCTTTTCACCTATTTTTATAGGCTTGAAGTATTCTTTCCAGTTGTTTTCCCAATCCTCATTTTTACAAGCCTTGTATTCGATTGTGTGAGGAATTTCTTCACTTTCATATCTTTCAGTTAAGAATGAAATTGCTTCTTTATAGTTTTCTTCAGGTGAGATGTAAATATGCACACAACCCTTTGTCCTGTCCTTTGCAAGTAATTCCTCATCAATAAGGTCAATGTTTGCAATTTCCCATGCTTCCTCTTCAAGTGTTCGGTAATCTTCAATATAAATGCCGTAAGGCACAGCCATTGAAGCAATGTCGGCAGCCTTATCAATATTTTCAGCATCGATTTCTATTTTAATTTCTGTCCAGTCCATTAGAATCCCTCCAAAATGCAGGCGTGGAAGCCTGCCACTACGCGTAATAAAATTGAAAAGTAATCGCTGAATAAATCGTAACCAAGAATTAAGAAGTGGTTACAAAGTATAAACAAAAAGCAGAGATTGCTCTCTGCCTTGTTTTGACGATTCGATTATATCTGCTCTTTAACCTTAGCAGCCTTACCAACTCTGTCACGAAGATAATAGAGCTTGCTTCTGCGAACCTTACCGCGTCTTACTGTCTCTACCTTAGCAACGTTTGGTGAATTAACAGGGAATACTCTTTCAACACCAACACCGTATGATACACGACGTACTGTGAATGTTTCAGAAACACCAGCACCCTTGCGAGCAATGATTGTTCCTTCGAATACCTGAATTCTTTCTCTTTCGCCTTCAC
>CAJGCX010000119.1 GCA_904501895.1 Clostridiaceae bacterium
GAAGCATCACCCTGAAGTGCTTTTATATCAATCATCTGCACAGGAGTTACACCATAATCCTCCATAATTCTTGCAGGAGTGTATATTTCAGTTGTAGTTGTACCCATTTTTGTATGAGGAAGCAAAACCGTAACATTATCACGGATTAATTGAAATGAGTCACGGTCACCTGTTGCAATATAACATTCATTTCCGTCCTCACACATTTTTGCAACTGTGCCTAAAATGTCGTCAGCCTCATAGCCCTCAAGTGAAAGAATTTTATATCCCAAGGCTGTTAAAAGCTCTTTGAGTACAGGTAATTGTTCAGCCAATTCAGGTGGCATTCCGTGACGATTAGCCTTGTATCCATCATACATTTTATGACGGAAGGTTGGTGCTTTAAGGTCAAATGCAATAGCTACACCGTCAGGCTTTACCTCATCAGAAAGCTTCATTAAAATTGTTAAAAAGCCATATATACCGTTTGTAAATCTGCCATCCTTTGTAGAGAGAGCGCGGATACCGTAAAAGGCTCTGTTTAATATGCTGTTACCATCAATTGCTAAAATTTTCATATTGCAACTCCAAAATTTATAATCATATTTATTATAACATAACAAAAATATAAATACCATATAAAATGTGAAATTCTGTTCTATATTTCTTATTGAAAATTTCATCGAAAGAGTATATAATAAGTTTGATAAAAATAACACATTTGAAATGGGGTTTTTATATGGCAAGATATGCAATTTACGGTGCAGGTTCATTGGGTACTGTACTCGGTGCATTTATTACAAAAAATGGTGGTCAGGTTGACCTTATCAACAGAAACAAGGCACATGTTGAGGCTCTTAACACAAATGGTGCTAAAATTACAGGTACAGTTAATATGACAGTGCCTGTGAATGCTATTACTCCTGATATGATGGAAGGCAAATATGATGTTATTGTGCTTCTTACAAAACAGTTATTCAACAAGGAAGTTGTGACAATGCTCAAGGATTATCTTACTGATGACGGCGTTGTTGTAACACTTCAGAATGGTATTCCTGAGCCAGGAATTGCTGAAATTATCGGCACTGAGCATACAATGGGCTGTGCAGTTGAATGGGGTGCAGCACTTATTGAGCCAGGTGTTTGTGAGCTTACAAGTGACAAGGATTCTCTTTCATTCCACATGGGTAAGATGAAGGGAATTACAGATGCGCAGTTTAAAAAGGTTAAGGAATTACTTGAAATGATGTGTCCTGTTCACGAGGAAGAAAACCTTATGGGTGCTCGTTGGTCAAAGCTTTTAATCAACTCAACATTCTCAGGTCTTGGCACAGTTATGGGTGGCGTTTTCGGTGATGTTACTGAAGACAAGGACGGTCAGAAGGTTGCTGTTCGTTGTATGAAGGAAATTATTGATGTTGGTCACGCTTCAGGTGTTGAATTTGCACCTGTTCAAGGCAAAAATATCGTTGGACTTTTCTATTGGAAAAACGCTTTTAAGCGTGCATTTGCACAGTTCCTTCTCCCTATTGCACTTAAAAAACACAGAGATATTGAACCATCAATGCTTCAGGACTTGAAGAAGGGCAAGCCTTGTGAGGTTGATGCAATCAATGGTGTTGTTTGTGATTTCGGTAAGAAGTACAATGTAAAGACACCAATCAACGACAGAATCGTTGAGGTTATCAAGAAGATTCAGAACGGTGAGCTTAAGGCTGAAAAGAAGAATATTCACCTTTTTGATGATTTGGTTTAATTTTTACCTCATTACAAATAAATTTCATATTTATACTGTTTTGGCGGGGTTAAGACCCCGCCCTACTTTTTATATATTTTCAACAACATTTGACAAAGAAATTTTACTTCACATTTAAGTTTGTTGTATTGCTTTTATGAAAAATATAATATATAATATTCATTGTATGTTTGAATTTCAAAAAGGAGTCGGAAATGGATTTATCAAAGAAAAATATTAAGAAAATTCTTGGAATAATAACCTTTGCAATTGTACTTTTTACTCTTTCACAGAATTTATCGTCAGTTGCATCATTTTTCAGCACTTGTCTAGCAGTATTTGCATCTACAATTGTGGGCTTCTGTCTTGCATTCATTCTTAATATTCCTATGACTCTTTTGGAAAACAATGTTTTCAAAGGACTAAAGAATAGTGAAAACAAGGTTACTAACAAAATGTTAAGACCACTGAGTCTTATCTCAACCATTATTCTTACTTTCGGATTTATTGTGCTTCTTTTATTCATTATCATTCCACAGCTTCACGATTCCATTATGCTGATTATCGAAAGAGTCCCTGTTTATTACGAAAGCATTGTTAAGTGGATTGACGATGTGGTACTTCGATTTGGACTTGATATCAGCACAGAAATTCTTCATAATCCAAAATTCAACATTAACACAATTACCGATATGGCTGAAAAAATATTCACATTTGATGGCGCTAGTGATATTTTAAATACAACTCTCGGTATTACATCTTCAGTTTTCTCAGGTATTGCTAATTTTGCAATCGGTTTTATTATTGCCGTTTACATTCTTGCTGAAAAGGAAAAAATCGGTAGCTTTGCAAAAAGATTACTCCAGAAAATTATGCCTGAAAAGATTTACAATAACACACTTAATGTGTGCTCCGTAGCTTCGGATTCCTTTGCAAATTTCATTACAGGTCAGGTTACAGATGCATTCTTCCTTGCAATTCTCTGCTTTATCGGTATGAGTATTTTCCGTTTCCCAAATGCTGCTGTTATTTCTGTAATTATCGGTGTTACAGCACTTATTCCTGTAATTGGTCCGTTTATCGGAGAATTTATAGGTTGCTTTATAATCTTTATGGAAAGCCCTCTAAAAGCTTTATTATTCCTTATCT
This sequence comes from Clostridiaceae bacterium, assembly GCA_904501895.1. Lineage (GTDB taxonomy): Bacteria > Bacillota > Clostridia > Oscillospirales > Acutalibacteraceae > Fimenecus. The sequence continues at coordinate 2,864 of CAJGCX010000119.1, forward strand.
TCGTCCTTATTCTTCAGGCTATTGACAACAACTTTATCTATCCTAAAATTGTTGGTAAGTCAGTAGGACTCCCCGGTATTCTCGTGCTTCTTGCAGTTGTTATCGGTGGTAATTTAGGTGGAATTTTAGGAATTCTTTTGGGTGTGCCTATAGCTTCAGCAACATATGCACTTGTTGTTGCATGGCTTAACAATAAAGAAACAGTTGAAATCAAAAGAGAAAATTAATGTTCAGTATATATTTTGTAGGTGTAGATTATGCGTAAATTAGGATTTGACAATGACAAATATCTCCGTATGCAGTCGGAGAATATCAAGGACAGAATAAGCAAATTCGGTGGTAAGCTTTATCTCGAATTTGGTGGTAAGATTTTCGATGACTACCATGCTGCAAGAGTGCTTCCTGGCTTTAAGCCTGACAGTAAAATGAAGATGCTTCTCCAGTTAAAGGATGATGCTGAAATCATTATTGCAATCTGTGCAAAGGATATTGAAAAGAACAAAATCCGTAGTGACCTTGGTATTACTTACGACCTTGACGTACTTCGTCTTATTGATATTTATCACGGATTTGGTCTTTATGTTGGTGGTGTTGTACTTACACAGTATTCAGCATTACCATCTGTTACTGCATTTGAACAGAAGCTCCAAAATCTTGGCATAAGAGTTTATCGTCATTATCCTATTGAAAATTACCCACTTGATGTTCAGCTTATTGTAAGTGAAAACGGATACGGTAAAAATGACTATATCGAAACAACACATCCACTTGTTGTTATTACTGCACCTGGTCCCGGTAGTGGTAAAATGGCAGTTTGCCTTTCACAGCTTTATCACGAGCATCAGCTTGGTATTAAAGCAGGTTATGCAAAATTTGAAACATTCCCTATTTGGAATTTACCACTTAAGCACCCTGTAAACCTTGCTTATGAGGCTGCAACCGCTGACCTTAACGACGTTAATATGATTGACCCATTCCACCTTGAGGCTTATGGCGTTACAACAGTAAACTATAACCGTGATGTAGAGAATTTCCCTGTGCTTAACACAATTTTCGAGGAAATTTATGGTGAGTCACCATACAAGTCACCTACTGATATGGGTGTTAACATGGCAGGTAACTGCATTATTGATGAGGATGTTGTTTTAAAGGCATCAAAGAAGGAAATTCTTCGTCGTCATTGCAACTACCTTGTACAGCAGAAAAACAACAAAAATGTTTCAAATGAGCTTTATAAAATTGAGCTTATTATGAGACAGTTGAATATCAGCACTGATGACAGACCTGTTGTTTCAAATGCACTTAACATTTCAGAAAAGACAAATGCTCCTGTTACTGCAATTGAGCTTCACGACGGAAGAATTATTACAGGTAAAGCATCTGACCTTCTTAATTCAACATCAGCAATGCTTTTGAATGCACTTAAGGCACTTGCAAATATCGGTGATGAAATTTTACTTATTTCACCTACTGTTTTTGAGCCTATCAAGGCATTGAAGGTGAAAATGCACGAGCTTGATACAAGCCTTCATCCTGATGAAATCCTTATTGCTCTTTCAATCTGTGCTACAATGAATCCTCTTGCAAAACAGGCACTTGAAGCAATCAACGGATTAAAGGGCTGTGACGTGCATGCAACAGTTGTATTATCCGATACTGACAAGGAAACTCTTCGTAAAATCGGTACAAATGCAACATACGAGCCATACAAGAAAAACGATAATTTATATTACAACTAATACAAATTTTCTATTGACATTATCCCCTTGTGGTGATAAAATTCTTTTAAGTTAATATTTAACCAAGAAACCTGTGAGAAAGAGTAGTAATTGATTTTTTCTTATTTTCAGAGAGCTGTTGTTGGTGGAAATACAGCATTAAGATTTTCAATGAATGGACTTTTGAGGGCAAGCTGAAAGTGATAACGAGTAGGTGCGACGGAGAGCAACCGTTACAGTGCTGAGTGTATGAAAGTACACAGTGAGTGCGTGTTTTATGACACGAATTTGGGTGGTACCGCAGATTTTACAGTCTGTCCCATATTTTTGGGGCAGACTTTATTTTTTAGGTGATTATATGATTTTATTAACAAAACGATGGCGAATTTCAAATGCAAAATGCAAAGTGCAAAACGCAAAATGAATTTGAATTTAAGGAGTTTTTTATATGATTTTAAACAATGTTGATTTTGATACTTATTTTAACAATTACCCTGACAAAAACGGTTACTTCGGTAAATACGGCGGAGTTTA
>CAJGCX010000120.1 GCA_904501895.1 Clostridiaceae bacterium
CTGTTCAGGATAAAGAGTTATAAGAAGGTCGTCACCATCATTTTCTTTATTAACAACATCCTTATCATTCTGTTTATTTTCTGTTGTAGATTCTGTTTTTGATGGTGCTTCTCCACCATTTTTGTCACCACAAGCAGTAAAGGAAAGAAGAAATGCCAAACAAAGAATCAATGCAACAATTTTTTTAAACATTTTCATTGTTATCGCCTCCAATATTTGGTTTTGGAATAACTGTTTTTGAAGAATATGGATTTTTATTCTCCTTTTTGATTTCGGGAGTATTAGAAGCCCTTGAAACCCAACATAAAAACGCAGTATAAAGTGCAATTATTGAAACCCATATAATCATTGCTCCAATGAACCACCATATTGAGATATCAAGAACAAAATAAAGTGCTAAAAATATCCATGCGGGAATTGTCCATTCAAGATTGAATATCAAATTGAATCCTAAGGCTATGAAAAATCCGCCATTACTTCTGAAACGTTTTTTCTTTCTCATTTTATATAATTACAAGTCTGCCTGTTACTTCACGATCAAGATTCTGATGATTTGAAAGGTATTCATCAAAAATGCTGCGACATGATGTTGAGATAACAACAGGTTTACCATTTTCTGAAACTTCATCAAGTGAAATTGCGAAGAAATCTTCTAAATTATTGAAATGGAACTGCTGAAGTCCAATCTTGTAAACCCTTTCATCATCAAGAGGTTCACCGTTAAAATCAAATTTTGTGTATTCGTGAGTTGCACGGTCATATGTAACTCTTAATCCTGATGACAGCTGATAAAATTCACAATGTTCCCCTGCCCAGACCTCGTCACGAACCATATGCTTAATCATTTTCTTAAGCTGCGCACCTGTTACTTTAATCATATAAGCTGCATCATCATAAGGGAAACACTCACAAAGGTCAGAGAAAAGAACAATCGGTCCTAATTCTGTACTACGGACACTGCCTGAACCCAGAAGCATAATATCAAGCCCAAGACTTTCACGCATAATATCGGAGAATAAACCACCAAGGGCAGTTTCCTGTGTGCGTTCGGGATGAGTAAGCTGTTTCTTAAATCTTGTTACAAGTCGGCTGTATTTAACATCAGTTTTTGACTTGTAGAATTTAAGTGTCTTTTCAAGTGCCTCATCTCTCGGACAATGTTCTTCGTTAATTGGAACTGTACTCCAAGTATAACTGTCAATGCAGTTGTTATCTGTATCAATCACAATGTCAAAACGGCCAATCTGGTCTGTACCTGTACCTGCCTGAACAATAACAACATCATTCACAATAGCAGGTTCGTCAATGAATGTATGAGAATGTCCACCAACGATTACATCAACACCCCAAGCAGGGTCAAGCTGTGCAGCAAGCTTTTTATCCTCTTCAAAACCGATATGTGTAAGAAGAACAGTAAAATCAATGTCAATTGCATTGTATGCATTACAAATTTTTCCCACTTCTTCTGCTGCTTCATATGTATCAACAAAAGTACCTATAATACCGTCATTCTTTGTCTGTGAAAGTACCTCTTCGGTAAGAATACCTATAAAGAGGATTTTCATACCATCAACCTCAATAATCTTATGAGAATTGAAAAGTCTTGCCCCATTTGTTTTGATATGTAAGTTTGCATTGATAATGGGGAATTTTGCACATTTCTCGATAAAAAGCAAATGAGCAATACCATAGTCAGTCTCGTGATTTCCCAATGTAACAACATCAGGTGCTAACATATTCATAATTTCGATAGTTGAAAGCCCCTGAAATTCAGAGTCAATAACTGAACCACGGAACATATCACCTGCAATACAATAAAGAGTGTTTTTTTCTTCATTTCTTACCTTATTAACGTATCCTGAAAGCATTGATACGCCACCAACAAGGTTTTCGTCAATCTCTTCTGCAAGAAAGTCACCGTGCATATCATTTGAGTGTAATAAAGTAAGTTTTTTCAAATTTTTCATTTCAATCTTCCTTAACCAGTTAATTACAGAAAATATTTGCAATTCTGTTATATTCCACTTTAATTATATAAAACATTAAAGGAAAATACATTGTACTTTAGTGCAGAAATTAAAAAAACGACTAGATTTTCACCTGTCGTTTTTCGGAAATCATATTAGCTTAAAGAGTTCGTCTACTATTTCTTTGGCAACAGCCATTTTATAAGCAAAACGTGTTGGTTGAGGTTCAAGGTCAAGATAAAAATCATAAATCTTATCTTTTGTGCTGAAAGCAAACCAAACTTGTCCCGGTACTGAAGCTTCAGCATTTGCTGGGTCAACATTACCCATTGAACCTGTTACACCAACACCGATATCAGCATTGTATGTTTTACGACAAGCATCAGCCATAGCACAAGCAGTTTCTTTTGAATATACTGAATATTTATCGATTATTTCTTCCGGTACTCCCTGCATTATTTTTGCTTCATTACTATATGTGACAAAAGCACCTTTCATAATGCCTGATGCACCTTCTGTGTCTGTTATAAGAGATGCAAGTTGTCCTGATGTGCAACTTTCCATAGTAGTGATTGAAATGTTTTTCTCTTTTAATGTTTTTGTTAGTTTATGGTAATCATTTCTAATTTCCTGCTCGTTGTATATTTTCATAGTAATTCTCCCCTTTTAATGTATTATATCCAAATTACTTTATTGTAGCATCGTACTTTGGTACAAAAATCAAATATAATAAATGGAATTTTATTCTTCTATGTTATTTTCTGCAAACAATTTATTGATGCAATCAGGTTCTCGTCCCTTATTCATATAATATATAACACCATCAATCGTTGTTGTATCCGTACCACTTGTGATAACTGTACCATCAAAATATTCAATTTTAAATGTGACCATATTCGCTCCGCACAATACATCTTCAGTTTTTTTACCAACGGTAAAAGTTCCAATCCATGCTGTAATTTCTTCCATATATTCCATAGGCACTTCGACACCATCTATATTATCAGGAAGTCGAAATAGTGTAATGCTCTTTATATTCCGTGTTTCAAAAATTGGTGTTGTAGTATCAATTTTATTTGAGTTAAATTTAATTAAACCAAATATGCATATCGACACTAAACAAACTAATACAAGAGCAAATATTATCAATTTTTTCATATAATCACATCCAAACACATACTTGTTTTCAATTATATTGTATCACCAACTTTGCGTTTGTGAATTGTACTTTAGTGCAGAAATTAAAAAACCGTGACAGATTTCTCCGCCACGGTAGATAAAATTAAACTGATAATTTACTGAACCTTGAACTGCTTTGCAACACCTGTGTCATTCCAGATGTCGTTTGCTTCAACTTCAACAGGAGAATCTGATGTAAGAATATATACATTAGAAACTGTTACTGTCTGACCAGGTTCAACATCGTTTGAGAAAGCAAGGTCTGTTTCACAAAGCTGTGCTGACTGACCCTCTAAAAGCTGAATACCATCCTGGAAAATTCTAAGGTCAATAGCATCAAATAAATCTGTTGCATCTTCAGTATTATTTGTGAATTCAAAGAATACTCTGATAAGCTTTGTATCTCTTGTACCATCTACAAATTCAGCATTCTTGATTGTGAAATCGTGCATTCCCTTACCTGTGTAATAGTGTGCAATCTGACCACTTTCAGGCCAACCGTTGTTGAAATCAGGAGCTGCAATTTCCTTTGCTACAAATGCTTCTTTTGGTGCACCCGGAAGAGAAGCGAGGTCAAATTCGTATGTAATAACAGGAGCATCCTGTCTTTTTGCTGTAAGCTCAAATCCAACCTTACCTGTTTCTGCCTTAAGTGCATATTCGTAAGCACAACGGATTGTTACGCCAGGACGGATGTTCTTCTTGTAATTATCAACTTCAGCAACATCCTCACCGTAAACAGCATATGTGTCGTCAAGCTCTTCACCGTTCTGAGTAAGTGTAACTTCATCCTTTTCATCAGCAAAGCTTGTTGTATAGCTTGATTCCTTATTTGTGAAATCGATGTACACACGAATTGCCTTTGCACCGTCTTCATCATCGAAAAGCTCTGCACCTACAAGTGCTACTGCAAATGAACCTTCGTTGTTTTCCCATTCACCTGTTGCAAGACCTGTTACCTTTGGAGCATCAGTTGTCTGTTCTACATCATTACCTGATGGTGTTTCGCCACCATTGTTGTCTTTGTTTCCGCCACATGCTGCAAGTGTCAATAACATTACAAGTGCTAACATAATTGCAAGAAATTTTTTCATAATATCCACTCTCCTATATTTTTTAGAGATATTTGATGCATTATTTTACAATACATCATCTTTATTATAGAACTATTTTTTGGCAATTACATTGTACTTTAGTGCAAAAATGAAAAAGAACAAGAAAAAATTATAAACCAAATTTAATATGGAATTTAGAACATATGTAATAATCGACCTTGTATTAGCAAGATACAATTCTATTAAATAATTTCTAAGCACGGATGAAACTTAATCACCCTTGCTTGTGTCATAAAATAGAGTATATAATCACCCCATTTTATATATAAAAATTGTGTGATGAGATTGTGTGATAGGTTTTAAAATCGTTTATAATTAGCCATTTGTTGTGACAAGGCAAGACACGGTAAGGCTTTTGAAGGTCTTTTGAACCGTTACTTCAAATAATTAAATACAAAAATATGCTAAAAACCCAGGTACATTAATTGTACCTGGGTTAATTATTATGTCTTACAAATATTAATAAAACAGTTTAGCATAAACATCAAAATTTTTATTTATACCTGCATTATTCTTAATCGGAGCAATATAAGGATGCCATTTTTTATCAATGTATATTGTATTTTCTCTGTAATTATTTTCACCGTTTCGGTTTCTGCCAACACCCCAACCGTGCTCAATTACATTGTATTCAACAGTGTATCCTGCTGTTTGCTCATCCATATAAATACCACTTGTTGCATAGTCTGCCCATTCAGGAAGTGTAATATCGTGGATATAGTTACCACTGATTACTGAATCAGGCTGTTTTGAGAGTGTATAAATGCCACCTGCATCGCAAAGCACCTGACTTGTA
>CAJGCX010000121.1 GCA_904501895.1 Clostridiaceae bacterium
GATGAGGATATTGCAGCTATCAAAAAGCTTGACGGTGTTCAATATGCTTCAATGCAGTCAATTTCAATGTGCCAGATGTCAGCAAATAATGCCACAGGTATTCTTATGGGTATCGGCTGTAATACTGATATGCAGATGCTTATGCAGACACCGTTGCAATACGGCAGATTTTTTACTGAGGAAGAATATCTCGAAGGTAAAAATGTTGGCGTTATCGACGTTACAAGTGCATTACAGCTTTTTGGCAGAAGAGATGTAGTAGGTGAGTATGTCTATTGCACATCAAACGACCTTACAGTATCAATCAAAATTGTTGGTGTTGTTGACATTATGTCAAGTATGAATCTTGACTCTGAAGAAATGATGAACAATATGTCATCAATGATGGGTAATATGCAGATGACAAGCTGTATGCTTTTAATGCCTGCTTCGGTTAATGCAACCTTGCTTGGCACAAGGGCAAACAGATACGATATGATTCAGATTACAGCATATGATGAAGCAATGCTTGACGGAATCGGTGAAGCAGCAATAAACTATGTACGCTCATTACACGATAACTATGAAAAAGAAGATTGTTATGCTGTAACAAATATGGCAACATACATTGACCTTCTTGATACTGTTATCAATGTTTTCACAATCTTTATCGCTGCCGTAAGTGCAATTTCACTTATCGTTGGTGGTATTGGCGTTATGAATATTATGCTTGTGTCTATTACAGAGCGTACTCGTGAAATCGGTATCAGAAAGGCACTTGGTGCAAAGACAGGAACAATTATGTTCCAATTCCTTACAGAATCGATTATCCTCTGTCTTATTGGTGGTATAATCGGTCTGCTTCTGGGTGTAGCCGCCGCAGCACTTGTTTCTCATATAATGAAAGTGCCACTTTATGTACAGCCTGAAACAATACTTCTTGCAGTTGGTTTCTCCTCTGCAATCGGTATAATCTTCGGCGTTTATCCTGCTAAACGTGCTGCAAATCTTCCACCGATTGAAGCACTTCGCAGAGATTAACTAAAATTGAATTTTATCCTTCAAAATAAGTGATGTATATGCAATTGTATATACATCATTTTTTTATGCTTAAAAATCGGTGTAAAGTAAAAGCACTTTACAAAATGCAGGAAAAAGTTTCCTTAAAACCCTTGATATTGCGACTTTTAAACATTTTCAACAGGGTTTTCAACAATTTCAAAGTTCAAATCATTGTTAAAAATAAACTTGAATATTTATTTTATAGTAAAAAAATTACTGAATATTTTATGAAATAATTCAATTTTTTTGCAGGAGAAAATAGGTAGTCCGTCATTTTGTGAAATCATTTAAAAGAATTTCTGTTATTTTGTCGATTATTGGTGTCGAAAAGTTTTCAAAGGTAAATTTGAAAAATCTATTGCCATAAATTACCATATATGGTAAAATATGGCAGAAATAAGAAATCGAACACGATTTTAAAATAAAACGGAGGTTTTCAGAATGGAAAACAGTATTAAAGTATTATTAACAGGTGATGGAACAGAATTCGGTAGAAATTGTGCAGGCGTGCTTCGTTCATCAGGCTGCAATGTTAAATTAATTGCAAAGGATGGCAAAATTACTTTGAATGAAATCATATCAGAGGATTATGATGTTGCTGTAATGGATGCATTTATGTCAAATCTTGATGCGCTGGGTGTAATCAGTGAGATTTCGAAGAAAAAGAATAAGCCTTTTATAATGGTTATGTCAGGGTCAGACAATCAACGTTTTGAACAGGAAATTCTTTCAGCAGGTGCTGACTATTATTTCCTTAAGCCATTTGATGTGAATATTCTTGCACAGCGTGTGACACAGCTTACAAGCTGGTCAAAGGTAAAAAACAATACAGGAAATTTAAGAGAAGCAAACGACTTGATTGTAACTGTCAGCGAAATTATGCATCAGTTAGGTGTCCCTGCTCATATAAAGGGTTATCTCTATCTTCGTGAAGCAATAATTCTTTCAATAAATGACAGTGAAATGATGAGCTCCGTAACTAAGGTGTTATATCCGACAGTCGCTAAAAGATATTCAACAACCTCTTCACGAGTTGAAAGGGCAATCCGTCATGCAATTGAGGTTGCATGGGATAGGGGAGATGTTGACGTGCTCAGCTCATATTTCGGTTACACAATTCATAACGAAAGAGGCAAGCCAACTAACTCTGAATTTATTGCAATGATTAGTGATAAGCTTCGTTTGGGTATGAAAATTTCTTGACATATATCTTGTGAAATGATATAATTTGACTACTTCGTGAGGGAGTAGTCGGCATATTGTATATGTGATAAGTCAACATACTGACCTTTTGGTCTGGCTTATATTAAATGACAAGACTCATGTATGGTGTTTACGCCATACTTGGGTCTTTTTGATTTTTCAGGAGGAAATTTTATGTCAGAATTAGTGATTATCGCAGTAGGTCTTGCTATGGATGCTTTTGCAGTAGCAATCTGTAAGGGTCTTAATATGAGAAAATTAGATTATAAACAGACAGCACTTATCGCCTTGTTTTTCGGTGGATTTCAGGCAGGTATGCCTCTTATCGGCTGGTTTATCGGTTCAAAATTCGCAGAATACATTACAAGCATTGACCATTGGGTGACATTTATCCTTCTTGGTATTATCGGTGGTAAAATGATTTATGAATCATTCCACGATGATGTGTGTGAGGAATGTGGTTGTAAGCTTAATCTTAAGGAATTAACAGCACTTGCAGTTGCCACAAGTATTGATGCTCTTGCAGTTGGTGTTGCATTTGCCCTTACTTATGAAGCAAAAGAGGTTTATATTGCAGTTGTGCTTATCGGTGTTATTACAGCACTTCTTTCTGCAGTCGGTGTGTTTATCGGTCATAAATTTGGTGCTAAGTATAAGAATAAGGCTGAACTTGCAGGTGGACTTGTACTCGTATTTATGGGCGTAAAGTTCTTGCTTGAGGGTCTTGGAGTAATTGGTGGATAAAATGATTAAAATACTCTTGTGGGATATTGACGGAACTCTTCTTGATTTTGGAAAAGCAGAAGAATATGGTATTAGAAAATGCTTTGAGATTTTTCATTTGGGCGAATGTACTGATGAAATGCTTTCACGTTATTCCAAAATTAACCGAAAGTATTGGGAAATGCTTGAACGAGGTGAGCTTACAAAACCTCAGGTGCTCCGTGGTCGATTTGAAGAGTTTTTCCAGACAGAAGGCATTGATTTTGACAAAATTGATGACTTTAATCTTGAATATCAGTATCGTCTTGGTGATAAGGTTTTCTTCTGTGATAACGGACTCGAAACTGTTGAATTTCTCAAGGGAAAAGTGAAGCAGTATGCAGTCACAAACGGTACATTTGTAGCTCAGGACAGAAAGCTTAAGCAGTCGGGACTTGATAAGATTTTTGATGATATATTTATTTCTGATAAAATCGGTTTTGAAAAGCCATCAATTGAATTTTTTCAGGCTGTTGAGGAAAAAATTGGTAAATTCAATCACGACGAGGTTATGATTATCGGCGATTCCCTTACAAGTGATATTAAGGGTGGAAACAACGCCGATATTCTCTGCTGTTGGTACAATCCACACGGTGCAGAAAACAAGAATAATTTGAAAATTGATTATGAGATTACAGACATAGCACAGGTACTCAGAATACTTGAAAAATAATTTGATTTAGGGATTATTGCATAAGTGATAATCCCTTTTTTTGTTTATTTTTACCAAAGAGAAAATAAATAGTGAAATCACATTGTTATTAATCTTTATTTGTGCTATAATTAATCGATTATATAAAGAAAGGGAGAGTGAAATAATGAGTCTTATTGATAAAGTAAAAGATTTTGGTACTGAAATCAAAACTCATTGGAACACTCCGGCAGAGGGTAAATATGTTCCTTACAAGGAATATAAGGACGTAGTTATCGGTGTCGGCGCAAACTACACAGGTGCAAAAACACTTGAGTATATCGGCTTCTGGTCAAGCTGTTTCCTCATTATGCACCACTACAAGTTGCCTTATCTCACATTCTCAGTTATTGGTCTTCTTAATATGCCTCTCGGTTATATTACAGCCCTTATCTGGTGGTATGTATGTGATAACTTGGGCTTCTTACCAAAGAAGCAAGAAAGAAAAGTATATCTTGTTTATGGTCTTATGATGGCATTTGGTATATCCACATTGTTATTTGACTATTCAAGATTATTTGACCAGTCAAGTTGGTTTATTACAACACTTAACAGCTTTGAGGGTATGAACGCCACGGCGTGCTTTAAGACCTTCGGTACACACTTCCTGTATTCAGGTTGGGTAGGTGCTCGTAATATCTTCTGGCGTAAAAAGCTTATTCCTAAATACGGCAGATATAAGTACGGTCTTTACTGTGACGTTATTCCAAAGTGCGTAATGGTTATCCTTATCGGTTGGCTTCCTGTTTACAACATTGCTGACGTTGCTACTCGTGTTTGGGTTGCTAACCTTCTTTTCGCTACATATAACGTATTCGGTTTCGGTAACGTTCTTGAAGAATGTTCAAAGAGAATCAGCCCTAACCTTCAGGAGAGAATCCTTGTTCGAAGCTATCCTGTAAAACTTTCACACATTTTCAACTCAATTCTTGCAATTATCCTTCCTGCAATTGTTGGCGAGCTTCGTCACGAGTGGGCTGATATTAATTTCTACAGATGGGTTATTCCTGTAACATTCTGTATTTCAGCAGCTTTCACAATGGGTCTTGCAGGTAGAATTAAGGAAAGAATTCCACAGCCACCAATCGAAGAAAAGGTTCAGATTAAGTTCTGGGACGGTATGTTTGGTGTTCTTAAGAATAAGTACTTGTTAATTAACACAATCGTTGGTCTTATTGACTCTCTTGGTAACGGTATGTTGCCATTTGCAACTATCCTTTACTTCTATACATTCCGTTTGAGCGGTCTCCCATACTCATTGTTGGTAGCACTGATTTCATTCGCAGGTACTCCACCTGATTTGTTATCA
>CAJGCX010000122.1 GCA_904501895.1 Clostridiaceae bacterium
AACAAGAGCAAGGATAATTGAAATAATTTTTTTCATAAAAATTACCTTCTTTCTAATTTATGGATAGTATTATAACACATTGTCCACATTTTACGCAACTACAAATATTTTACATTGTGATTACAAAAAGGGATGCAAAAAGCATCCCCTGAAAATCTTATTTTGCAAAATAATTCTTAATTCTTTCAACAGCCTTGATTGTGTTTTCTGTTGAACCGAATGCAGTAAGTCGGAAATATCCTTCACCACTTGGTCCAAAGCCCTCACCGGGAGTACCAACAACCTGAATATTTTCAAGAAGTGTGTCAAAGAATTCCCAGCTTGACATTCCGTCAGGAGTCTTGAGCCATACATATGGTGAATTTACTGCACCGTAAACTGTAAAGCCACATTCCTTAAGTCCGTTGTAGATAATCTTTGCATTGTTCTGATAGTATGCAATGATTTCACGAACCTGTTTTTTGCCTTCTTCACTGTAAACAGCCTCTGCAGCTCTCTGTGTGATATAAGAAACACCGTTGAACTTTGTAGCCTGACGACGTGCCCAGAGTGCATTAAGCTCAACACCGTCAACCTTAATGTCGTGAGGAACAACTGTATAACCACAACGAACACCTGTAAAGCCTGCTGTTTTTGAGAAGCTTCTGAACTCAATAGCACAACTCTTTGCACCCTCAATTTCATAAATTGAATGAGGAACATTTTCTTCTGTGATAAATGCTTCATAAGCAGAGTCAAAAAGGATTACTGCGCCATTTTCGTTTGCGTAATCAACCCACTTTTTAAGCTCGTCCTTTGTTGCAGCCATACCTGTAGGATTGTTAGGAAAGCAAAGGTAAATAATATCAACCTTTTCCTTTGGAAGCTCAGGTAAGAAGTTGTTTTCTGCATTACAAGGCATATAGTAAATGTTACTCCAGCCCTCTGCAGTCTTGTCGCCTGAACGACCACTCATGACGTTTGTGTCAACATACACAGGATAAACAGGGTCACAAACAGCAACCTTATTATCTGTTGAGAAGATGTCACCGATATTACCACAGTCACTCTTTGCACCGTCTGATACGAAGATTTCACTATTATCAAGCTCAACTCCACGTGCCTTATAGTCGTTTTCGTTAATAGCATCTAAAAGCCATTTGTGACCATATTCAGGTGGATAACCCATAAATGTTTTTTCGTTTGACATTTCGTCAACTGCCTTATGCATAGCATCAATACAAGCACCTGCAAGTGGACGAGTAACGTCACCGATACCAAGACGGATAATTGGCTTGTCAGGATTTGCTGCCACATAAGCATTTACCTTTTTTGCAATGTTTGAGAAAAGGTAAGAACTCTGAATTTTTAAGAAATTGTCATTTATTTTCATAATTGTCCCTCCGATAGAAGAATATATTTTAAAGGATTATTATCAATATATTGCCATTTTTCATTATAATCCTCATCATTACGAATTATATGGTCATTATACCTTTGTTGCCATAAAACAGATTTTTTATCACCTGTTCTCTTTCTGTATTCACGCGTTGTATATGATTTAAGGTACTTAATGACATCGCGTAGGGACAGACATCCTTGTCTGTCCGTATCAAAATCATTTTTACCTTCAAGATTTACAATAAGATGAATATGGTCGGGCATAATAACATATTTTTCGATTTTTACTTGTTTATAATTATTGTTTATATATTGAATTGTTTTTTCAATTTCTATTCCCATAGGGAGAAGCTCGATGTTATATCGCGGACAGATATCACAATCTGTTCCTGCTCGCTTTGGTTTTATTCTTGATAATATAGGCCTTCTATTAGCAACACATATTGTAACAAAATAATGTCCTGCTTGTGAATAGTCGTAACCCTGCAATCGAATATTTTTTCGGACAGGTTTTTTATCCATTTTTACACCTCTATTGCAGAATTTTTTTCGGACAGACGAGGACGTCTGTCCCTACGCGTAAAGCTCTACATTTCCTGTAAAGACCGTTATTGCTTCTCCACTTAAATACACGTTATTATTTTTGTGCCACATAACCGTTAAATCTCCGCCTTTTGCCTTAATTTGTATTTCATCATTCTGATTACAATATCCATTCAACACACCTGCAACTGCGACGGCGCAAGCACCTGTGCCACAGGCAAGGGTCTCTCCACTTCCACGCTCCCACACACGCATTTTAAAATGATTTTTATTTAAAATCTCAACAAATTCTGTGTTTATTCTTTCGGGAAACATTTCGTGATTTTCAAATAACGGACCGATTTTCGGCAAATCGAGGTTATCAATGTCATTACAAAACACTACACAATGGGGATTGCCCATCGATAAGCAAGTTATTTCATAAATCCGGTCATTAATATTCAATTTTTCATTTTTCACAATACTTGCACCATATCGTGTGGGAATCTGATGACCGCTGAGTATGGGTTTTCCCATATTTACTCTGCCACCCGTTGCAATTCCTTCTTTTTCCCATATTTCAACAGCCTTTACACCGCTGAGCGTTTCAACAAGTATTGTTGGCTTTTTAATTTTGTTATCATATATGTACTTCGCAGTACATCTTATTGCATTTCCGCACATCTGCGCCCTTGAGCCGTCTGCATTATAAATATCCATAAAGCAATCAGCGTTCAAAGACGGTTTTATAAGCACAATCCCATCTGCACCTATTCCAAAATGTCGGTCACTTAATTTTTTGGATAAAAATTCAGGATTTTCCAATTCCTGTGTGAAGCTGTCAATGTAAATATAATCATTTCCTGCGCCGTGCATTTTGGTAAATTTCATATAATTTCCCCCACTGCATTTTTTACATTGTATGCAGTGGGGACATTGTCTTATGAATTATTCGTATAATGGATATTTATTGCAAATTTCTGCAACTCCATTTGTAATGTACTCTTTCTGATTTTCAAAATCAGTTGCTGCAAGATAGATAAATTCAGCAATCTTGTCCATTTCTTCAACGCCAAGACCTCTTGTTGTAACTGCAGGAGTACCGATTCTTACACCACTTG
Source organism: Clostridiaceae bacterium (assembly GCA_904501895.1). Classification (GTDB taxonomy): domain Bacteria; phylum Bacillota; class Clostridia; order Oscillospirales; family Acutalibacteraceae; genus Fimenecus. The sequence continues at coordinate 3,024 of CAJGCX010000122.1, forward strand.
TAACAAATGGCTTTTCAGGGTCATTTGGAATAGCATTCTTATTTGCTGTAATGTGAACTTCGTCAAGTCTGTGTTCAAGCTCCTTACCTGTAATACCAACTGAACGAAGGTCAACGAGCATAAGGTGATTATCTGTACCACCTGAAACGAGGTTAATACCTCTCTTTGTAAGACCTTCTGCAAGAGCCTTTGCATTGTCAATAACTCTCTGCTGATATGCTTTGAATTCATCACTCAATGCTTCACCAAAACAAACTGCCTTACCTGCAATAATGTGCATTAAAGGACCACCCTGTGTACCTGGGAAAATAGCCTTATTAAACTGCATTCCGAATTCATCATCCTTGCAAAGGATAATACCGCCACGAGGACCACGAAGAGTCTTATGAGTTGTTGATGTAACAACATCAGCATAAGGTACAGGTGATGGATGAAGACCCGCAGCAACAAGACCTGCAATATGAGCCATATCAACCATGAAGTAAGCACCAACGCTGTGTGCGATGTTTGCCATTCTTTCAAAATCAATTGTTCTTGGATATGCAGATGCACCTGCTACGATAAGCTTAGGCTGACATTCCTTTGCCTTCTTTTCAAAAGCATCATAATCAAGGAAGCCGTTTTCATCAACACCATAAGGTACAAAATTATAGTATTTACCTGACATATTAACAGGTGAACCGTGAGTGAGGTGACCACCTTCAGCAAGGTTCATACCCATAACTGTGTCACCCGGCTGAATAAGTGCAAAGTAAACAGCCATGTTTGCCTGTGCACCTGAATGTGGCTGAACATTAGCATAAGCAGCACCGAAAAGCTTCTTAAGTCTGTCGCGAGCAATATCTTCTACAATGTCAACATGCTGACAGCCACCATAATATCTCTTTCCAGGATAGCCTTCAGCATATTTGTTTGTAAGTACACTGCCCATTGCAGCCATAACAGCAGGAGAAACGATGTTTTCACTTGCAATAAGCTCAAGATTTTCTCTCTGTCTTTTAAGCTCAAGACCCATTGCTTCTGCTACTTCAGGGTCAGTGTTATTTATAAATCCGATAGAATCAATTAAGTTTTCAAACATTTTTTAATTTCCTTTAATTATATATTTCCTGAGTAGTTTGGAGCTTCCTTTGTAATATAAACGTCATGAGGATGGCTTTCCTTAAGACCTGCATTTGTAATTCTGATGAACTTTGTCTTTGTCTTAAGCTCTTCGATTGTAGCACAACCGCAGTAACCCATACCCGCTTTAAGACCACCCATAAGCTGATAAATTGTGTCTGAAAGAGGTCCCTTGTAAGGCACACGACCTTCAACACCTTCAGGAACAAGCTTCTTGTTATTAGCCTGGAAGTATCTGTCCTTTGAACCGTTGTTCATAGCAGCAATACTACCCATACCACGATAAACCTTAAACTGACGACCCTGATAGATTTCGCTCTCTCCTGGTGACTCTTCACAACCTGCAACAAGTGAACCAACCATAATAGCAGAAGCACCTGCAGCAATAGCCTTAACAATTTCACCTGAATACTTGATACCACCGTCAGCAATTACTGTAATACCATGCTTTGCAGCTTCGTTTGCTGAATCATAAACAGCTGTAATCTGTGGAACACCAATACCTGCAACAACACGAGTTGTACAGATTGAACCAGGTCCGATACCAACCTTAACGCAGTCTGCACCTGCATCAATAAGAGCCTTTGTAGCTTCAGCAGTTGCAATGTTACCACCGATAAGAGGAAGGTCAGGATAAGCTGCCTTAACCTTAGCAACAGCATTGATAATACCCTGGCTATGACCATGAGCAGAGTCAAGAGTAATCATATCAACACCTGCTTCAACAAGAGCAGCTACACGGTCAAGCACGTCAGCAGTTGCACCAACAGCAGCACCACAAAGGAGTCTGCCCAT